>SKQS01000207.1 GCA_007118895.1 Wenzhouxiangella sp.
GTAACCGAACTGCTCTCACTGTGCCTGAAGACCCGGCCAGTAGCCGAGCTGGAGCAACTCGCGATCGAGCAATTCCGGCTTGCCCAGATTGCGCTCGACCAGGCGTTTGAGCAGGTCGAAGTTGTCCGGGTCGGCACCAACGAAGTAGCATCCCAGTTGATCCTCGTCCAGCCGAACCACCTTGAAGCGTATCTTGAGCTCGACCTCACCACCTGACAGTTCGCCGGTAATCAACATCGCCAGCTCACCCTCCTCGCCAACTACCAGGCCGGGGCGGCCCTCGACCGTCACCAGCGCTCCGGATATCGACAGATCGACGATCCGGCAGGAGACCCGTGGCTGACCCGGCCGGACTATGCTGCCGACCGCATCGAACGGGAAGCGGTGAAAACGTCGACGCTCTGCTGGCGAATTCATCTCAGCTTGATTTCCTCACCGTGGCCGGGGCCATTCCACAACCACATCCCTGGCCTGACGCAAACCGCCCGCTCCGCTGGTTGGATCAAGCTTAGCATGTCTGCAACTCGCGAACGAACGACCGCACCGTCGGCCCGGTCAAGGATCCGGGTCCGGATCATGGTCAGGCTCCGGCGCTTCTTCCTCGCGCTCATCTGGCGAACGATCCAGTCGCCGACCGAGCTCACGCAAAGCCCGGCGCGTGACCTCCTGTTCCACCACGCGGGCCAGATCGGGCTCGATCCTTACCGAATCCAGCGAACCGGCAAGCCTGATCGGTACGGCAGTGGGCAATCGCTCGCTGTTCAGCCGCAGATCGCCATCGATACCAAGGCTGGCCAGATCAATCTGCAGCGTCCCACCGAGGGCAAAGCCCGGCCCTTGAAGCGTCAGCTGCGGCAGCTGCATGCGTCCCTGGCTGACTTCCAGATCACCGATGAATTCATCGAACCGGGTCTGACCACCGGCTGCGGCGCTGATTGCGCCGCCTGCGTCGCGCGCTGCGAGATGTTCGATCAGGCTGCCAAGGTCGATCCCATTGAGCACACCGTCGCGCAAGGCGTACTGGCCCGATCCATCAAGGCTGGCCAGCAAGGTCTGCGCCGAAAGGCCCTGTCCGCTCAGCGACAGCCCCAGCTCGCCGCCGCCGTCGAGGAAGCGGTCCAGCCGCCACGGGGCCAGCGCCTCGGCGAGGCTGTCCAGGTCCAGCCTGGGCGACAGTCTGACCCTCGCCGGGTCCTGATTCAGGTCTACCTCTGCACTGGCCTGCACACGAGCCCCGGGCAAATTACCGCGCAGCGGATCCAGGCGCAGGCGACCGGCATCGGATACCAGTCGGGTCTCGACCCCGGTGATGGTCAGGCCCGACAGCACAAGCTGGTCCAGCTCGAGCTCGAGGTCGGCGTCCAGATCGGCGAGCATATGCAGCGGCGAATCCGCAGTCTGTTCGCTACCGTCGGCCGATTCCGCCTCGACGATCAGACGATCCAGATCCAGTCGACCGCCTTGCATACTCACCGTAAATCGCGGTCGTTCGGCCAGTACCAGGCCGGCCGCCAGATCGAATTTTTCGCCTTCATGGCTCAGGCGGGCCGGCGCCAGGTCCAGCGTCAGCGGCGGCCCCGGATCCAGCGTCAGCCGGCCGGTCAGCACCAGGCGATGGTCACCCATGCGCGCAGCCAGATCCAGATCGTCAACGCTTACTTCCGCCCCCGGTTCCGGCCAGGTCAGGCGTCCGGTTGCACTGATGTCCAGCGCCCCATCCGGACCGGCTGCCAGCGCCAGGTCGAAAGGAGCAGCCTTGCCGGGCGCCAGCTGCTGGATCCGCAGCTGGCGCAGGGAGATTTGTTGCGGCGGCACCGGGCCGGCGTCACTGAGTCTGAAATCAACATCGCGCAGCAGGATTTCATCGATCGCAAGATCCACCGCCTCAGCCTCCATGCCCGATTCCCGCTGACGGTCAGCCAGGCCGTCAAGGCTGTGGCGGCCGGCAGCATCGGTATGCAGATGAATCACGGCGCCATGCAGCAATACACTGTCGGCCTCGATACGACGACCAAGCAGCGGACGCAGGGCCACCGAAAGACTTAGCTGATCGGCGGCAAAAAGCTCCGGCCCGTCGAAGGTCGGCGGCCCGGACAGGCTCACGTCGCGGGCATCAATGGCGATCCGCGGAAACACCTTCAGCCCCAGCGGTCCCGACAGGGTCAACTCGCGCCCGGTCTGCTGACGAACCTGATCGACCAGCAAGGTCTTGAGCCTGTCCTCGTCAAAGTACAGGACCAGGCCGAGCGCAAGACCTGTCAGCAGCACGATCACAAACGCGGCGATGATGAACGTAATGCGCATGCCTGTCCTCTCCAACTCGTATTCAGGGCGGCCAGATTGTACCCTCCCTCATTCATGACTCGCCGCCCGCCATGATCGCCGGCGCGCATACAATGGGGAGGCGCTCCGATTTCAAGATACAGCAATGAACAAGTTCCTTCCCTGGCTGAGCCTGGCAGTACTTGCCCTCGGCCTGGCCGACACGGCGCCGGCCCAGCAGCGCCTGTCGATTGCCACCGGCGGCACCGGCGGAGTCTACTATCCGCTGGGCGGCGGCCTGTCCGAACTGATTGGCCAGCATATCGAGGGCCATACCGCGGTTGCCGAGGTCACCGGCGGGTCGGTGGAAAACCTGGCGCTGATCCACCGCGGAGAAAGCGATATCGCCTTTAGCCTGGCCGACACCGCGGTGCAGGCGTATCGCGGCGAGGGCAGATTTGCCCGTCGGCAGCTGGAAAACCTCAGGGTGATTGCCGCCCTGTATCCCAATGCAGTGCACCTGGTGGCGCTGGCCGACAGCCCGGTACACGCGCTGGGTGACCTGCGAGGCCGGCGGGTCGGTGTGGGCGCGCCGGGCAGCGGCACCGAGATCAACGTCGCGACCTTGCTGCAAGCCAACGGCATGAGCCTGCGTGATCTCCGCGCCCGGCGGCTGAATTTCAACGAAACCGCCGACGCCCTGCGCGACGGCGACATCGCCGCCGGATTCTGGTCGGTGGCTCCGCCGACCAGCGCCATCATGAGCCTGGCAGTCAGTCGCGACATTCGCCTGGTCGGTCTGACCGAGGCCGAGATCGATCGCGCCACGGCGCACGGTGCGGCGATGTTCAGGCACGAGATTCCCGGCGGCACCTATGACGGCATCGATCAGCCAGTGCTGACCGTGGGAATCCCCAACCTGCTGGTCGTCCATGCCGACATGCCCGACGAGCTGGCACATGCGATCACCCGGGTGCTGTTCGAGAATCTGGATGCCTTGCGCGGCATTCATGCGGCAATGAACACCGCCTCGATCGAGTACAGCCTGGCCACCTCCCCGCTGCCTTTCCACCCTGGGGCGGCCGGGTTCTATTCAGACGCCGGGCACGATGTGCCAGATCATTTGATGCAGTGAGCGACCCTCGCGGCGAGCCCTGGTTGCCGGCCGCTGGCTGGCTGGCCGCGCTGGTCATGGTGCTGGCAGTGGCGCTGTCGCTGTTCGGGCTGTATGCCGCCGGTATTGGCCCACTGGACCCCTTCTTTCAGCGCGGCATTCACCTGGCGCTGGTGCTGATGCTGTGTTTTGCGCTGTTCGGGCCAGTTCGGGGACAGCCGCGGGGCTGGCTGGCAACCGCCATCGATACACTGCTGTTTCTTGGCGCCGCGAGCGCGGCGGCCTACCTGCTGGTCAACCTCGATGCCATCTTCGAGCGCGCCGGTTTCTGGACCCGAACCGACATCGTGTTCGGCGTCATTGCCACCGTTACCCTGCTCGAGGGCTGCCGGCGAGTGGTCGGGCCCAGCCTGACCGTGATTGCCGTGCTGGCCATCATCTACGCCCTGGCCGGACCGCGCGGCGAACTGCCGTGGCTGGGTCAGTGGCTGCCCGAGGCGCTGGCCCATCGCGGCTACAGCCTCGAGCGGGTGGTGGCGATGCTGTACCTGGGCCAGGAGGGCATTTACGGACTGCCGCTGGGCGTGGCGGCCAGCTTCGTGTTCATGTTCGTGCTGTTCGGCGCCTTTCTGCAGGTTACCGGGGCCGGCCGGTTCTTCATCGACCTGGCCTTTGCCCTGACCGGCCGCCAGCGCGGCGGCCCGGCCAAGGCAGCGGTGCTGGCCTCGGCCGGGATGGGATCGATATCCGGCAGCGCGATCGCCAACGTGGCTGCCACCGGCTCGCTGACCATTCCGTTGATGAAGCGCCTCGGCTATCGGCCGGCCCAGGCCGGGGGGATAGAGGCGGCCGCCAGCACAGGCGGGCAGATCCTGCCGCCGCTGATGGGGGCCGGCGCCTTCCTGATCGCCGAGTACACCCGGCTGCCCTACATCGAGATCGTCAAGGCCAGCATCTTCCCGGCGCTCCTGTACCTGGGCTCGGTATACCTGCTGGTCCACCTGGTTGCGCTGCGTCAGGGTATGGGTCGCGCGGAAAGCGGCGCGCCAGGGCTGGCCGGCACGCTGGCTGCCGGCGGCATCTACCTGCTGCCACTGGCGGTGCTGATTACCCTGCTGGTACAGGGATTGTCGCCGATGCGGGTGGCCTTCTGGGCCCTGGTATCGCTGATCATTCTGAGCTGCCTTCGCGGCTTGTGGCAGATGATTGGCAAGTCGGGTGCCCAGGCGCGGACAAGCCTGCGCCAAGGCGCCGCTACAGGCCTGAATGGCCTGGTCACCGGCGCCCGCAACGCGCTGTCTGTCACCGTGGCCTGCGCCACCGCCGGCATCATCGTCGCCGTGGTTGGCCTGACCGGCCTGGGGCTGAAGATCTCCGGGATGATCGTCGGCCTGGCCGGCAGCAGCCTGCTACTGGCCCTGGTCCTGATCATGCTGGCCAGCCTGATCCTCGGCCTGGGTTTGCCGGTGACCGCCAGCTACATCGTTCTGATCGTGCTGGTCGGCCCGGCGCTGGCGGTGGAGTTCGGCCTGCCGTTGTTGATCGCCCACCTGATCGTGTTCTGGTATTCGCAGGATTCCAACGTCACCCCGCCGGTCGCACTGGCAGGCTTCACCGCTGCGGCGATCGCCGGCAGCCGACCGATGGCTACCAGTCTGCAGGCATGGAAATTCGCCAAGGGCCTGTACCTGATACCGCTGTACATGGCCTTCCATCCGGAAATCATTATCGGTGGCGATCCGGGCATGGTGCTGTTCAAGGGCCTGGCGATTGCGCTGGCGCTGGCGGCGTTTGCCACCGGCATCGAGGGCTGGGGACGTGGTCGTCTGCCGGCCTGGCAGCGGGTCTGGCTGCTGAGCGCCTCGGCGCTGGCGTTTGCTCCGGACTGGCGGCTGCAGGCGGCAGCCTGCAGCGCAATCGTCATCGGCCTGCTGTGGCCGGGGATCAGCGCTTCTTCGGCAGGTACAGATCGGTAATCGTGCCCTCGAACACCTCGGCGGCCATCATCACCGACTCCGACAGGGTCGGGTGCGGATGGATGGTCAGGCCGATGTCGGCAGCATCGCAACCCATCTCGATGGCCAGGGTCAGCTCGGCGATCAAGTCCCCGGCATGTGGGCCGACCACGCCGGCGCCGATCAGGCGCCCGTTGCCGCGATCAAAGATCAGCTTGGTAAAGCCCTCGCTGCGGTCCATGCCCAGCGCCCGGCCCGAGGCCGCCCAGGGGAACTTGCCAACCCCATAATCCAGCCCGCGCTCCTTCGCCTGGGTCTCGGTGATGCCGACCCAGGCAACCTCCGGGTCGGTATAGGCCACTGAGGGGATGGCGCGGGCCTCGGCAGCGCGCTTTTCTCCGGCCGCAACCTCGGCGGCCACCTTGCCCTCGTAGCTGGCCTTGTGGGCCAGCATGGGCTGACCGACTATGTCGCCAATGGCATAGATATGGTCGACATTGGTTCTCATCTGGCCGTCAATGGCGATGAAGCCCTTGTCGTCGACCTTGATTCCGGCGTGCTCTGCGCCGATCCGGTCGCCGTTCGGGCGGCGGCCGACACAGACCAGCACGCGATCAAACTCGGCCGTCTCAAGCGCCTGGCTGCCATCGAAACTGGCCTTCAGCGCTTGATCAGCGGTCGCTACCTGCTCCACCCGGGTGCCCAGCAGGAATCTCACCCCCTGTTTTTCCAGGTACTTGTGCAGTGGCTTGACCAGGTCCGGGTCGGCGCCCGGCATCAGCTGGTCCATCATCTCGACCACCGTCACTGCAGAACCCAGCGCCCGGTAGACGCAGGCCATTTCCAGCCCGATGATGCCACCGCCGATGACCAGCAGGCGTTGTGGCACCTCTGCCAGTTTCAGCGCCCCGGTCGAATCCATCACCCGCTCGTCTTGCCACGGGATACCGGGGATCTCGATGACCCGCGAGCCGGCAGCAATGATGCACTGGCCAAAACTCACCGTGCGATGCTGCCCGTCATGCCTTATGTCCAGCGCATGGTCCGAGGAGAAGCTGCCCGCGCCCTGAATCACTTCGACCTTGCGCTTGCCGGCCATGCCGGCCAGGCCGCCGGTCAGCTTGTCGACCACCTGGTCCTTGAAATCGCGCAACTTGTCGAGATCAATCTCGGGCTGGCCGAACCTGACTCCATGATCGCCCAAGCGCTCGGCGGCATCGATCACCTGGCCGACATGCAGCAGTGCCTTCGAGGGAATGCAGCCGACGTTCAGGCACACCCCACCCAGGCTCGGGTAGCGCTCGATGAGCGCGACTTTCAGCCCCAGGTCGGCAGCGCGAAATGCCGCCGTGTAGCCACCCGGACCGGAACCCAGCACCACCAGGTCGAAGTCGTGGGAATGAGAGGTTTCAGGTTTCAGGTTTCGGGTTTCAGGGCGGGTTTCATCAGCCGACTTGAAGGGTTCGGACGCTTCAGCCTTCTCGGCATCATCCGGAGGCTCCCCTGAACCCTGAACCCTGAACCCTGAACCCTTCTCGACGTCGTCCCCGGGATCGCGTTCGTCCGACGCTTCCACCCCATCCTCCGAAGCCACCTCCACCAACGCAATCACATCGCCCTCGCCGACTTCATCGCCCTCCTTAACCAGCAACTGCACAATCGTCCCGGCCATTGATGCCGGCACTTCCATGGTCGCCTTGTCCGATTCCAGGGTGATCAGCGACTGGTCGGCCTCGATCAGGTCGCCTTCGGACACCAACACCTCGATCACCGGCACCTTGTCGAAGTCACCAATGTCGGGAACCTTGATTTCTCGCCTGTTGCTCATCGAAGCCTCACAGTAACAGCCGCCGCAAGTCTTCGAGCTGCTCGGCCAGGTATCGGGTAAACCGCGCCGCGTCGGCGCCATCAATCACCCGGTGGTCGTAGGACAGCGACAGCGGCAGGATCAGCCGCGGCTCGAACTCGCTACCGTTCCATACCGGCCTCATCGACGCTCTCGACACCCCGAGTATGGCCAGCTCCGGCGCGTTGATGATGGGGGTGAACGCGGTGCCCCCGATGCCGCCCAGGCTGGAGATCGAAAAGCAGCCGCCCTTCATTTCCTCGGCCTTGAGCTTGCCCTCGCGCGCCCGCGAAGACAGCTCGGTCAGCTCTCCGGCCAGATCGATCAGGCCCTTCTGGTCGGCATCGCGAATCACCGGGACGACCAGGCCATTGGGCGTATCGACGGCGACGCCGATGTGGAAATACTGCTTGCGAATCAGGGTCTGACCGTCATTCGACAACGAGGCGTTGAAGTGCGGGAACTTCTTCAGCGCGGCAACCACCGCCTTGATCAGAAAGACCAGCGGCGTCATCCGGGTGCCGGCCTTTTCGGCCTGGTCCTGGCTGGCCTTGCGGAAGGCCTCCATTTCGGTGATGTCGGCTTCGTCAAACTGGGTCACGTGCGGGATCGAAACCCAGTTGCGATGCAACGCGGGCCCGGAGATGCGCTTGATGCGCGAGAGCTTCTCCTCGGCGATCTCGCCGTATTTCGAAAAATCCACCTCGGGCGGATCGGCCACGGCCAGACCACCCGCGCTGACAGGCGCGCCGGCTGGCGCCTCCATTTGGCGCTTGACGTGGCCCTTGAGGTCTTCCTCGGTGATCCGACCCTTGCGGCCGCTACCCTCGACCCGACCGAGATCCACGCCCAGCTCGCGCGCCAGCTTGCGCACCGCGGGCGAGGCATGCGGCAGCGAGCCGGGATCATGGTCCATCTCGTTGAACGGCACCGGTGGCGATGGCAGAGTATCCCCGAAGTCAGGACTGGCCTGCCCATGGGCATCTTTTGCGGTTTCCGGTTTCCGGTTTCCGGTTTCCGGCTCCCTCTCTTCCCTTTCGCCTTTCCTGGTTTCCTCCTCTTCCGTTTCCCCGCCTTCGGTTGCGCCGTCTTCCGCCTCCCCGTTTCCTGTCTCCCGTTTCCCCTTTCCCTCTTCCTTTTTCCCCTCTTCCCCGTCGCCGTCGTCAACGGCGACCACCGCAATCACATCACCTTCCCCAACTTCATCGCCTTCCTTGACCAACAACTCCACCACCTTCCCAGCCGCCGACGCCGGCACCTCCATGGTCGCCTTGTCCGATTCCAGGGTGATCAGCGACTGCTCGGCCTCGACCCGGTCGCCTTCGGCCACCAGCACTTCGATGACCGGCACCTTGTCGAAATCGCCGATGTCTGGGACCTTGATTTCCTTGTTGTTGCTCATGGCATTTGTCTCGAATCTGCGTCGCTGTGCGAAAACTTCGTTTGCCGCAGCTATACCGTGGTCGGCAGCGGCTTGTCGGGGTCTATCTCGAGAACCTCTCGGGCCTGGCGCAAATCCTCGTCGCTGAACTGTCCGCGACGATGCAGGCCAACCAGTGCCGCCCAGGCAACATGACGGCGATCGACCTCGAAGAACCGGCGCAGGTTCTCGCGCGTGTCGGAACGGCCGAAGCCATCGGTACCCAGCACGATGTAATCGTTCTGTGGAACGAACTCGCGCACCTGGTCGGCGTGGCCCCGGATGTAGTCGGTGGCCGCCACCACCGGTCCCGGCCGGCCCTCGAGCAGGCCGGTGACATAGGGCTGGACCGGCTCGGCCTCGGGTTTCAGGCGATTGCGACGACTGACCGCCATCGCCTCGCGGCGCAGCTCGGTGAAGCTGGGAACCGACCAGATGTCGGCGTCCAGCCCGAAATGCTCGGCCAGCAGATCAGCCGCGGCAATCACCTCGCGCAGTATCGCGCCGCTGCCCATCAGCTGCACCCTGGCCTTGGACGGATCGCTGGTGCCCAGACCGCAATCGCGCAGCAGGTACATGCCGCGGACTATGCCCTCCTCGGCACCCTTCGGCATCGCCGGATGCCTGTAGTTCTCGTTGAGCACGGTGACGTAGTAAAACACGTCCTCGCCATCGGCGTACATGCGCTTGAGCCCGTCCTGAAGGATCACCGCCAGTTCGTAGCCGAAGGTCGGGTCATAGCTGATGCAGTTGGGAATGGTCGCCGACATGACGTGAGAATGACCATCCTCATGCTGCAAGCCCTCGCCGTTGAGGGTGGTCCGGCCCGAGGTGCCGCCGATCAGAAAGCCCCGCGATCGCATGTCGCCGGCGGCCCAGGCCAGGTCACCGATACGCTGGAAGCCGAACATCGAGTAGAAAATGAAGAAAGGAATCATCGCCACACCATTGGTGGCATAGCTGGTGGCCGCCGCGATCCAAGAGCTCATTGACCCGGCCTCGGTGATGCCTTCCTGCAGCACCTGGCCCTGGCGGTCTTCCTTGTAGTAAGCCAGCAGGTCGGAGTCGACCGGCTCATAGAGCTGGCCGAAGGGCGCATAAATGCCGATCTGTCTGAACAGCCCTTCCATGCCGAAAGTCCTGGCCTCGTCGCAGATGATGGGAACCACCCGGGACTTTATTTGCTGGTCGCGCAACATCACCGCCAGCGTACGCACAAAGACCATGGTGGTGGAAATCTCGCGTTCCCCGGAGCCCTTGAGGATCGACTCGAAGGCCTCCAGCGCCGGTGTTTGCAGCGGCTCGGCCTCGACCCGGCGCGCCGGCAGAAACCCACCGAGGCTGTCACGCCGGGCCTTGATGTAGCGAACCTCCTCGGAGTCCTCGCCCGGGTGGAAGTAGGGCACTTCGGACAGCCTGTCGTCGCTGACCGGAACGTTGAAACGATCGCGGAAATAGCGCACGCCTTCTTCGTCGAGCTTTTTTTGCTGATGCGAGATGTTCTGACCTTCGCCCGACTTGCCCAGGCCGTAACCCTTGATGGTCTTGGCCAGGATGACCGTCGGCTGACCCTGGTGATGAGTCGCGGCATGATAGGCGGCGTAGATCTTGCGCGGATCGTGTCCGCCGCGATTGAGTCGCCAGATATCCTCATCCGACAGGTTGGCGACCATTTCCTTCAACTCGTCGTAAGCGCCGAAGAAATGCTCGCGCACGTAGGCGCCGTCGTTGGCCTTGTACTTCTGGTAATCGCCATCCAGCGCCTCTTCCATGCGCTTGCGCAGCAGTCCCTGGGTATCGCGAGCCAGCAGTGGATCCCAATAAGAGCCCCAGATCACCTTGATGACGTTCCAGCCGGCGCCGCGGAACACACCCTCCAGCTCCTGGATGATCTTGCCATTGCCGCGCACCGGGCCGTCCAGACGCTGCAGGTTGCAGTTGACCACGAATACCAGGTTGTCGAGCTTCTCGCGCCCACCCAGCGAGATGGCGCCCAGCGACTCCGGCTCGTCCATCTCGCCATCGCCGAGGAAACACCAGACCTTGCGGCCAGAGGCATCGACGATCTCGCGATTGGTCAAATACTTCAGGAACCGGGCCTGGTAGATCGCCATGATGGGACCCAAGCCCATGGAGACGGTTGGAAACTGCCAGAAATCCGGCATCAGCCACGGATGCGGATAGGAGCTCAAACCCTCGCCATCGACTTCCTGGCGAAAGCGATCGAGCTGGTCTTCGCTGATCCGACCCTCTAGAAAGGCGCGCGCGTAGACACCGGGCGAGGAATGGCCCTGGATGTAGAGCAGGTCGGCGCCATCCGCATGATCCGGACCCTTGAAGAAGTGATTGAAGCCAACATCGTAAAGCGTGGCAGCCGAGGCGAAGCTCGCAATATGGCCACCCAGCTCACCACCTCGGCGCGATGCCCGCACCACCATGGCCATCGCGTTCCACCGATTGATCGCGCGAATGCGCGATTCCACCGCCACGTCGCCAGGCATGGCAGGCTGACGATGCGGTGGAATGGTATTGATGTAGGCGGTGGTCAGATCGAACGGCAGGTA
>SKQS01000145.1 GCA_007118895.1 Wenzhouxiangella sp.
ACCCATTCAGGACTCCAGTCTTCAAATCTTTGCAGGAAACCATCCTCATCTACCTCAAATTGTTTCCCCTTAAATTCCACAACTGCCATGCTAATTACCTCCTTAATTGATTATTACGAAAAAAGGCATTGACATTGTCAATATCAAACGCAGGCTGCATTTGATTGATGAAAAGTACTTATGCTTCTCTTAAACAGAACACAGGTACTGTAGAATCCTTAATACTTTTTTGTCAATGTCTTTGTTCGTAAATTTTGATAAAACCTTCACAAACTCATTTTCTTAAGACATTCCTTTGCATAGCAAAGAGTTGGATCAAGTTCAAGTGCGCGTGAGAGCATTTCAGCGGCAGCTTTGCTCTGCCCCATTTCCTTGTAACAAAGTCCCAGGTTGGCTATGTCAGTGGCAGATCCGCTGTCAAGTTCAAGGGCTTTCTGAAAATTCATGGCCGCTGTTTCGTAGTTATTCTGCTTGTAATAAGCCACACCTAGGAGATTGAAATATTCCTTGACCAAGGGATCATGTTCAATGGCCCTGTCCAGATAGGGCAGAGTATGCTGCCACTTTTCCATCAGGGACAATGTATAGGCGCAGTAAAACGCATTGATAGCCTTTGACTCATCATCAGGCTGAACTTTATCCGCTTCAAGAAAGTGCTGCAGGGCTGCATCAAGCTCGTTCATGCGCATGTATGCCATGCCTGTGAAAAAAGGTACAAAGAAGGCCTGGCGGTATATTCTGGACAGCTGCTTCAGCTTGTCCAAAGCAATAGCAGGGTCAGTTTCTTCAGCCAGGATTCGCCCTACAATAAGCCCGATACTTGCATTGGGGGTTCTCTCCCGGAATAAAAATCCGGGAATAAAATTATAATTGGTCGGAATATTCAGGTCAGGATGCATGGTTGATACTGAATACAGGGTATAGCCCATGTCGGCCAGTCCCTGACTGAGGCAGGTCAGTTCCAGGCCCATATCAGGCTGGGATATATCCGGAAGTGAGGATAAGCTTACAGTTTCTCCACTTGTAAGCCATTCGATTTCTCTCAGAGAAGTGAACTTGGGAAGACCGGAAGCCTCATAATTACTCCCGGTATGAAAATCTCCCGCCAGTTGGGCAACTTCAGTAAGTGCGCGGATTGCGGCTTTATCAGGGGATGTGGCTGTGCCGGCTGCAAATACGATTTCACTGAGGTGAGGAAAAGTCCCGGGATCATAAGCGATGGCGCTAATTGTAGGTACGGGATAGTCTGAGGTTGTGTCTTTGAGCCAGACCTTTATGCCATGCCTGGTGAATTTTTCCAGAAGTTCTTTGAGGATTGGGTCTGAGATTGATTCAGGACTGATGGTGGGAGTTATCGGACGTGTTAAGTCAAGCAGTGCGTTGGTATGCCTTTCCACCAGTTCGCATGCACCCTGCAGGATAGACTCTTCAAAGCTGTTTCCTGCGCTGCTTCCATTGAATTCATTAAGCTTTTTAAACCAATCCAGAGGGACATATACCTGGCGGCGAGCATGGATGTTTGTGGCTGGCGTGAATCTCCACCTGACGAGATCCAGGGCTGTCCGCGCCTTATCAACAGAAATGTCCTCATCTACTGATTTAATTATTTCAGTTATGGGAATCAGACTTTCCCCCCATCTTGAAGTAGCTTCACTCCAGGTGAGGCGGTCAAAGTTGTGCTGATTGTTTACATATCCAAAGTAAGAATATCTTTCAGCCAGTTCCATGAGAGCAGAGCATTGAGCCTGAACAGCAGAGGCGCCCTTGCCCATCTGCTGGCGTTTGGGCACGCCCATTTCTCTGGCCCTGGCTCCATAATAACTGAAGTATACCGGGATGCCCAGTCTCCCGGTGTCAATGCGTTTGAGTTCTTTCAAGATGGCCTGTCCGTGTCTGTTAAAGGCAAGGACTGTCCTTTCAACTGTTTCTTCTGGAGAAAGAGCCTTGTCAGCGTCAGAGGTGTATGTTTTAATGGACCGGCCAATATTGATCATTTCTTTATAGCCTTCATCCTGTAGATTGCACAAAGAAATCTTTCCTGATCCCCGGACTGGTCTTCCTGTTCTTTGTAGCCGATATTTTTCTGGTCTATATAAAACTCTTTTCTTGCGGTCTGAAAAAATTTCTTTGCCTGTCTGCGGTAATCAGCTGAAAGAACCACTTCAGCATGAGGAGATGTTTGCAGATGAAACAGGAGAAATTTGACCAATCCCCGGTAACCGCTTTCACGGTAAAATATCTCAGAGCCTACTATGTAATCAAACTTCTTCTGCAGTCTATCCCGGGTAAAGTCTACAGGCATGATGCTGACTTTTTTCTGCAGGTTGTTCTTCAGTATGTTGATCTTGGCAAACAGGAGAGCATCAGTATTGTTGTCGGAAAGAACTACATCAAACCCTCTGGCAGCGCAGAACAACCCGGCAAGGCCTATGCCGCAACCAAGTTCAATAACCTGTCTGCCTGCAGCAGGTTCAGGAAAGCTGGTCAGGTAATGGCTCAATAGAATGGAAGCAGGCCAGATTTTTGCCCAGAAAGGCAATTCTATCTTGTCTCTGGACTCTTCTGCCAATTGATCAATGTATCTGTCCAGGTCAGCAATCTGAAGGATATGCATTTTATGGCTGCCGACTCTGACGTTCTCGAATTCTACCTGGAATTTTTCAGATGCCTTGTTCAAAAGTTTATCTATATTGTTTTCGAGGATAATATCAGTAGCTTGCAAGAATTTCTCCTTAATCCCGGGCAGGAAAGCTGTTTTCCAAGTGCCTCCAAAATATGAGGTAATGTTATTTGTTCAAGAGATGGCGAAAAGATGGGTTGATGTAAAAAATGCATAATCTGGAGCGGGAGACGGGATTTGAACCCGCGACTTCAACCTTGGCAAGGTTGCACTCTACCACTGAGTTACTCCCGCAGGGAAATATGGAGGCGGCATCCGGATTTGAACCGGAGAATGGCGGTTTTGCAG
>SKQS01000114.1 GCA_007118895.1 Wenzhouxiangella sp.
GATGTTGATGTGTTCACCGTCGGCGGCAAGCATGTGGCCGAGCTTGGTGGCGACGCCTGGTTCAATTTCGAGGCCGATCTCGGGGTGGCCCGCAACGGCAGCAATGACTTTGCCTATCGCCTGCGTGCCGACTATTACCCGATGCGCGTTTTCGGCATCGGGGCGCGCTATGCCGGCATCGAGTCCGACGACGAATGGGGTCTTGGCGCCAGCTTCTTCTTCACCCCGCGGATCAACGGCGCGGCGGAGTGGACCCGCGCCGATGGCGACAATGTCTGGGAGCTACGCCTGGCCGCCCGTTTCTGAGGCTTCTTCCGGAACCACTTGCATGGGGCCCGTCCCGGCCCCATGCTTTGCCAGGCCATGAGTCTGGAACAGCTCTACCACGACCTCCTTCTCGATCACAATCGCTCCCCGCGCAACGTTGGTCGGCTCGAGGCGCCTACCCACAGCGCCCGTGGCCATGATGGCAGCTGTGGTGATGATCTGTTCATTACCTTGAAGGTGGCCGACGGGGTGATCTCAACCATGCGCTGCGACGGCCAGGCCTGCGCGGTCACGACCGCCTCGGCGTCGATGCTTAGCGAGTGGATCGAAGGACGGAGCTTGTCCGAGTTTCATGCCGCTTTCGCGGAGTTTTCCAATATGCTGGACGACCCGGACGCGGTACCGCCGAAGTCGCTTGGCCCGTTGCGCATTCTGCAGGCGGTGGCCCGATTTCCCGGTCGCAGGCGCAACGCCTTGCTGCCCTGGCGGACTGTCGGCGCGGCGCTGGAGGGCATTGCCGAAGTCGACAATGTGCGGTGATGAAACCCGCAGGCACGATACTGGTCTTAGCCGGCGGACAGCAAACCGGATGAATCGGGATATGAAGCTCCCCAGCAATTTTGTTTCTGCCTTGCTTGCCCTGGTTGTGACCGGAATGGGCGTGATGATGTGGTGGTCGCCGCTCGGCGCCGCCCTGCCACACTCGGTCGACGGTCAGCCGCTGCCGTCGCTGGCGCCGCTGCTCGAAGAGGTCACCCCGGCGGTGGTCAACGTGCATACCCGCACCCGGGTCCAGGTTCGCACCAGCCCGTTCATGGACGACCCGTTCTTTCGCCGTTTCTTCGACTTTCCCAGCATGCCGCGCGAGCGGGTCCAGCAGAGTCTGGGCTCGGGCGTGATCGTCGATGCCGAAAAGGGCCACATCCTGACCAACAACCACGTCATCGATGGCGCCGACGATATCGCGGTAACGCTGCATGATGGCCGCGAGTACTCGGCAGAGTTCATCGGCAGCGAACGCGACACCGATCTGGCCGTCATTCGCATCCAGGCCGACAGCCTGGCCGAGCTGCCGCTGAGCGATTCCGACCGGCTTCGCGTCGGTGATTTCGTGGTCGCAGTCGGCAATCCCTTCGGCCTTGGTCAGACCGTGACCTCGGGTATCGTCTCGGCGCTGGGGCGCAGCGGCCTGCGCGGCCTTGAGTACCAGAACTTCATCCAGACCGACGCCTCGATCAATCCCGGCAACTCTGGCGGCGCGCTGATCAACCTGGCTGGCGAATTGATCGGTATCAACACCGCGATTTTCACCCCCTCCGGCGGCAACGTGGGGATCGGTTTTGCCATTCCGGCGGCTACTGCCCGCCACGTGATGTCGCAACTGGTTCAGTTCGGCGAGGTACGGCGCGGCAGCCTGGGCATTGATGTGCAGGATCTGACCAGCCAGCTGCGCGAGGCGCTGGAATTGCCGGAGACCATGCGTGGCGCGGTGATCACCCGGGTAGAGCGGGATTCGGCGGCCGAGCAGGCGGGCTTGCGTGCCGGCGATATCCTGGCGCGCCTCGATGGTCGCCCGGTGCAGAACGCCAATCACTTCCGCCATGCCGAGGGCTTGCTGACGGTGGGCCGCGAGGTCGAGCTGGGCTACTGGCGCGATGGCCGTTCGCACCAGGTCAGCGTCGAGATCGTCGAAGACCTGGATGCGCGGATTTCCGGCCGGCGTCTGGATGCGCGCCTGGATGGCGTCAGCCTGATACGGGTGCCCGATCGTGCCCATGCCCAGGGCGTGGTGGTCGAGGTGGTGCGGCGCAACACCCCGGCCTGGCGCGCGGGCTTGCGTGGTGGTGACCTGGTCGTAGCCGTCAACCGCCAACCGGTGCGCTCGCTTAGCGAGTTCCGTACCCAGTTCCCGCTGTCGGCCGATCGCGAGCTGGTGCTGGAAATTCGCCGTCGCGGCGCCGGCTACCTGGTCATCCTGGAGTAGGATAGATCCATGAGCGGAACTCGCGCCGATCGCTTCCTGATGCTGCTTTGGCATGCTTTCTACAGCGACGAGATCGGCATCAACCACGAAGCCGGCCCCGATCTGGAGGCGTTTTCAGCCGACCTGGAGACGCTGGGCGACCATGGCTGGACGATCTGGCCGCTGGATCAGGCACTGGCCGCCCTGACTGCCGGCAACCTGCCGCCGAAGATCGTCGTGCTGACCGCCGATGATGGCCCGATAATGGATTTCGAGGATTTCGATCATCCGCAGTGCGGCTGGCAGAAAAGCCTGGATCGGCGTCTGCGGGAATTCGTCGCTGCCCGGGGTGCCGATCCCGGTCATCGACCGCATGTCAGCTCTTTCGTGATTGCCTCGCCCGAGGCGCGGGCCGAAATGGACAGCAAACTGTGCGGCGGCATGGACGTGTTGAGCGATCGTTGGTGGGCCGCGGCGGCGGCCTCGGGCCGCATGGGCATCGAAAATCACAGCTGGGACCACAACCATCCCTGTCTGAGCCGGACCTGCCAGCGCGACGGCCTGGGTGGAGACTTTGCGCTGATCGACACCGAGGATGAGTGCCGGCTGGAGATCGACCGCGCCAGTGACTACATC
The DNA here is from genome assembly GCA_007118895.1 of Wenzhouxiangella sp. GTDB lineage: Bacteria > Pseudomonadota > Gammaproteobacteria > Xanthomonadales > Wenzhouxiangellaceae > SKQS01. Next base: position 2,867 of record SKQS01000114.1, read on the forward strand.
GAGTGCGTCGCGGCCCGGCGTCCGCGCTACTTCGCCTACCCGTTCGGACAGGCCAGTGACTACCTGCGCCGTCACTACCTGCCCACCCATGCGGCTCGTCTGGGCATCGAGGCGGGTATCGGTTGCGATCCAGAGCCGGTTACCCGCAACAGCGACCGCTGGTTTTTGCCCCGCTACATCTGCGGCCGCGACTGGCGCAGCCGCACAGACCTCGAACGCATCCTTTCCGAAGCAGGCTAGGGAGGCTCTGAACAACTCTGCGCGGGCGCGACAGCGCAGAGTTGTTCAGAGCCTCCCTAGAACGGTTCGCGCTGGTGGATGGAATCCAGCAGCGCACGTTGTTCGGCGCCTTGTAGCTGTCGATTCCAGCGCACGATCAGGTAGGGGTGATCGAGACGCTGATAGCCGCACTGTTCGACTACCGACCAGCTTCTGGCATCGCCGCAGCAGGCGAACGTCGCCACCGACTCATCTTCGAACAGCGCCTCTCCGTAGCGCATCAGCTGCAGCATCAGGCCGCCGGCTGCGGTCACCGCCGCCAGCTGCTCTGGCGCCATTGCCCTGAGCACCCGTCCGTCGGTGCACGCCCCGCGCGAGAGCATGGCCGGGCCGTGGGACAGATAGTTGACGTAGGCGGCCGGCAGCCAGCCGCCGGCGTCGCGATACAGGGCCATGATATGGTGACCGTCCACAGGGGCCGGATCGCCGTACTTGTAGCGAAAGATCGGCTCGGCCAGCACTTGGCCCTCGCGGATTTCGCTGACCAAGATGAATTCACTCAAGCGGGGATCGACCAGGTTCATGACTTCAACGGACGCCGGATTGCGACAATAGCCTACCCGATTGCACCGGGGCAGGTTGCCGGTGAAAATAATTGGCGGGTTTCCTGGCCGATTGACGGAATTAAGTAGTAAGTACATAAAGGCTCTTTTCCGAATGCTTGATTCAAATCAAACAACCGTGTCACCATTGCGATCGATTTAACAGAATTTTTCATGGTTCAGCCTGCCTTCATTTATCATCCACCGACCGAGTGCTGCCTGACGGGCTGCCTCGGCCATTCCTTTTATTCGCCGCAAAATCAATTGGTTGAGGCGCGGATGGGATTGGATCAGAGGTCCGGAGTTCGCGTCTGGGGATTCAGCACGCGGCTGCCGGTCATTTCAAGGAGATTTTCGACCGCCCTGATGGCGTGATCGAAAAAAATCGCAAGACGGGCCACAGCCCGTCTTGATCAGGGAACGCGCCGCGTCCAAGCTCGGGGTATCTAGGGCTGACGCGGCCACAGATGGAGAAATCCAGCCGTGAGTCAGCACGCACGTCCGTGGCCCAGCCGCCTTCAGCCGCTCCTGGCCCTTGCTTTCCTTCTGGCGACGCTTTCGCTGAACGCCCAGGCCGATCTGGATGTGAGCTGGACCGGGCCTGGGACCTACACCCCCGGAACCACCGCGACCTATACCCTGGTGATCACCAATACTGACACCGATGACCCGGTCGCGCCGTTTGCGGTGTCCACCGCCTTTCCCGGCACGGTCAGTCTGAGCTGGAGTTGTCAGAACCAGGATGGTGCCCCTCTCGGATGCCAGAGTGCCAGTTCCAGCGGCACGGGTAACATCAATTACGGTGGAGCCGGAATCGCCGAAGGCGGCTCGCTGACCTATGTCTTTCAGGCCAGCTTTGCTTCCTCCATGACTGCTGACCCATTGAATGTCAACGCCACGGTCGATGGCGACAATTTTTCGTTCGGGAGCACACTGGCCTTGCAGACCGAGCTCAGCGTCAGCAAGGACACCAGCCCGCCCGGCGGCACCACCTATGTCCCGGGAGATTCCGGCGCGTACCTGATCCAGGTCACCAATGCCGGACCATCCGATGCCGCGGGCGTTACCGTGATCGACACTCTGCCAGGCGGGGTGACTGCGACCGGTTGGACCTGCAGCGCCAGTGGCGGAGCCTCGTGCCCGTCCGGATCCGGCGGTGGCTCGCTCAATGAGACAATCAATGTCGCCGCCGGCGGCACGCTGAGTTTCGTGCTCAATGTGCAATACGCTGCCAATTTGACTGACCCGGTAACCAACGAAGTCGAGATCCAGGTACCGGCCAATCTGAATGACAGCTCGGGCGCATCGGCCTATAACGACAGCGTGACGCTTAATCCCGACCTCCAGGTCGACCTGGTGGTTACCGTCGATTCGGGTTCCCTGCCTGACCATATCGTCGCCGGTGGTGACGCCGAAACCGTCACCTTTACTGTCCGCAATGATGGTCCTTCGCGACTTGGATCTGCCGCTGTTTTTGCCTCCCTGCCGTTTGATGATGTCGACAATGCGAGCTGGACCTGCAGCTCCGCCTCCCTTTGCAGTGAGGTCAGCGGCGACAACCAGATCGGAGTCGAGATCAATCTCGACGTCGACCAATCGGTCACGCTTGTCCAGTCGCTGTCGCTGGCCAGCAGTGCGCTGGGCGACGACGGAGAGATCACTTTGAGTCTGTCGGCACTGGCCGGGCTGAACCACACCGAGCTGGATGAAGAGTCGGCGACAACACAACTGCAGCTGGATCTGCGTCGGGAAGCGGCGATCGCCGTGACCAAGACCAACAACCGTGATGCGGCCAATCCCGGGGAGGCGCTGGTCTACGAAATCGAGGTTCGCAACCTGGGGCCCAGTGATCTGGGCAATGTCACCGACGAGCTTGGTGTTCTGCTGACCGACAACATGCCAGCGGGGCTCGGCGCCAATCCCGAGGAATGCCCCGGTGCCTCCTCTCCAAACGATCCGCCATGCTGGCGGCTTTGTCCCAGCAACAATACTGACATTCCGGATGCCGGTGGACAGAACTCGGAGGATTGCCCGGTCGAGCGGGTATTGGGTACCGGCAACATCAGTAATCAGTCCATCGCCCTGACCGCAGGCGGTTCCAGTACGGTTTTCATACACGCCTCGATCCGAAACGACGCCTCCGGCATCATCGAAAATACCGCCCAGGTCGAGGTGACCGACCCCGATATCCACCCGGTGAGCGCGGGCAGCCTGAGCGATCAGGACACTGACCTGACCACGGTTGACATCAGTACCGATCTGCAGGTCAACAAGACCACCGGCCCCGGCAGCGCGGTCCCCGGCGAGGAGTTCTCGTTCGTGGTCACCTTGACCAATGCCGGCTTCATCGCCGCCAACAACTCCCGGCTGATCGACGAGCTGCCGATCTTCGATGCAGTCAATCAGCCGGCCGGATTCGAGCCGGGCACGATCCGCTTTCAGTGCCGGGCCTTTGATGGCGCCTGCTGCAACCACAACAGCAGCAACTGCGGCGCCTCCACACCAACCTCGCCGGTATTTGCCGACAGCATCGACCATGGGGTCGATCTGCCGCCACAGTCATCGGTCGAGTTCACCATCACCGGCAAACTGGATACCCGGGCCACCGGGCTGCTGGAAAACGAGGCCTCGGCACTGACGCCGCCGGGAATCGAGGAGGCCGATGAGAGCAGCGCGGTCGATACTGCCAGCATCAACCTGGCGCCGGCGGCCGGATTGGGCATCGAGAAGAACGTGACCGGCGTCAGCGAGATCGACGGCGAGAATCGTTTCACCATTGGCTATGAATTGATCGTCACCAGTTCCGGTCCGAGCTTTGCCCCCGGGGTGACCGTGACCGATCAGTTCACCAGCAGCGCGCTGGATGCAGGCTCGGCACAGTGGAGCTGTGAAGTCATATCCGGCGGACCGAATACCAGCTGCGAGCATCCGGGTGGCTCAAGCGGCCCCTTGGATTCAACGGTCGATCTGGATCCGGGCGCGGTAGTCCGCTACGAGATCAGCATCGATACCGTGCTTGACCCCGAGCCCGGCCCCATCGTCAACACCGCCCAGGCCTCGTCGGCATTGGGGCTGGCCACCGACCAGGCCTCGACCACCGTCATCGGCAGTGCCGAGCTGGAAGTAATCAAGGACAACAACCGTTTCGAGGCCGCGCCGGGCAATAGCGTCGATTATGTCATCCGCATCCAGAATCACGGTCCGTCCGATGTATTCGGCGTCAGCGTGATCGACGAGTTCCCGGCGGAACTGGAGAACGTGGTCTGGCAGTGCGAGGCGACCACCCCGGTGCCCGGCGACCTGGCGCCATTGTCGCCGGAAATGGTCGGCACCTCCCGTGCGGCCGGCCAGGCCGTGGTCGCCAGCGCCGATGGTCGCCATGTCTATGTGGCCGGCTCCACCCTGCTGGGTCTGGGCTCGCTGTTCGTTTTCGATCGCAACAATGTCCCGGGCCTGAACTTCGGCGTGGTCGTGCCGCTGGAGACCGAGACCGAGGGTGTCAATGACCCCAGCGATCCGGGCGGCACGGTGCGTGGTCTGCATGCGCCGGTCGATATCGCCATGAACCCGGGCAATCAGTTCGTCTATGTGCTGTCGGAGACCGCGACCATCGATGATGAGGACGTGCCGGCGGCAATCGCGGTGTTCAGCCGCAACACCAACCCGCTGTCGGCCAACTATGGCCGGCTGACCTTCGTCGACCGCGTTACCGACGGGGTGCCGGAGGATGCGCGTCGCCTGGTCGTTACCACCGGCAATGTCTATGTCAGCGGCGATGAAGTCGTCGCCGTGTTCCAGCGCGACCTGGCCGGTGGGCTGCCGAATTTCGATATTGATTTCGAGGACCACGGGCTGAGCGCGCCAGGACCCATGGCTTTCGATGCCGGCAGGCTTCTGCTGTTTGTCGCCGATGCAGCCGGTACCGGGCTGGCGGCCCTGGATATTCTGCCGGCCGGTGGCGGCAACCCGGCCGGCCGCCTGGCCGTGCGCGCCTCCGCCACCAGCTCGAACTGGAACTCGGCCTTTGATCTTCAGGTCGTGCCGGCCAGTGCCCAGCTTTACCTGAGCGCCACCGGCGCTGGCCGCCTGAGTCTGATCCAGTACGGTGATCTGGATGGAGATGGTCTGGTCGATGATATCGTCTACGGTGCCGAAGACCCCCAGCTCGAGTCGGCGCTGGCTGCCGGCGCCCGGGTGGACGTGGCCGGCGATGGCGAGCACCTGATCGGCGCCAGCGCTGGTTCCAATGTCCTGTTCCAGTACCGCCGCGACACCATTTCCGGCGGTCTCAGCGAGTTGGAATTCGTGCCTGCCTCGCCTACCCGCGATCCGAGCGCGGTGGCGATCAGCTCCGATGGTCGCCACGTGCTGGTGGCCTCGGCCAGTACGGAAGAGGATTCGGCGCCGCTCAGTGTGTTCTCGCGCCGCGCCCCCGACCCGTTGTTTGCCTTCATCCAGGCCGACCGGCGTGGTGACCAGGGCGGTCTGGTCCAGGGCATGCAGGCGCCCAACGATGTCGCGGTCAGCCCCGATGGCGCCCATGTCTACGTGCTGAGCCTGCCAGACAATGCGCTGACCGTGTTTCGCCGCCATGTCGAAAAGGGGCTGACCGAGGACAGCTACGGCGAACACCTGGAATACATCACGACCTATTTCGACGGCGTCAACGGTTTCGTCGGCCTCGACCAGCCGCGTCGGCTGCTGATCAGTCCCAGCGGCGACAATGTCTATGTCAGCAGCGAGGCACGTGACAGCCTGGTCGCGCTTGAGCGCGACAATGACAGCAATTCGCCGACCTACGGGCGCCTGAGCCCGATACCGGATCAGCATTTCCGCACCGGCGATTCCGTGCCCGATCCCGGCGATGGCCCGGCAACCATCAACGCGCTGCTTGGCGCCAAGGGTTTGGCCATGGATCCGCTGGGTCGGCATCTTTACGTGGCCGGCAGCTTCGATGCCACAATCGGCATTTTCCGGCGCGATACCGAAGATGGCAGCCTGAAGTACATCGGCCGGGCCGCTGGCGGACAGAACGGTGCGACCGGCATGTCGGGGATACGCGACCTGGCGGTCAGCCCGGATGGTCGCCAGGTGCTTGGAGTCAGCACCATTTCGAATGCCCTGGTGGTCTTCGATCGCGACAGCGAGACGACCAGCGTCAGCTTCGGTCAGCTTTCCTTCCTCCAGGCACAGCTGACCAATATCGGTACCCGACCGGTTGCCCTGCATATCCCCGGGGGGCAGGCGACCGGTGGTGGCGACCATGTTTACGTGGTCTCGGAAATCAGCTCGACGGTGGCGGTGCTGCGCCGGGTAACCGACCCGGGCAGCTCGGCGTTCGGCCGGGTCCAGCCGATCCAGATCGTGGCCAACAACTCCGGCGTCAGCCACATGTCAGGCCCGCGCGATGTGCGGGTCAGCCCGGACGGCCGCAAGGTCTATGTCGCGGCGCAGAATTCCAGTGCCCTGCTGGTGTTCGATCGTGACCTGAACGCATCCAGCATCAGCTATGGCCATGTCAACCTGGCCGAGACCCGGCGTCATAACGTCGATGGCGTCAAGGGCCTTGCTCAGGTGCGCTCGCTGGCGGTCAGCCCGGACTCGCGCAATGTCTACGCTGCCAGTTTCGGCGACAGCGCGGTGTCCAGTTTCCGTCTCGGCGTCGGCTCGGTATGCAGCGCCGGCGGCAGCGGCTTGATCATGGACTTAGCCGATATCGGCGCCGGCGGTACCGTGGAGTACCGGGCCAGCGCCACGATCCGCGCCGATGCGGTGGGTGATCCCACGAACGTGGCCGGCTGCCCGGCCGGGACCACCGGTCGCCTGGTCAACACTGTCGATGTGATCCTGCCATCGACGATCAGCCCGATCTCGCCGGACGTGTGCACCGGCGGCGGCGATTTCTGCGATACCGATCTGACCTGCCTGGTGCCGGCTGGTGATGTCAGCGTGGAGAAGGTCAGCAACACGGTGTCGGTGGTGGCCGGCGAGACCGTCGAGTACGAGATTACCATTCGCAATACCGGCCCCAGTAACCTGGTGCATGATCCCGATTTCCCGCTGACGCTGACCGATGAACTCGACGCCAATCCCGGCCTGGTTTCGGGTTCTGCCGCCTGGACCTGCGAGGCCAGCGGCTCCGGCGCTCTGAGTTTCGTCGAGGCAACTTTCGGCGATGCCGATTCTGGCCCGTTCGGCATGGACGGACTGGTTTCACTAACCGCTGTCGATGCGGCCGCCGGCGGCAGCCCGATTGACCTGATGATCGGCGCCAGCGTGCTCGATGATGCCGTCGTGGTGTTCGAGCGCGACCCGGTCAGCGGGCAGCTCGGCAGTCAGCTGGCCGTTTTGAGCGGCTCGATCTCGTTTGCCAGCGGCCAGCAGTTCAGTGCACTGGACGGTGCCCGTTCGGTAACCGCCAGTGCCGATGGGCGGTTCGTCTACGTGGCAAGCCGGGTAGCCGACAGTGTCTCGGTGTTCGGGCTGGGCGATGATGGCAATGGTGGGCTGCAGATATCACCGCTGGCCGCGGTAACCGGTGTTACCGGCCTCAACCAGGCCAACCACCTGGTGCTGAGTCCGCTCGGTGACCAGCAACAGCTGTATGTGGCCGGCGCCAACGACAACGCGATCGCGGTATTCGATCGTGACCCGACCGATGGTCTGCTGACCCATGTTCAGTCGATACAGCACGGCAGCAACGGGGTCAGTGGCCTGCTGGACGTTGACTACCTGGCGATCAGCCCCAACGGCCGTTCGGTTTATGCGTTGTCCTCCAGTATCGGCACGATTGCATTGTTTGACCGTGAACCGGCGACTGGCGAGCTGACCTGGCGCAACACCTGGACCGGCGCTGACTTCGGCGTTTCGACTACCGGCGCCTCTGCGGCAGTATTGGATTCGGCTGGCCAGTATCTGTACCTGGCTGCCGGCCTGGCCAATCGGATCCTGGTACTGCAGCGCGACACCAGTGCCGGTGGCACCCACGGCATGCTCAGCCTGGCCTCGGCGATCACCCAGGGCACCGATCAGAACATCGGTCTGTCCGGCGTTCGCCGGCTGGCGATCAGCGCCGACGACAACCATGTCTACGCCACCAGCCAGCCCGGTTCCAGCGTCGCCTGGTTCGTGCGCGATGCCGGCGATGGCAGTCTGAGCTTTTCCGGGCTGCAGTCCAACGCCAGCGTCCTGGTGGATGGCATTGGCGGGGCAACCGGGCTGGCGCTGTCGGCATCCGGTGAGCATCTGTACGTGGCCGGCAGTCAGCAGAATGCGATTGGCCTGTTCCAGCGCCAGTTCGACTCTTTCTGCCCGGCCAGTGGCACCGGTTCAATTGAGTCGGTTCCGTTCAATATCGCCGCCGGTGGCATGATCGTGTTCCGCATCGTGGCGACGGTGGCGCCCGACTTCACCGGTCAGCTGGTCAACGAAGCCATCGTCGAGGCCGCCCGTGATCCGTCGGGATCGATCAGCAGCGACAGCGACAGTACCGTGGTCAGCCCGGTCGCCGACCTGAGCATCACCAAGGACGACGGCAACAGCGAGTACGATGGACTGGCCGCTGCCGCCGCTGTGGATGGGCACGGCCCGCATCTGTATGTCGCCGGTGCCGGTGACAACGCGATCGGCGTGTACAAGCGCGAATCCGATCCCGGCTCCTCGAGCTTTGGCCAGCTCGGCTTCGTTCAGGTGGTCCGCTCCGGTGATGCCGGGGTGACCGGCCTGACCGGTGTGGCCGACGTCCGGGTCAGCGATGATGGCTACCATGTCTACGCCGTCAGTCCTTCGGACAACACCGTGGTCGTACTGAGCCGGAACCCGGCTGATGGCCGGCTGACTCCGCTGCAGGTCGTGCAGAACGGCATCGATGGCGTCAGCGGGCTGTCCGGCGCAAGAACCATGGCGTTCAGTCCGGACGGCGCGCATGTCTATGTCGGCGCGGCGTTCTCCAACGCCATCGCCGTGTTCCGCCGCGATGATGACCCCGGTTCGGCTCAGTTCGGACGGCTCAGTTTCGTCGAGGCGGTGCAGGAAGGGGTAGCCGGTGTGGCTGGCATCGCCGCACCGCGCGCCCTGGCGGTATCGCCGGATGGTCTCCAGGTCTATGCCCTGGGCGATGCAGCCGACACGCTGGCGGTGCTGCTGCGCAATCCAACCCCGGCCAGCGCCAACTTCGGTCGCTTGAGCTACCTGACCCACTACTCCAACGCCGACCCGACCATCGCCGGCCTGGACGGTGTGCGCGACCTGCTGATCGATGCAGCCGGCGACAATGTCTACGTGCTTGGTGATGACCCCGGCACGCTGGTTCACCTTTCCAGGCAGTCCAGCGGCGAGCTGAGCTTCGTCGAGTTCCTGTCCGAAGGCTTCGGCACCACCGAGGGACTGACCGGGGCCCGTGCCCTGCGCGCCGGACCGGGCGGCACATCGCTGTACGTGGTGGGCGGGGATCAGTCGTCGATTGCCCGCTACACGGTCGATCCCGATGACGCCACCCTGCTGTTTGCCGATATCGTCGTCGAGGGTGACGACGCCCCGCTGACCGGCGGCCAGGTATTCGGACTGGGCGGCGCCAACAGTCTCTGGTTCAGCCCGGACGGTGCGCACGGCTATGTCACCTCGTCAGACAATGATGCGCTGCTGGCATTTGCCGTTACCGCCGACAGCCCGGTGCTGTCGTTCCTGGAGATCCTCATCGACGGTCTGGGTGGCGTGGCGCCCGGCGAGACCGTACTGTACCTGATCACGGTCGAGAACCATGGACCCAGCGACGTGCCGCAGGCGCGCGTGATCGACGAATTCCCCGAGCAGTTCGAGGCCGTCGACTGGAGCTGTGTCGGCACCAACGGTGGGCAGTGCCCCACCGATGGCACCGGCAACATCGATGTCATCGTGTCGCTGCCGGTTGGCGGACGGGTGACTTTTGCCGCCGGCGGCCCGGTGGCGGCCGACGCATCCGGACGACTGATCAATGTTGCCTCCGTGACCGGGATCGGCGTGGTTGACCCCAACCCCGACAACAACATCGCCGTCGATGATGACACCGTGCTGTCGCCGGCCATGGACCTGGTGGTCGAGATCAGTTCGTCACAAGCCGATGCAACCCCGGGTGACTGGATCGATTTCCTGGTCACCGTGAACAACCTGGGGCCGTCCGATGCCCGCGGCATTCGCATCGAAGACGAGCTGCCGCCGGCGCTGGTCGATGTGAGCTGGGAATGCACAGCCTCTCCGGCGGCCGGTCTGCTGAGCCCGGTCTCGACGGTCAGCGGTGATCTTGATATGGTCAGCGCGCTGTTCCTGTCCGGTGACGGACGTTTTGCCTATGCTACCGGCGAGGTCGCCGGATCTGGCGCAATCGGCGTGTTCCGCCGTGACCTGAATACCGGCGCGCTGACGCCGCGCCAGACCCTGATCCAGGGCGACGATGGCGTGGCCGGCATTCGCGGGGCATCCGACCTGGTGATCGCGCCGGATGGTCGCTTCGTCTATGTCGCCGGTCCGGATTCGGATTCGGTGGCAGTGTTCGAACGCGATGTCGATGACGGCGAGCTGACGTTCCTGGCCCAGTACCAGGATGGTGATCTTGGCATCAGCGCGATCGGCGGCGTTCACCGCCTGCTGATGGGCCCCGGCGGCAACGTGCTGTATGCCGGCTCGCTGTTCGACGAGGCGCTGGTTGCCTTTGCCATCAATCCGGCCAGCGGACTGCTGACCCAGATCGGCCAGGTGCGCCAGGGAATCGACGGCGTCGATGGCTTGAGCGGAATCAGTGACCTGACCCTGAGTGCCGACGGCAGCGTGCTGCTGGTGACCGCGGTTGCCAACGAGTCGCTGGCGGCGTTTGCGATCGATGCCGACACCGGACTGTTGGCGCCGGTCGATGTGCTGCTCAATTTCCAGCTGGCCGGCAGCGACGCGTTGCTGAATGCGCGATCGGTCATCGTGGTCGGGGACGAGATATTCGTCGCCGCGGCCGGCGGCGACCAGGTCAGCCGGTTCGAGCTTGACGAAGACACGCTGATTCACCTGGGCGCAGTCGAGGACATCACCGGTCTGCCGGACGGTTTTGACGCGCCGCGTTCGCTGCGTTACGTCTCTGACCAGGCGCGGCTGTACGTGATCGACGATGCGGGTCTCCATCTACTCAGCCTGCTCGATGAGACGCCCGAGTTGCTGGAAACCTACCTGGCGGCCGATCATGCCGGCGTCGAGGGCTTTGACGGCATCGCCATCAGCCCCAACCTGCGCCAGCTCTACACCCGCTCCAGCCTGCCGGGCGCCGGCGTCACGACCTGGGCTCGCGAACGCGGTTCGCGCTGCCCGATCAACGGTCTTGGCGCGCTTGGCGGCCATGCAGTCGACATCGTCCCCGATGGTGAACTGGTCTACGAGATCAGCGCCCGAGTGCGCGCGAATGCGATCGGCGAGCTGGTCTACCTGGTCGAGGCGGTCAATCCGCTGCCGGAACAGGAGCTCAACCCGGCCAGCAATCTGGATGTGCTGGTCCTGCCGCTGGTGCCGCGTCCGGATCTGGGCGTTGACAAGCAGGCCGAGCCCGACGAGGTGGTGGCCGGCGAGACTATCGAGTTCCTGATTGCCATGGACAATGCGGGCTTGAGCGATGCGCTGGTTGCACGCCTGATCGACCAGCCACCGGTATTCCCCGAGACCGGCGGTATTCTCGCCGACTCCGGCGCCTGGAGTTGCCAGGCCAATCCGGCGCTGGACTTCCTGGGCGATCATGTACTGGATGATGCGATTGACAACCTGGTGATCGGGCAGGCCGGATACCAGGCCTACGCGGTCAGCCGCCAGGCCAGTGCCCTGATGCTCATGCCGCTGTCGCCCGACGGCAGCCTGGGCAGCCCGCAGGTGATTGCCGAAGGCGATCAGCTCGGCGGACAGACGGTCGCCGGCATGTCGGCGGCCTCGGCAGTCGCGGTATCGGCCGACGAGCGCCACATCTATGTCACCGGCAAGGATGACAACAGCCTGGTGGTGCTGGTGCGCGAGGCGCCGGGCCAGCCGCTCAGCTTCGCCCAGCAGTTCACCTCCGGGGCCAACCTGGTGGCAGGGCTGGAGGGCCCGAGAGCGCTCACCCTGACCCCGGATGAACGTCACCTCTACGTGGCATCGGCCACCAGCAATGCGGTTGCGATCTTCAGCCGCGATGTCGAGACCGGTGAGCTGGAGTACGTAGACCGGGTACGCGATGGTTTCGGCACGATTGCCCCGGATTTCAACGTGATCCAGGGGCCGGCAGGCCTTGCCGTCGACCGCCATGGAGAGTACCTCTACGTCGTCGCCAGCCAGTCTTCGGCGGTGTCAGTGTTCTCGATCAATGCTGCATCCGGAAACCTCGCCTACCGCGAAGTCTGGCGGCAGGGCGAGGGTGGCATGGTTACCCTGGGACAGTCGCGTGACCTGGTCACCTCGCCGGGTGATCGACACCTCTACACCCTGGGCGACGGAGGCATTGCCCTGTTCGAACGTCAGCCCGATGGCCTGCTGCAACCGCTGGCCGAGTACACCGATGACCTGGTCGATCTCATCCATCCGATTCGCCTGGCCATCGATGGTGACGGCAGCCGGCTGTACCTGCTGGATGCCGGTGACGGCGATAACGGCCCGGTGGTGCATGTGCTCGAGCGCGACTGGAACGACGGCACGCTTAGCCTGCATGAATCCGAACCGCTTTCGCAGCCGGTCAGCTCGGTATCCGTATATTCGCCGGCAACCGCCACGCTTTACCTGGGTGGCGCAGATCCGGCCGCGCTGATTCGCTACGAGCAACGCCCGTTGTCGCGCTGCCAGCAGCTGGAGGGACAGAGCGATCACCTGGACAAGGAGATCCGCATGGGAGCCCAGGGCTGGTCCGAGGTTGCCTACAGCGCCACGGTTCACCCCTCGGCACGTGGCGAGCTGATCAATACCGCGTTGATCGAGACCCTGCTTGGCGAAGACCCCGACACCGGCAACAACAGCTCGACCACGGTGACCCCGATCCTGGTGGTCTCGGATCTGACCGTGACCAAGACCGGACCGGAAGAGGTGGTGGCGGGACTGGGTATCGACTATGAAATCATCGTCACCAATGCCGGTCCCAGTGACGCGCTGGGTATCCAGGTCACGGACCTGGCGCCGGCGGCGCTGACCGATATCACCTGGACCTGTCAGGCCAGCGGCGACTCCAGCTGTCCGGCCTCGGGTACCGATGCTCCGGACTTCACCGCCAACGTCATGGTTGATCAGCCGCTGACCATCCAGATGTCGGCGATCATTGATTCCGCCTTTGTCGGCAACCTGGTCAACGTGGTCGAACTGACGCCCGAAGTTGACGCCGATGATCCGAACCCGGAAGGCCAGACCGACCAGCACGAAACCAACGTGATTGCCATTGCCGATGTATCGGTGACCAAGCAGACGCTGACCTCACCGGTGGTCGCCGGTTTGCCGATCGAGTACCTGATCGTGGTCTCCAACGCCGGCCCCAGCGACGCTTCAGCGGTTCAGGTGCTGGACAACCTGTCGCCCAAGCTGCTTCAGGCATCCTGGAGCTGCACGCCGCTGGCCGGCGCGGATTGTCCCGACCAGGGCTTCGGTGATATCGACTTCTTCGCCTCGATTCCGGTCGGCGCCAGCCTGGAAATCATGATCGAAGCGCTGGTTGATCCAGCCGAATCAGGTACCGTGGGCAACAATGTCGGCGTTACCGTCCACGCGCCGGCCAGCGATCCGGACACCAGCAACAACAGTGCCGGCGTGGTCGACAGCATCCTGGTCCGGCCGGATCTTTCGCTGGCACTTGAAGCACCGCTCAACCCCTTCGATCCGGGTGGCAGCATCGATCTGCCTATCGTCGTCCACGTTGCCAACGCCGGGCCTTCCCAGGCGCGCAACGTGACCGTTGACCTGGCGCTGACCGAGTCTGCGCTGCAGACCGCCGCCGTGCCGTGCGACAACCAGGGCAGTCAGTTCGTCCGCTGTCAGCTCGGCACGATCGATCCGGGAGATGAGCTCATCGTAGAGCTTGCCCTGGGCGAACTGCCCGAGGCGCCGTCGGAAATTACCATCGACGGCAGCGTCAACAGCAGCGGGACCGATCCCGACCCGGACAACAACGTCGACAGTGTCACCGTCGAGCTGCTGTCAGGCGGTGATGTCTGGGTGCGCATCGACAACGGCTTCGACTGGCTCTCCCCCAATCAGCCGGTGACCTACGAGGTGGTGGTCGAGAACATCGGTTCGGCAGCGCTGGATACGATCGACTTCGAGCTGCCGATTCCGGTCGAGCTGATTGACGTCAGCTGGACCTGCAGCGGCACCGGGCAGGCTACCTGCCTGCCGTCCGGAACCAGTGATATCAGCGATGCCCTGAGCCTGGCCAGCGGTGAGCGGGTGACTTACCTGATCGATGCCCTGGTCGACCCGGACATCGACCTGTCGACCCCGCAGTCGGTCACCATGATCGGCACCGCCACGGTCACGCCGCCGCAGGCCGATATCAACCCGCTCAACAACATCGCGGTCAAGGATGACCCGCTGCGCTACGAGATCTTTGTCGACGGCTTTGAAAGCCTGCTCGAGTCCGGCTCGTCGATCTGGCAGCTGCCTGACGAGCAGGCCGCCGCAGCCTGTACCGGCCTGACCCTGGTCCTGGACCACCTGCCGCTGCTGGCTACCCCGGCAGCCGGTCGTCTGCTCGAGGCTCGGGCTGCCAGTGGCGACCTGCTGCTGTGGCTCGATGCGTTGCAGCGAGAAGATGGACACTGGCTGAGGCTGGGTTACCTGGGCGATGACCGGGCCGCCCATTTCAGTGACTGGCTCGCCTGGCGCCAGCCGTCGCTGGAAATCGGGCTGACCGATCAGACGCCGCTGCTGCGTGCCGCTGAGGGAGAGTCCTGGCAAGGGCCGGTGGCGCTTGCATCGGCCGCGCTGGTCTGGCGTCTGCCGACGCTGGGTCTGGAGCGGGGCTTGAGCCGTGAGATCGAGTTCAGCGGTTGTCAGCCCGAGTGGCTGTCCGGAGATCAAGGAGTTCAACAATGAAGTGGCTGGGTTATGCATGTGTCTTTGTTGCCGGGCTGTTGCTGGGCTGGTTTTTTGCCGGCGGGTGGTCTCCGTCCGATCAGCCGCCGGCCCCCGGCGACTGGCTTGCTCGAGTCAATGGCGAGTACCTGACCACCGAAGAGTTCATCGACGAGATGCGCCGGCGCGGCGGGACCCGTCCGGGGCAGTACCAGACCGTGGAACAGCGCCAGGCGCTGCTCGATGACCTGCTGTATCGGCGAGCGCTGGTCGCCGCGGCCAGGGAGCAGGGGCTGGACAGGAACCCGCAGGTTCGCCGTTCGCGTGATGCGATCCTGGTCACCCAGTACCTGCAGGACAACCTGCGTCCGCGCCAGGAGGCAATCCGCATCAGCGACCGGGAAATTCGCCAGCTTTACGAAGCCCAGGCTGAGGAATACACCATTCCAGCCCGGCGGCGGGTGGCGATGATCCGGATCAACGTCCCGGCCGGCGCCTCCGAGGAAACCCGCGAGGCCCTCAGGGCACGGGCAGAGCAGGCCCGCCAGGAAGCGCTCGAGCTGAATACCTCTGTATTTCACTTCGGCACGCTGGCGCGGCAGTATTCCGAAGACCCGGGATCTCGGTATCGCAACGGCGTGATCGGCTGGATCAGCGAAGCGGCGCCGGAACGCTATCGTCACGACCCGGTCGTGGTGACCACCGCCAACGCCATGACCGAGCCCGGCCAGGTCTCGGACGTGCTGGAAGGTGAGGGCGCCCTGTACCTGGTTCGCCTGGTCGACTACCAGCCGGCCCGGGCGCGCTCGATGGAAGAGCTGGCCGACGGGCTCAGCCAGCGCCTGCGCCGTGATCGCCACAACGAGATTGAGGTGGCCTTTCGCCATGAGGTGCTTGACCGCCTGGATATCGAGGTCAGGGCCGACCGGCTGGAGCAGATCGATCCGGTAGGCCCGCCACGGCCGGACGATGACACCCCCCGCCCCCCGCCCATGCCTGTAGACAACTGAGGTAGCACCGATGCCATCGATTCGTATCCAATCACTTTCGACGGTCCATTCCCGCCTGCTGGGGCTGGTGCTGCTGCTGACTGCCTCCGGCATGATCAGCGCACAGACCGTTTCGCTGCAGCAGACCATTGAACTGGAACCCGGGTGGAATGCCGTCTACCTGTATGTCGACCCTACAGAGCGCAATATCGCTACCCTGTTTGCCGGTTTGCCGGTGGCCTCGATCTGGCGCTGGCTGCCGTCGGAGGATGGCGCCCGCTTCATCCAGGACCCGGCCGAGGGCCTGGACAATGTCGAGGGCTGGTTTGCCTGGTTCCCGGAGCCGCGGCCGGAGGCCTTCCTGACCAACCTGTTCCAGCTGTCGGCGAACACCGCTTACCTGATCAAGCTCGAAGGCACCCAGACCCGACAGATCACCATCGAGGGCCGGCCGCGGGTGCGTTCCGTGCAGTGGGTCAGCGATGGTTTTACGCTTACCGGGCTGCCGGTCAGCGCCGATCACGCCCCGACCTTCGGCGAATTCTTCGCCCATTCCGGCGCCCACCAGGACCAGCCGGTCTATCGACTTCAGCCCAGCGGGCACTGGCAGCCGGTTTCTCCATCCACGACCCCGATTCAGAAGGGCAAGGCCTACTGGATTCACACCCGCGGCAGTTCGCGCTACCAGGGCCCGATGACCGTCCAGCTTGAACAGGGCGACTCGCTGGAATTCAGCGCCGCACTGGAGGAGATGACCCTGACCCTGCGCAACCGCAGCTCGCTGCCGGGCACTTTCCAGGTGCGCCGACTGCAAGGCAGCACCCTGCCGATGTCGTTCCGGCTGGATGATCCGGAAACCTTCGAGGTGTCCTGGCCGTTTCTGCCCGCGGTCTACAACGTCCAGGCCCCGGCCCGGGATGATGTCCAGATCGTCCTGGCGTTGCAGCGCCAGCAGTTTTCCGCCTCGCGCATGGAGCAGATCTTCGAGATTACCGACGAGCTGGGCACCAAGGTCTACGTGCATTCCGGCGGCAATACCATCCAACCCTTCATAGCCCCGGGTGGTACCCCGGCGGGCATGGCCAATGGCCTGCAGTTCGATACCACGCAGGGCGGCGGCGAACGCTCGCTTGCCGGGCTGTGGATGGGAGAGGTGCAGATCAATGCAGTCAGTGAGTCGCAGCTGGCCGGGGTCGAGCCGACCCCGGTGCGCGAGCCGTTCTCACAGCGGTTTTTGATTCATGTCGATACCTCGGGACAGGCCCGGCTGATCAAGGACGTAATCCAGATGTGGGAGGAGGGTACGCTCAAGCCCAGCGACCTCGACCCTACACTTAACGAAGTCGATGAGCCCGGGCGTTTCGTGCTGATCACCGATCGCGACCTGATCGGGATTTACAGCGGCGTGGCGCTGCGCGGTGATCGTTCGGTGGGGATTCGCTACTCCACCGTGGCCTATGACTTTCCCGGCGAGTACCTGGAGTTTACCGGCGAGTTCGAGCTGGGCGGGCAGATCAACGCCACCATCGTGATCGAACCGGATTTTCCGACCAACCCGTTCCTGCATCGCTATCACCCCGACCACGACAATCTGGATGCGGAATTCCTCAACTTCCAGAAGGAAGCCTACCAGGTCGTCCGCGAGATGCGCCTGGAGCTGACCGTCGAGGACCCGCTGGGGCTCAACCCGCCCGGCTGGGGCGAGACGTTGGTCGGCGGCCTGTTCGACGAGTCGATCACCGGCCTCCATCGCAACACCATTTTCACTTCCGGACAGTTTCGGATGCGGCGTGTTTCGGCCGTGCCGATACTCAACCAGTAAGAGGTAGCAGGGCATGTACAGGGCATTGACAACCAGAAGCCTTTTTCCCAGGCCCCGGTGCTGGGCACTGCTTGCCGGCCTGATACTGCTTGCCGGCAACGCCTGGGCCACCTGGCCGGCGACGCTGGGCGGTATCGACGAGGACGCGGTGATTGCCGTCGAGACCTCGGTCGGCGGGGATGTGTTCATAGCCGGCTACTACAAGGGTGAAATCGAGCACAATGGCGGCGCAACCACCTCGCGCGGTCTGCGAGACAGCTTTGTTGCCAGGCTGGGTCCTTCAGGAAACGTCAAGTGGTTTGCCAGTGGCGGCGGTGACCTGTCGGTGACCGAGGTCAAGGGCATGGTGCTCGATGATTCGAACAATGTCTACATCGTCGGCACCTTCAATGACAGTGTGCTGTTCGGCGGCAACCAGATCTTTGCCGACGGCGATGTCAACGGATTTTTGGCCAAGATCAACGGCCAGGGCCAGTGGCAGTGGGCGCGCGTCATGCAGGGAAATGACACCATGGTTCGTGCGATCGATGTGGTTGCCGTGCCGGGCGATTCCACGGTGATCCCGCCAGTGCCCGATTCGGTGGTAGTGCTGGGAGATTACCAGTGCGAGTCCCGCTTCGTTGACCCGAACGATTCAAGCAATACCGTTGAGCTTGTCACCTCCAGCTGCTCGCCCGGTCGCAGTGACCTGTTCCTGGCCCGCTATGCCGCCAACGGCAAGCCGATCTGGGTGTCTGATCGCGGCACGGATTCGAGCGGTCTCGAGCTGGCGCGCCACCTGGTCATCGACGACAGTCTGACCCTGCATGTGGTATTCGATGGTCCCGGTGGATCGTCACAGCTTGCGCTGCAGGACGACTTCTCCGGTGGGCTCGGAAACTGGAGCAGGTCTCATCCCTCGCGGGCCAGCGTCATTGACTACGGTAACCTGGATTTCAACCCGGTTCCCGCTTTCGAAACCCCCATGCTCGGGCTGCGTGAAAGCGCCAACTCGGTCAGCTTGAGCGATCCGATCAATACCGACAATGACAGCGGAGTCCTGATTTCCGTGCAGGTGTATCGCGGTAGTTCAGACTCATATTACTCTGCCTCGACAACCACTACTTGGCTGAGCGGTTCGATTTCGAACTGTTCCTCTATTGTTGACGGGTTTGATTTTTGGACTCGAACCTGGTTAAACATCTTCAACAACTGCAACCATATTCAGAGACGGAGAGATACTGTCCTGCAAGTACCTAACGGAGTGTATTCCAGTCGGCCGAATAACCAGAACGAGTTTCTCTCTCTCGAGTACTACGACGCCAGCGGCCAGTGGCAGGAACTTCACCAGTTTCCTGCCGGAGGCACAGGCGGCCAGCAATTTGACTTTACCGGTGAGGCTTCGTTCGTGCTATCTGCCGAAGATGCGCTTCATCCCGAATTCCAGATACGCTTTCGCCTCAACTCGGGTAGCGGCTCAAGCTCGTTATTCGTCACAAGTTTTCGAGTTACCACCTATCGGGCCTACTGGATAGCTGGCAACGCCAACTCATCACTGATGGACCAGTACTCTACATTTACGTTTCTCCAGCCGCAGTCATCTTTTCGGCAGTGGACCTGGTGGCATGTGGATTCGGTGCGCATCGAGCGTTTGCCGGCCCTGCGTCCGCAGCTCATGTCGGTCACCAATATCATGTCGGCCAGCGGTCCGGAAAGCAACGCCTTCTCCCAGCCAGTCAACCTGCCCCAAGGCGTTTCGGTAGGCGCCGTGGTGGCCGATTCCGCACGCAACCGGTTACTGATTCATGGTCAACGTAGCTCCGACATCGGCGCAGGCTTCTGTGGTGGCCTCAGCGGCCAGCCACCCGGGGCATTCTTTGCGGCGCTTCACCTGAACGACTACCAGTGCCAGTCGGCCCGCTTCTTTAGCGGTGGTCGTGCTCATGGCATGACTGTGGACAACAGCGGCAATGTTTACCTGACCGGCAGTTTTCTGAACCAGATGGTGTTTTCTGCTGCCGACGGCATCGCGCTGAACTCCACTTCTTCTCTGGATCCTGCCAGCCCGTCAACCTCGGACATCTACATCGCTCGGCTCGATCGTACGGATAATCTGTACACGTTAGCCTGGGCCACTGGCGGCGGCGAGCAGGACCCGGACATTGGCATTCCCTCGTTTGCCGGCGGCACCGGCAACGACGCCGGGCTGGCGCTGGCCACCGATGGCGTCAGCTCGCTGTACGTCGGCGGCCGTTTCAGCGGTCAGGCCCGGTTCGGCCCAACCGAGATCATGATTGCCAACGGCAAGTCCGACGCCTTTGTCGGCACGCTGGGACTTACCGGGCTGTTCTTCCAGGAAGAAGGCTGGCTGGCCGGCGTGGCGTTGACCCCGCCACCGAATGCCGAGACGTCGGATGTGACGCTGATGCCGCAATTCCGGGTGGACGGCCAGGACTTCGATGCCATAGACGAGCAGATCTTCTACTGGGCGCCGCCGGCCGCCGGTGGCCCGGCGCGGCTGATTCCCCTGCAGCCCTTTGGTTCGATCGAAGTGCTGTGGCGGGTAGCAGGCGAGGACGTGACCAGCGATGCGCGCATTCCGCAGCTTGGCAGTGTGCAGTGGCCGACCGAACCCTGCACCGATGACCTGGGTACCGGCTGTTACCAGGTGCACGTGATCGGGGCGCCGGTCGAGGCCGAGCCCGGCACCGGCGACTTCAAGGTGCTGCAGGTGATCAATCCAGCCACCGGCTCCAGCGATCCCAGCTACAGTTCCGGGGTATTCAGCGCTGACCGTTCGGGCACCTCGGCGATCATCTACGTCAACGGTCCGACCCTGGATCCGCAGCAGTTCCCGGTGGTCGTAGAGATCGTCAGGTCGCTGCCGTTTACCGCGGTGCCGTTCTTTGTCGACGGGGTCGATGCCGAGATCGGTCAGCCGATTACCGACCCGTTCCACAACGAGCCCAACCGCACCGGCTTCGTGGTCAACGAGCTGGCCTATTACGACGGATACGGCTCGGATGCAGCCTACAACCGCACCGCACGCACCGGCGCCATCATCCCGGTCAACCGCTACTCCAGCGCCCGGCCGCAGGATATTGGTCGCGAGCTGGCAGTGGCCTGGTACCGGCAGAACACCAAGGGCGTGTTCTGGCCCGGCAAGGTAGTGCGCTATGCGCCGCACTGGCCGTTCGATCCCGACCGCATCATCATCGCCAGCGAGCTCGGTGGCGAGGTGCTGGGCCAGCAGCCGATCAACCCGCTGGTCTTTTCCAACGCCCGGATCTATGTCCAGAACGACTTCGACAAGCCCGGCTACAACCCCAACGACGAGCATGCCTTCATGGCGCCCTCGGCGACCGGTTCCGGCTTCGACGCGGTGTTTGCCCTGCGCGCCGACTTCGGCAGCAACCTGGAAGGTGACCAGGCCGCGGCCTCCGACCCCTACGTGCTGGTCAAGTATTTCGACAACAACGTTCAGCAGTGGCGATTCCGGGTTTACCGGGTCGATGCCACCGGCGCCGGGTTCAGTGAGTTCCGCTATTCCGGCACCGCCGGGACCACGGTTGCTCCGCCTTACCCGGTCAGCGTGCTGCAAGGCTGTGCGGAAACCTTTGTCGAGGGTCAGGCCGTCGGCGAACCGGCGCCACCGCCGTTCTTTCAGGACTACACCGCTCAGCTGTGGGCCAAGTCGGCCGGCAGCGGTGCGGTGCACTACTACTATCCGGCCCAGCCCAATTTCTTCACCGACCTGGCCAACAATGACGACAATGAAATCGGTGCCGGAGACTGCGTGCCGTGGCTGCCCAGGTTGCCGCTCGAGCAGGGCGGTTCGGCGTCGTCGCAGGAGCCCATCCGGGTTGCCTATGACATCATCTGGCCGGAACTGACCCCGCTGCTGACAATCGGCGAAACCCTGCTCGAGCCCAAGCGCGGGCTGCCGGACATCATCAACCAGGCCGCCGTCGAGGTGGTCTACGACGAGATCCAGGAAACGGTCGAGAATGCACTGCCCAGTGACGTGCTGGCGACCCTGATCGACCCACTCAATCCGCGCTTTGTCTTTCTCGACGAGATTCCTGCCGAGATTGCGACCGAGATGCGTTCCGACGGCACCCGCAGCATACTCGGCTCGGCCGATGGCTCGATCAAGCTGCCGGTCTCGATCCGCGATCGCATTCACTACGATCCGCAGAACAATCGCCTGATACTGCAGGGCGTGTACGATCCCACCGGCGCCGGCGATCCGCTGCTGTTGCTCAATGTGCTGTCGATGCGCGACCGCGTCATACTCAAGACCCTGGATGGTGGCGATGGTACCGAGGCGATCGGCTTCCCCAGCCGCTGCGACACGCCGGATGCCGGCTGCAGCTGGGCCGAGGCGGTCGAGGCCCTGTTCCGTCTGTCGCGCAATCCACAGGGAATCGAGGAGATCTGCTTAAGCTCCTTCCTCAACGAGCAGCGCGAGCGGATTTGCCAGGTCTCACGACCAGTCAACGCCAGCGACGTGCTGGTCGGGTACCAGGACGACTCCGGACAGGGCATCCTCACCCCCTTCCAGGCCGTTGGCGTCAACGCCGCGCTCAGCGCCGGCGCTGCCCAGGGCACCGGCTACGTGACCCTGGCCTTCAACAACGATCCGGGCCTGACCCCGTTGCCGGTCAGCCTGGAAATCATCCGGGTCGGCTGCCTGCAGTCGCCGCCGGATCAGAATCCGCCGGATATCCTCAGCAGCTACCAGGGCCAGATCAACATCATTGCCCCGGACAATATCTTCGATGAGCAGCTGGTGCTGCGCCACAGTGGCGACTTCGGCGGCAATCCGGATGCGCTCGAGTTCGAGTGGTTCTACAAGCCCGATACCGACGGCACCCCGCCGTTGCCGGTGCCGGACCCGGAAAGCGGCCAGATGCACGGCTGGTTCCAGTTCGCGGTCGACGATCCCCAGGGTGCGGTCGAGATCACCATTTCCGGCGCCAATATCCTGACCCTGTCGGACAACTGGTTTCTGGCTCGCTATCGTGGTCTGCCGGCCTGCGGCAACGACAGCAACTGGAGCCTGTATGCAGGCAATCCGGGGGCAACGCCGATCAACGAGCTGGCACAGTTGGCCGAGGGCTGGGTCAAGCGTGTTCTGGGTCGGCTCAATCCCTTCGAGGCCAGGGTTCAGGACTTCGCCCAGGCTGCCACCAACAACTACGCCAGCATGCTGATCCAGCTCGGCGAACGCTACGAGGGTCCGGTGGCGCTCAACAACGATCCGGACAATCTCAACAGTCTGGGTCTGATCGAGGCCTACACCACCGTGATGCGGCGGGCCATGCAGCTGTCCATCGACGGCACCCCGCCGGTCAATTACGGTCCGGCCAACACTGCCATCCTGCTGGTCGCCTCTCGCCTGGTCGATTTCTATACCCTGCTGGGCAACGAGGCCTACGCCGATGCCCAGGACCCGACCATTGGCATCACCACCAATGACGGCCAGTTCTCGCTGGCGCCTTCGATCTTCAAGTTCCAGAACCAGCTGGCCTCGCCGCTGGAAGAGGAGCTGGTGCTGCTGCGCGGCAGAGACAACACCCTGGGGCCGGTGGCTGCCTCGCCGGTCTACAATCGCCTGTTCTGGAACTTCACCGGCGGTGACGGCGAGGTCGCCTACGTGCTCGGCTACAACGTTACCGACCAGAACGATGACGGCGTGATCGACGAATTCGATGCCCGGATCATGTTCCCGCAGGGCCATGGCGATGCCTGGGGCCATTACCTGACCGCGACCAAGATCTACTATGACCTGCTGCGTCACCCGTTCTTCACCTGGGTGCCGAGGCCGGAAGCGGTGGTCGTGGCCGGCGTGCCGATCACGGTCAGCTTCCTAGACGAGCGGCAGTTTGCCGAGACCGCGGCGGCCAAGGCCCGGGCCGGGGCCGAGATCGTCGATCTGACCTATCGCTCCAAGTTCGTGGCCGACCCCGACGGGCAGTGGCAGGGCTACGAGGACGTCAACCCCGAGCGCGCCTGGGGTATGTCCGAGTGGGGCCGCCGTTCCGGCATGGCCGCCTACTTCGACTGGGTGACGGTCAATTCCATCATCCCCGATATCGATAACGACCCCAACCTGGTTGGCATCCAGCGCATCGACCGCACCACGGTGCCGGAGATCGACGAGATCCGTTCCCACTACATGGCAATCCAGGGCCAAGTCGACAAGGCCGATGCCGGCCTGAACCCGCTGGGGCTGGCCACCGGCGTGGTGCCGTTCGACATCGATCCCAGCCAGGTTGACGCCGGCAAGACCCAGTTCGAGCAGATTCTCGACCGGGCGATGAAGGCGATGGAAAACGCGATCGAGGTATGGGATTTCGCCAACCAGCTCAACAACCAGATCCGGCGCAACCAGAACACCGTGGATGACCTGCGTCGCGATTCTGCCGCTACCGAGACCGATTTCGCCAACCAGCTGATCGAGATCTTTGGCTACCCCTATGTCGATGACATTGGCCCCGGCGGCACTTACCCGGCAGGCTATGACGGTCCGGACATGTACAACTACATGCTGATGGATATCCCCTCACTGGCCGGTTCGGCGTTTGATTTCGACGACGATATCACCAGCCCGCTGGAGGTCGCTCGGTTCAGTGAGTTCACCGGCGCCTACGAGCCTGCGCCCAACGGCATCAATTTCTTCAACATGACGCCGTCACCGGAAGACGTGCAGCATATCAGCCTGGAAGGCGTGCTCTGTTCACTCGACCCGTTCAGTACCGGTTGTGCGCTGGGCAATCTTGATCTCGACAACAATCCCGAGAACCGTCTAGAAGTGACTTATCACACGGTGGAGTCGCCGTTCCTCGGCTTCTGGTTCACCATTCCCGAGGAGTGGACCGGACAACGCCGTGCACCCGGACAGCTGCAGCAAATCATGCAGCAAATGTTCCAGGCGCGAATTGCCCTGCAGCAGGCATTGCTGGAGTACGAGGAGCTGCGTCAGCAGATTCTCGACGAAATCGACGGACTGCAGGCGCTTTACAACCTCAGTGCCGAACAGCTCCAGATCAGCAATCGCGAACGCAACGTGCTGCTTGGCCTGACTGTGGCGGTAGAGACGATGAATGCAGCCTCGATAGGCGCCCGTCGCATCGCCTCGTTCCTGGATGCAACGTTCAAGAACACCTCAGAGTGCGTGCCGAAGAACACCATTGCTGGCGTTGCCGCCGGTGGTGATCTGGCCGCGCCGGCCCGCTGTACCGTGGTGGTCGGCGGCAGCAAGGTGGCTTTCGCACTCGATACCGTCGCCGATCTCATCGATATTGGTGCCAGCGCAACCGATGCATCCAAGGAGGACGTCAGCAATGTCGCCGCGATTCGCTCCGAGATCGCTGATGCCCGGTTCGAGCTTTACAACCAGTCAGGCGTGATCGAGCAGATGCTGCGCCAGGAGCCGATTCTGAGAGCGGAAGTCTTCGCCCGCAGCGAAGCGATCAAGCAGCTGGTGATGGACTACGAGGCCACGCTGGCGCGCGGTCTGCGTGTGTTCGATCAGCTGGTGGCCTTCCGTCGCCAGGGTGCGGCCGAAATCCAGGAATACCGTTACCAGGACATGGCTTTCCGGATTTTCCGCAATGATGCGCTGCAGAAGTATCGTGCCTCGTTCGACCTGGCGGCTCGCTATGCCTACCTGGCGGCGGCGGCCTACGACTACGATACCAACCTGCTTGGCACCGACAACCAGGCTGGCCAGAAATTCCTGACCGACATCGTGCGCCAGCGCAATCTCGGCCAGGTTGTCGGCGGCACCCCGATATCCGGGGCCACCGGGCTGGCCACCACGCTGGCCCAGCTGAAGCTCAACTTCGACGTGCTCAAGGGCCAGATGGGCTTCAACAACCCGCAGGTCGAGACCAACCGGTTCTCGCTCAGGCGCGAGATGATGCGCATTCCTGACGGAGCGGAAGGCGACGAACGCTGGCGTCGGCGACTGGAGGCGGCGCGTGTCGGCGATCTGCGGTCACTGCAGGATTTCCGCCGATTTGCCCGACCCTTTGCGCCGGAGGCGGCTGGTCCGCAGCCGGGTATCGTGCTGGAGTTTTCGACCAACGTCACCTTCGGTCTGAACTTCTTCGGCTGGGACCTGGGCCCGGGTGACAGCAGCTACGATTCATCGCAGTTCTCGACCCGCATCCGTTCGGTTGGCGCCTGGTTCGCCGACTATGCCGGACTGCCGCTGGCCGAGACGCCCCGCATCTACCTGTTCCCGGTCGGCGCCGACGTGCTGCGCGCACCGGCGGCCAACGATTTCACCACCCGCGAGTGGCAGATCGTCGACCAGGTGGTGCCGGTGCCGTTCCCGATCTCCAGTCAGGATCTGCAGCGATTCGACTGGCTGCCGATCGCCGATACCCTGAATGACTCGCCGATCGAGATCCGGCGCTATGCGCGGATTCCGGCCCATCACTTCGAGGAGCCCTTCGATGCCTCGCAGGTCACCACCGACAGCCGTCTGATCGGACGGTCGGTCTGGAACCGCCGCTGGATGATCATCGTCCCCGGTGGCACCTTCCTGGCCGACCCGGTCGAGGGGCTGGATACCTTCATTCACGGTCAGCCGATCCCCGGCGGGGACGGCGAGCGGGATGGTCAGGGCGTTTCAGACATCCTGATCTTCTTCAAGACCTATTCCTACCCGGGGTCATGATCATGAATCGGTTCATCAAGCACAAGTTCTCCCTGGGCGTGACTCTCGCGGCGGCCCTGGCCGTCATAGCCAGCACGGCAATGGCGAGACTGGAAGCGCCGGATCACATCCTCTACGGCAACGTGACGCTGTTCGGCAACCCGGTCGCACCGGGCACCGTGGTCGAAATGCGAACCATGCCCACTGGCGATGTATTGGCTCGCTACATTATGGGCCGCGACAGCACCCTGGGTGGCCAATACGCGCTGCGAACGCCAATGGACGTGGTCGAGCCGCGCATCGAGGGCAGGGCGCGACCGGGTGACCCGATTCAGATCTTCATCGGCTCGCAGCTGGCCGCGCAGACCTCGGTGGGTAACGAGGGCACCGCGATACGACTGGACCTGGACCCGCAGAACATGGGAACCGGCCCGAGCATCAGCATCGACGATGTCGAAGCGCT
The DNA here is from genome assembly GCA_007118895.1 of Wenzhouxiangella sp. GTDB lineage: Bacteria > Pseudomonadota > Gammaproteobacteria > Xanthomonadales > Wenzhouxiangellaceae > SKQS01. The sequence goes on from SKQS01000114.1 coordinate 29,640, forward strand.
GGAAGGCAACTCCGGGCTGACCCCGATGACCTTCACCGTGACCATGAACACCACCAGTGACGAGGATATGGTGATCGACTGGCATACCGTCGATGTCACCGCGTTGGGCGGCATCGCCTGCAGCGAATCCGTCGACTACCTGTCGGCCTCGTCAACCTTGGTCATACCGCAGGGCGAGATGGAAGGCCAGCTGACTGTACAGGTCTGCGCCAACACCATCATCCAGCCCGATCGCGAATACGAGGTCCACCTGGTGCCCCAGACACCGGCCGTGCTGGCCAAGGGCATAGGCACCGGCCTGATCATCGATGATGACGATGTGCCGACCCTGATGGTCGACAACCAGACCATACTGGAGCCATCGGCCGGCGAGACGGCGGTCATGGGCTTCAGTCCGATGCTTTCGCGCAGCCACGGCTTTGACATCAGCATCGATTACCAGACGGTCAATCTCAATGCAACTGCCGGAATCGACTACGAGCCGATCCAGGGCACGCTGACCATTCCCGCTGGCGAGGTTTCGGCCACCCTGCCGGTGCTGATCCTCGGTACCGGCTCGGCCGGGCCGCCGAAGAGCTTCAGGCTGGACTTCGCCAACCCGGTCAACGTCAATGCCGATGAACTCTCTGCACTGGGCATCATCGTTGATCCACGCTACGTGCCGGCCATCACCCACGAAGACGACATCGTCAACGGCGAGGATGGCATCGTCGGGCTGACCGAGCCGACTGCGGTGGCCCTGTCGCCGGACGGTTCGCACCTGTACGTGGCCAGCGAAAGCGGCAACTCGGTACTGGTGTTTTCCCGTAACAGCTTCAACGGGCGCCTGAGTTATGTCGACATGTACAACAATCAGCGCGTCGGGTTCGAAACGGCAAACCTGGGCGGGCCCATGGACCTGGTCGTCAGCGGTGATGGTCTGCATGTCTATGTGGCCTCGCGCCTGGACAGGGCAATTGCCGTGCTGGCCCGCAATCCTGGCAGCGGCGCGCTAAGCTTTGTCGAGAACCAGATTCAGGGAGCAGCCGGCCCCAACGGCGGTTCCTCGGTCAACGGTCTGGACGGCGTCAAGGCGCTGGCACTGAGCCCGGACGGTGAGCATCTGTATGCCGCCTCCGGCGTTGACCACGCCGTGGCCGTGTTCTCTCGCGATGAAACCACCGGCGCGCTTCAGTTCCTTCGCGCCTATGTCAAGGACCAGGACGACGGTCACGGCAATACCCTGAGCCATCTCGACCGGCCGGCCGGCATCATCGTCTCAGGTGACGGCGCCCAGGTCTACGTGGCTTCGCGCTTCGGCAATGCCGTCCATGTGCTAGATCGTGACAGCGATGCGGCCAGTGATGACTTCGGCCTGCTCCAGCTCAGTGCAATCTATCGCAAGGGCATTGCCGGCATCACCAATATCGGTGGCGCCATCGACCTGGCGCTAAGCGAAGATGGACTGCATCTGTACGTGGCCGCCGAGAACGACAATGCCGTGGTGCTGTTCGACCGTCAGCCCGACGGCACGCTCAGCCAGCGCCAGAGCTGGCTCAAGGGTGGGCAGGACCTGCCCGGACTGGGTGGTGCCAGCAGCATTACCCTGTCACCGGATGGCAACGAGCTTTTCGTGCCCGGCTTTGCCGACCACAGCCTGACCGTGTTCCGACGCTACGCCGAGGACGAGGACGGGTTCAATGCCGGTCAGCTCAAGCCGCGCCAGACCCTGTTCGACAACCAGGGACGGATTATGAACATGGCCGGGCCGGTGGCCTCGGCGGCCAGCGACGATGATAAACATCTCTACGTGGCTGCCAACGAGGACAACGCCATCGTCATACTCAACCGGGTGCCGCTGGACATGATCTTCGCTGACGGTTTCGAGGCGCCCTGACAATTCTGCCCACCGGTCGCAAGGCCGGTGGGCAACCCGCCTGCCTTGTTCTACAGACTCCTGTGCTCAGCCAATTTCAGGGCGCTCCAGACCGATGTTTTCCAGCGTCGCCGGAGGCGTGCGGTCGGCAATCGTATCGACCACGGCCTTGAGCGCGGCCAGCCGGGCGTATTTCTTGCTGTTGGCGGGGATCACGTGCCACGGCGAGTAGGCGTTGTCGGTACGTTCGAACATCTCTTCGGCCGCGGCAATATAGTCATCCCAGCGCTTGCGGTTGCGCCAGTCTTCGTCAGTCATTTTCCAGCGTTTGAAGGGGCTGTTCATGCGCTTTTCGAATCGCTTGAGCTGGGTGTCGGCATCGATATGGAACCACAAGGAGGCCATGATGACCCCGTCATCGGTCAGCCAGCGCTCGAACTCGTTGATTTCCTGGTAAGCACGCTGCCACTCTGCCTCACCGGCCAGACCCTCGACACGTTCGACCAGAACCCGCCCATACCAGGATCGGTCGAAAATGACGATTTCCCCCGGGGCTGGTACGCGCATCCAGAATCGGTACAGGTAGTGGCGCGACTGTTCCCACTTTTCGGGAGGCCCGATGCGGTAAACCTTGAAGCTGCGCGGGTCCAGGCGCTGGACCAGCCGACGGATGGCGCCCCCCTTGCCGGCTGCGTCCATGCCCTCGCAGTTGATGATCACCCGCGCACCTTCTCGCACCACGCTCAGCTGCAGTCGCAACAGATCCAGTTGCCAGGCTTTGAGCAGATGCTTGTAGGCTTCGTTTCTGAAGGACGGTTCCAGATCCAGTGTTCGCAAGCGATTGGTCATAAAGGCCTCCGGGTTGATTTTGAAAGTCGGAGTTTTGAATGTTTGTCTTGATGGTGCCCGACTATGGTCGAATGGGCAAGCGGGCACCGGCGGTCTAGACTCCGGGTGCAATGTCGCAAAACGTCGACAAGGACGAGAATACAGGGAGTATCCAGACCATGTCACTCGACAAGACCGCACAGGCCTATTGGGCCGCCAACATCCGCGTTATCACCATCTGTCTGATCATCTGGGCTGTGGTGTCTTTCGGCTTCGCCATTCTGTTCAGGCCGCTGCTGGCCATGCTCCCGATCACCATCGGCGGCGTGGATCTCGGCTTCTGGTTTGCCCAGCAAGGCTCGATCCTGACCTTCATCGTGCTGATTTTCTACTACACCTGGTACATGAATCGTCTCGATCGCAAGTTCAACGTAGACGAGCAATAGGCCGGAGACAGACATGGACCAATTTACCCTCAACCTTATTGTCGTCGGCTCTACCTTTGCGCTGTATATCGGCATCGCCATCTGGGCACGAGCCGGTACGACTTCCGACTACTATGCCGCCAGCCGCGGCGTCAATCCGATTGTCAACGGCGCGGCTACCGCCGCCGACTGGATGTCGGCTGCCTCCTTCATCTCGATGGCAGGACTGATCGCCTTCGTTGGCTACGGCAATTCCAGCTTCCTGATGGGCTGGACTGGCGGCTACGTGCTGCTGGCGCTGCTGCTGGCGCCATACCTGCGCAAGTTCGGTCGGTTCACGGTTCCCGAGTTCATCGGCGACCGCTTTTACTCGACCACGGCACGAATCACCGCGGTGATCTGCCTGCTGGTGATTTCGATCACCTACGTAATCGGCCAGATGACTGGTGCCGGTGTTGCCTTTTCGCGTTTTCTCGAGGTGCAGAACACCACCGGCCTGCTGATTGCCTCCACCGTGGTCTTCATCTATGCCGTGCTGGGCGGGATGAAGGGTATTACCTATACCCAGCTGGCCCAGTACTGCGTGCTGATCACCGCTTACACCATCCCGGCAGTGTTCATTTCACTGCAGCTGACCGGCAACCCGGTGCCGCCGCTGGGACTGTTCTCGACCCATGCCGAGTCCGGCTTGCCGCTTTTGAGCAAGCTCGACCAGGTGCTGACCGAGCTGGGCTTCCACGACTACACCGGCCATCATGGCTCGACCCTGAACATGTTCCTGTTCACCCTGTCGCTGATGGTCGGTACGGCCGGTCTGCCGCATGTGATCATCCGCTTCTTCACCGTGCCCAAGGTGGCCGATGCACGCAAGTCAGCCGGCTGGGCGCTGGTGTTCATCGCCCTTCTCTACCTGACCGCACCGGCGGTAGGTGCGATGGCCAAACTCAATATCATCACCACGATCTATCCCGATGGCACCGCCGCAGAGCCAATCCGCTACGACGATCGGCCCGACTGGATGCACAACTGGGAGCAGACCGGCCTGCTGGCCTTCGAGGACAAGAACGACGACGGACGTATCCAGTACTACAACGACCGTTCCGAGGAGTTTGCCCCGATTGCCGAGGCGCGTGGCTGGGAAGGCAACGAGATCGTGACCTTCAACCAGGATATCCTGGTGCTGGCCAATCCGGAAATCGCTCAGCTACCGCCCTGGGTTCTTGCCCTGATTGCCGCCGGTGGACTGGCTGCGGCCCTGTCGACGGCTGCCGGTCTGCTGCTTGCAATTTCCTCGGCCATCAGCCATGACCTGCTCAAGTCGGTTTTCGCGCCTAACATCACCGACAAGCAGGAACTCCTGTATGCGCGGATTTCCATGGCCTTCGCCATCGCCCTGGCAACCTGGCTCGGGCTCAATCCACCGGGCTTTGCGGCGCAAGTGGTGGCTCTGGCCTTCGGGCTGGCGGCGGCCACGCTGTTCCCGGCGCTGATGATGGGGATCTTTTCGAAGAAGATGAATACTCACGGGGCGGTTGCCGGCATGCTGGTCGGCCTGATTGCCACCTGTCTTTACATCTTCACCTACCTGGGCTGGTTCTTCATCCCCGGCACCAACATGCTGGCCAATACCCAGGAGAACTGGCTGTTCGGTATCTCTCCGCTGTCGTTCGGCGCGGTAGGTGCAATGCTCAACTTCGCCACTGCCATCATCGTGATGAAGCTGACCAAGGCCCCACCGCCGGAGATCCAGGAGCTGGTCGAAAGCATCCGGGTGCCGCGTGGCGCCGGGGCTGCTTCGGATCATTGAGGTGAACCGCGGGCGCGGCGCATGCCGCGCCCGGGTTTGGGAAGAGGGGAAGAGGGGAAGAGGGGGAGTAGTCATCACGGCGCTGTACCTGAATCTCCTTTTCCTCTAACCTTTCACCTTTCACCTTTCACCTTCCTTCACGCATGTTGCTTGAATTCATCGCTGCCATCGCCCTGGGGCTGGGGACCGCCGGTCTGGTCATGGGCCTCAATTTCGCTACCGGGAGAAGGCTGCCGGCGTGGATGATGCCGGCCTCAGCCGGGCTGGCGATGATCCTGTTCATGGTCTACATGGAATATTCGTGGTCAGAGCGTACCCGTGCCGGATTGCCGGAAGGCGTGGTGGTTACCGCAGTCAGCAGCGAGTCCATGTGGTACCGGCCCTGGACCTACATCAAGCCCCTGAGTCTGCGCATGGTCGCAGTGGATACCCGGCGCAATCGTCATCACGCCGATGCACCGGGCCAGGTCATGACCTCGATATTGTTGATGGGCAGGTGGGTGCCAACGCGCGCCATTCCGGTGGTATTCGATTGTGACCTCGCGCGCCGGGCCGATCTGCATGCCGGGGTTGAAATGACCGATGATGGCAGCCTGATCGGGGCGGACTGGCGACAGCTTGGCGCCGGTGACACGGCGCTCGAGGCTGCCTGCGGTCCAGGCTGAAGGCAATTCCATATCCCCGGGACCGGATCAGGCGCCTCGCCGCGCAACCGCCCTGCCCAGCAGCGCACGTAGAGCGGCCGGCCGAAGGGGCTTGTGAATGATCCGGTAACCGGCCTTGCGGGCAGCTTCTCGAACCGCCTCGGTCTGATCGGCGGTGATCAGAATCCCGGGCACATCGCGCCCCAGCCGATCACGGAGGTTATTCATCAGCTCGATACCGGTGGCCTGATCATCCAGGTGATAGTCGGCCAGCATCACGTCCGGACGCTGATCCGACCGTTCGATCACCGCGTAGGCTTGCGCCTCATCGGCGGCGGTGCACACCTGGCACCCCCACGGTTCGACCAGCGAGCGCATGCCGCTGAGGATTTCGGGCTCGTTGTCGATGCACAGGACGACCAGGCCATCCAGTCTCCGGGTATTCTGGCGCCGCGCGATTCTGGGCGGAGCTTCGGTCGCGTCGGATTCGGCCATCGGCACCGATATGGCAAACATCGTGCCCTGACCAGGCACCGACTTCAGTTCGATCGGGTGCTCAAGCATGCGTGCAATACGATCGACGATGGCCAGCCCCAGCCCCAGCCCGCGTTCACCGCTTCGCCGCGAGTCCTGCAGGCGGTGAAATTCGCGAAAGATCGCTTCGGTCTGGTCATCCGGGATGCCGGGGCCGGTATCCCAGACCTGGATGCTCAGCTGCCGGCCATGGCGACGGCAGCCGATCAGCACTCGGCCCTGCTCGGTATAGCGCATTGCATTGGCAAGGAAATTCTGCAGTATCCGCCGCAACAGTCGCGCATCGCTTCGGACGCGGGCACTGCTGGCGACCAGGTCCAGTCGCAGTTTGCGCTCACGGGCCATGACCGAGAACTCCGCGTTCAGTGGCTTGAGAATATCGCTGATCGCAAACTCCTCGATACGGGTTGGAATGGCGCCGGCATCCAGGCGCGAGATATCGAGCAGCGCGCTGAGCAGTTGCTCGGCGCTGAGCAGGGAGCCGTCCAGCCTTTCGACCAGGTGTCGCTGGCTGTTGTCCAGCCCCGCCTGCTGTTCCAGCGCCGAGGCAAACAGGCGCGCGGCGTTCAGCGGCTGCAGCAAGTCGTGACTGGCGGCGGCCAGAAAGCGGGTCTTGGACTGATTGGCCTCGTCGGCTTCGCGCTTGGCCTCGCGCAGCGCATCCTCGACCCGGGCGCGCTCCTCGACCTCGCGCCGCAGCGCGGCGTTGAGCTCGGTCAGCTCACGGGTTCGTTCCGTCACCCGCCGCTCCAGGCCGGCCTTGGCCTCGGTCAGATGATGCTGGCTTTCGCGTAGTGCCTGCTCGGTGCGTTTGCGCTCGGTGATGTCGGTAAAACTGGTCACGAAGCCGCCGCCGGGCATCGGGTTGCCGCGAATCTCGATGACCCGGCCGTCGGTGCCGACCCGCTCGTAGAAATGCGGATTGCGCTCACGCAACCACCGCATGCGGCGCTCGATGAGTTCCGCAGGATCGCCCTCGCCGAGCCGGCCCAGGCGAGCGTTGTACTCGAGCACGTCCCGAATCGGTCGACCGATGTGGATCAGGCCTTCCGGGTAGTCGAACAGCTTCAGGTAGGCGCGATTCCAGGCGACCAGGCGCAGCTCGCCGTCGACCACGCTGATGCCCTCGGACAGGTTCTCCATCGCCGATTGCAGCAATTCCTGGCGAAATTTGAGTTTCTGCGAGGTCTGGTCGAGCAGGTTGACCACGGCGTCGAACTGCATGCCGCTGCCAGCCAGCGCTGAGGAAAGCACCTGGCGGGTCGAACTGGCCCCGATCACGCCGGACAGCACCCGTTCGACATGGCGGACCAGATCCGGGTCGGCTGGATCACCCGGGTTGACCCGGCTGCCCTGGTTGGCGGCGAATTCCTCGAACGTCTGGTGTGCCCGGCGGTCTCCGATGAAACGTCGGGTCAGATCGAGGAAATCCCCCACCGTGGCCAGGCCTACACCGGAGGCGGCCATGCTGCCGGTGCCGCTGGCCGATCCGATGAATGCATTGGACTGAATTCGGTCGATCGAGCGCTGCTGTCCCAGCAGCGATCCGGCAACAAGCCCGGCTGCGTTCAACAGCAGCGACCAGACCACCCCGTGGGTCAGCGGGTCGGCAAACTCCCAGCCCAGCAAGGCCTCCGGTCTTAGCCAGCCCAGGCTCAAGGGGCCCGATGCCAGCCAGTCCGGGAACAGCCCCGTGCCGCGCAGGATTACCGGCAACATGAGGCAATAGAACCAGATTGCGAAACCCAGGGATAGCCCGGTCAGTGCGCCCTGGCGATTGGCGCCACGCCAGAACACCGCTGCCAGCATCAGCGGTCCGAACTGGGCCACGGCGGCAAAAGACAGCAGGCCGATGCCGGCCAGGCTCTCGGCATAGGCGAACAGCCGGTAGTAGATCCAGGCCAGCAGCAGCAGCGCAATAATCACGGCCCGACGCACCATCAGCAGCGTTCTGCCCAAGTCGCCGCCACGTTGACCGGGCGTCTGGCGGCGACGGAGAATGGCCGGCATCACAATGTCGTTGGATACCATTATGGACAAGGCCACCGCAGCGACAATAACCATCCCGGTCGCCGCCGAGAAACCTCCGAGCATGGACAACAGCGCCAGCCACTCCCGTTCGGCCGCGATCGGCAGAGTCAGCATGTAGCTGTCGGGCACCACGCGGTCACCGAAAGTCAACAGCCCGGCCACTGCCACCGGCACGATGAACAGCGCGATCAAGACCAGGTAGACCGGAAAAAGGATGCGCGCTGCACGAACCTCCCGTTCGCTGGTGCTCTCCACCACCGTGACATGGAACTGGCGTGGCAGGCAGAAGGCAGCCAGCATCGACAGCACCAGGATGGTCAGAAAGCTCAGCCTTAGATTGTCTGGCGCGAACATGGCGGAGACCGCAGCCTCGTTGACGACAAAGGGATTGACCGCATCGATGCCGTCGAACAGGAACCAGGTCACGAATATCCCGACGACCAGAAATGCCAGCAGCTTGACCAGCGACTCGAACGCTACCGCCAGCATCAGCCCGGGATGATGCTCGGTGGCATCAAGCTGTCGAGTGCCGAACAGGATGGTGAAAAGCGCCAGCAGCACGGCGATCAGCAGAGCGCTGTCGAGCAGCGGTCCCGGCTCGGTTGGCACCACAATGGCGTTCGTCGGGTCGGCGGTGAGCAGCGTGAATCCCATCGTGATCCCTTTCAGCTGCAGCGCGATATAGGGCACCACGCCGAGCACGGCCACGCAGGTCACGAGCACGGCCAGGCGCTGGCTCTTGCCGAAACGCGAGGCCAGGAAATCCGAGATCGAGGTGATGTTCTGCTCCTTGCTGATCCGCACCACCCGGACGATAAAGCCGCCCAGCACCGCGAACATCAGCAGCGGCCCCAGGTAGACCGGTAGAAAATCCCAGCCGCTGGTAGCGGCCTGGCCGACCGCGCCGTAGAAGGTCCAGGAGGTGCAGTAGACGGCCAGCGACAGCGAATAGATCACTGGTTGGCCGAACAGCCCGCCATGCGTCCGCGCTCGCCTGTCACCCCACCAGGCAATTACGAACAGCAGGCCCACATAGGCCAGCGAGACGGCAATGATCAGTGTGGCGGAAAACATCCCGGCTACTTCCTGGTCCAGTTGCCATCATATCAACCGACCGCCGGCACCGCTATGCTCCAATCGGGCGGGGGCAGAGACGGCTGTCGTGAGTCAAGCCAAAACGGGCGGCAAAACGGAAGAAGGCAGCTTTTTTTGGTGCCAGATATGTAGATCACGTTCAGGGCATTAAGCAGGGTCCGAATCAAGCCGTCGCTCGCAGGCAATAGTGATTCCATTGGCAAGAGCGAGAACGCAGAGTCTGGCCCTGCTTGAAGCTCCTAACATATCGGATATGAATGTCAGGCCGCCGTGTGGCTATCGGCAGACTGAGCTATCCAAACTTGCTATAGAAGTACTACAGCGACGTTTCAGCGCAGGCGGCAACGAAAGGGCGACTTGCCCGGGGGGGTTGAAATCCTGAAGTGGAGCCGTTGCGCGTGCCTTGCAGCTGAAAGCCACACGGTGGCTGAATGCAATCTACATACCTGCTGGGCAAATAGCACTTCGTCTACAGGCTATCGTCTCAAATTGCGATAGCAATTGCCCGTTGATTAGCCAAAGTGTAGGAGCGCATGGCCTTACGGTCCTTCCACGTCGAGAGATTTCCGCCCCCTGCTAACTGGTCTACACGATGGACGACACGAATTTCGGGTGGTTGACACCTTGCCGACTTGGCTTCTAGAGAGAAAAAGAGGAGCCTGATGACCAAAGGGAATGCAAGAGTTGTATCCCGAAACAGTCCCCGCCGACAGCGAGCGATTGACAGGCATGTTCGGCAGATTCTGAGCTGAATCGACTCACGCGATTTCAGGAAGTTTTTGCCATTGAAAGGTGCCCAAACAGGCAAGACCTGGCCTTGGATACGCAAATGAAACTCAGTGTGGCCAGTCGTTTAGAGCATACCAGGAAAACATTCCGGAAAAACCAGCTTGGGTTAAGAGGTATCAGAATGAAACAAATGGTAACTGGGGCAATCGCCGTGGTGCTGTTTCTGACTGGATGTGAGCGCAGCCCTTCAGATGGCCAGGAGAAGACTGATCGGGAGCTATCGAGGCAGGCAGAGACTTTTGTGGACGAAAACACCAGAATCGTCGGCCGATTGACACCTGAACAACCCGTGTTGATGGGAGACATGGTTTCGATCAGGGTGGACGAACATTTTATCGAGGAGGATGTATCCGTCAGCGTCACCCCAGTCCACGGCATTCCTGCACCAAACGGAATGTCCAATCTGGAAATAACTGCATTCAGATTTGATGTTTCCGGGGACTACGACGGGTTATTCGAAATCACCATGACCTATGAGCCGGGAGAGTATGACATTGGTGCTGGCTATTACAACGAAACCACCCAAACGTGGGAGTCAGTGTTCTTCACGCTTGACGAGAGCGGTCAGCAAATCACCATTCTCACTGATGGCTTCTCAACTTACGGCATTTTCCGGATTGCACAGGAAGGCCGAAGAAATGCAATATTTGATGGAGCTTACTTTAAACCGTTCAACCATTTCGTTTTTGACGAGAGCGTTCATGGGGGAATCATCAAGGAAGCCCTTGCGAGCGGCCTCCATCCCGGCCCCAAGGCTATCAGCCTGGTCGAAGACTGGGTGGGGGAATGGATGGCTTTTTCAGGCGTAGTATTCGACCTTGAAAGCCTGACATACGAATCCGAGTTCCTGGGTGACCTCTCGGACGCCTTTGGCAATGTGGGGCTCGCGATGAGCCTGGCGCGGCTGGCATTTGATTACAGCCAGGGGAATCAGGAGGCCGTTGCCATCAATGCCTTTAATACGGTGCGGGATCTGGCAATCAGCAAACTTGCCACTCAGGCAATCAAGGTATCCATGTTGGGAGTGCTGGCGATCGATTACTCGATGGAAAAGTTGATTGCACAGGTAATCGGCGGGCGAGAAAACGTATGGTACCAAGCCTATGCTCTTTATTATCAAAAGGAACAGAACCGGAGGCCAAGAGATTGGTATTACCGGATTCGCGAGATCTATGATCATGCAACCTCTCCCGATCAGTTTGAGAGAATGCTTGAGGCGGAACTCAACAACTATACTTGGCTTTTCTGGAAGCAAGAGGACGAAAGCTGGGGTGTATACCAGTCAGAAGTAATGGGGCAAGGATGGCAGCTTGGCGGAGGTCTGAACGAGGCCCTCAAGCATGAAATAGCAGACTACAATCGGAACATCATTTTGCGTGACACGTTAGGTCCTGTGTTCAGGAGGCTGGAGAGGGAAATCCAGAGGGAACAATTCCTGAGCTACCTGGAAGAGGTGGAAAATCTGAGGAAACAGTTCAACCAGATAGTGACTCTCGATATCGAGGAGGTGCCTACGGAACATGGGCCTGTCTATGCCGGTTACGGGGCTCGATTTCATCCATTGAGCGATAATGCCGATAAGGCTGATTGGACCGGAAGACTGAATGAACAGGGTAGTGCTACGGTTCAGTTCACTGTCATTGGGCACATTGCAGCAGGGATGCCAGATCAGATAAGGCTCTATGAGTCGATCGAGGCAATGAATGACGAAAGGCCGAGTCATTCACAGGAATTCACCGTCGACGTGCCCCATACCAATGTCAAGATACAGCAAGAGATGGAAGTGTACCAATTCAGGCTGCAATCGTGGGTTGTTACTCAGTTAATGGACTTTCCGCGTGGCGGCGAGCCCCATGGGGGCGCCTGGAACGTCGACTGTGCAATGGCAATAAAATGCGTGTTGACCATTGAAAGGCCAAGGGAGGGCTCGGCAGGGGCAGTATTCATTGAGGGCCCCCGCATCAGGCCAGACCGCAGGTCAAGGACGGAGATTGCGATTGCGCTCGGCACACACCAGAGGAAGCCCGGTTTCGTTGATATCCGTTCCGGCTCGGTTTCCGGGAGAGCCGTTACTTTCATATCAGGTGGCGGGTATCCCATTGATTTTCGACAGGTCGAACTTGAGTTCGACCGAAACAGCGTTCAAGGAAGAATTGACGTGTTCAGAGGTAGATTTGAATACGGGAGCTATCCAGACTATGAATATGTGGCAGAAGTTGTGGAAACAGTAGAGTTCGAAGGGCTCATGAAATAGCCCGGAGGTCTTTTATGGAAACAATCGGGTTTCTGAACGAGCCCTGGTCTTTGATTTCCCTCTCCCCGTTCAGTTACACGATGGGAGTTTACGAGAAAAGCGTACTCTAGCGTTGTTGCTTTCAAACAGGGGTAACCGAGCGTGAGGGCTTGCGACGCGTCGAAACAGGTCTGCGACAACGCTGCCACCTGGAGTGACTGGGATATTCAGCTGTTCGGGAGGGCAGTAATTGGGAAATGATGGCGCTTTGATTCTCCGACAGGATGGGCTTGGGCGTGGGTTCTTGTTATTTTTATTCTGACTGAGGTAATTGAAACATGAACAAAGTCACCGAAAATGCGACACCGGAATTGACCGAGGGAAATTCGGCACACCTTGTTCTATCGATGGTCCGAAAAATGGGGTGGTTCAAAAGCAAGCAATGCTACCTGGTGTTCCGTGACAGTGAAGTTCTGCTGATACACCTCAGCAAGCAGAATGTAAAGGCGGCGGTAGAGGAATATCGAGCCGAGCAAAAGGCAATGGGTAAAGGATTCTTCAGAATGACCATGGCGATGGCAAACTTCTGGAAAGACTATGGAAATCGGTATTACAGCGGTTCGCGCGATGATTTACTTGCATTGGACAGCGATAACTGTGCCTTGCCGTACTCCAGTATCAATCGCCTGATCTTCAAGACTGCCCGTACCAGCCGTATTGCACGAGAAGACGAGGCGTTTCAGCAGGTCTCCGGAATGCTGATTATTAAAGGCGAGCACGGAAAAATGAAATTCAGCCACGAGTACTTCGATCGCAATCGGAAAATCAAGAGTATTCTCAGCGAGGTGTTAGGCAAGAGCCTTTCCTACAAGGCGCCACTGCTGCAATGAGATATCAGCATTAAGGAAGCTGGTGGAATAGCCTGAGACTGGAATCCGTGCTGCCGTATCGCGATATCAAGGCGATTTCAGACGCGCGGCAGCTTCGCCAAAGTTTGGCAGGAAAATCCGGAGACTCGACGGTCATTCTTCCGTCGACTTTGACCTCGTCGTCAGTCAACGTTCGCGCAGATCGCGAATACCTGAAACAAGATATGACCGCAACTGGCCGGACATTGGGCCAGTGCCTGCCAGCGGTTGTTGCCTGTGGGCCCGCTGGCAAAGACGTTGGTTTGTGCGCATGGCGCAGCAGCACCGCCGCCCAGGACCCGCTTCCCTGAGGCGCAGGTAGCGGTCGCACCGCAGCCGTAGTTATTGGCTTCGTTCTTTTGACAGTCGGCTATCACGATTTCATGGCCGAAAATGCCTGCTGGACCGGCAGGCCCTGCGGGTCCCTGCGATCCTGCCGGACCCTGAGGTCCCTGCGGCCCTTCGACCGTGCCCGGTGGACAATTGCCCAGAACTCCGGTCGAGTTGCAATGACATCACCCAATTGCTGGCGAAGTGGCAGGCCGGAGACGAATCGGCGACCGAAGCAATTTGAACAGGCCGAGGCACTGGCCCAGTTGGCGCTGACCGTTGCGTTGCCAGACCAACTGTTGTGTTAGGCGTTGGAGGCCTGCTTGCCCTTAACGCGGGTTCAGCGTCTGCCGGGTGACCGCATGTTCTCTGACGCGTTCCGGTGCTAGCCACCAGTTACTCAGCTCGCCGTCGCTCCATGCGGGTAGCTGATCCTTCTGGTGCGGATGGAACTGCCGATCCACGGCCCCGCCTGACAGCACCGCCTCGACCTTGTCATCATCACCCAGGTCTGCCACAAAGCGCATCGAGGCAAAAAACTCGACCGTTTCGCTCATGAAAGTAGTGCGCGCGCGCATCAAGGTTTCACCCGATCCGCTCATCGGTCGTTCGCCAAAACCGAAGGCATCGCGCTCCGGGCCGGTGGGGCGCAGCAGGCTGAAAAAGTAAATGCGGTGCTCACTGCCCCAGGTCCAGTTGGCCGGGTCTTCGCCGTGGCGTTCAACAAGCCGGGGTCGCACGATATCGGCAGCGCGTAGAATCAGATCGGGCAGCGTCTCGCGCTGTTCCGTGTGAGTGTCGTTGAACCAGGCTGCATCGGGTGTTGCCACCAGGCGGTCAAACCGTTCCTGCCAGACATACCAGGATTTCAGGTACTCGTTGACCAGCGCCTCGCCCATTTCGTCGACGAAGGTCTCGTAGGCAATTTGATGGTAGAGCCGGTGGTATAGCAGCGGTGCCGCCGCGTCGGCGTCATCGCGCCCGTCCCATTCAGCCAGCAGTGCGGCCAGATCAGCGTGGTCTTCGGACGCGCCCAATGTTTCGATCAAGGCCGGCAACAGCCTGGGTGCCTGCAGGTTCTGGGTATCGAGCATCAGCGCGAGTTGATCGGCAGTGGTCATGTTCTCGGCCAGATTCAGCACTTCGCCCATCCGCCGATAGCGGTAGTCCGGCGAGGCATAGCTGGTGTAGTACTGCGCCATGCTGTCCGGCCGGGTGTCATGGTTGGCGGTGCCAACCCAGCCGCGCTCGGGTGACATCTGGCCTGGCATCTGATCCGGCGGAATCATGCCCCACCAGGCATCAATGGCGCTGGCCTCGGTCGGGAATGCGCCATGGCCGTGGCGGCGGATCGGCACACGGCCGCTGGCGCGGTGGCCGATGCGCCCCTGGGTATCGGCAAACACATAGTTGAAGTACAGCACATCCATCGCCTGCACCGCGGCATCGACCTCGGTGGCATCGCGCGCGGTCAGCAGTTGGTCAAAGCCTAGTCCCCCGCCCGGCAATTCAGCCGCGGCTGTGCGCAGGCTCAGCAGCCGTCCTCCGGCCAGCCCTTCAGCAACGATGGGCCCGCGCCGGGTAGTGCGCACGATCAGGGTTTCGGTGCGGAAGCCGTCAGCAGCGTTGGCATCGCGGATCCGGATTTCCTCTTCAATGATGCCGAAGGGCAAGACTTCGTCGCCTTCGAGGTAGTAGCCCTCGCGATCCGGCGCGGCGGTTTCGATAAACAGGTCCTGGCTGTCGCCATACGCATTGGTAACGCCAAACGCCACATGTTCGGTACGGCCAACCAGCAATCCGGGCACCCCCGGCAGGCCGGCACCAATGGCGCGAATGCCGGGCGCGTGCAAACCCACCGGATGCCAGGGGCCGGGCAGGGCGCGCGCATCCAGATGCGGGTCGTTGACCAGCACGGCCGCCTGGCTGGCCGTGCGCGCCGGTGCCACGGCCCAATTGTTGGAACCAAATGCCAGCGAACCTTGGCTGCCAAGCCCGTCAACCAGGACCTGACCGTCAGCCAAGTCCAGGGGCTGGCCGGTCCCACCCTGGCTGGCCGTCAACGGCGGATTGTTGGCGCGATCGGGATTGACCAGAATCGGCAGCAACTCGCGCTCAACCTTGGCCAGACCAAAGCGGTCGATCAGCTTCTGGGTCAGCAGTTCGGCCTTGTAATTGGCCGCCTGATTCCAATTGACAAAGTGCAGCAGGGTCATCACATCGGCGACGGTCCACGGCTCGGGCGTCAAGCCAAGCAGCTTCAATTCGGCCGGGTGGTCGTCAGCGTGGCGAGAGATATAGGCATTGAGCCCTTCGAGATACCAGTCGATGAACTGGCGTGCCTCGGGCGAGAGCAGCTCGGCGTGACGCTTGCCGTTGCGGCGGATACCGACAATGCGCATTTCCCGATCGTTTGCCAGACCTTGTTCACCCACCACCTCGGCCAGGCGGCCGGAGGTGCTGAGGCGATAGAACTCCAGCTGGAACAAGCGGTTCTGCCCGGTAACAAAACCCTGCGCGCGAATCAGGTCCGCCGTGTTGTCAGCAAAGATATAGGGGATGCCCTGGTTATCGCGCAGAACGGTGACGGGCGCGGATAATTCGGGCAGCTTCAGTTCCCCTTCGACATCGGGCCCCTGATCCAGCCTGTCTTGAGCAAGGAGGCTGGTTCCAGCAAGTAGTCCTGCTGTCAGCAGGGCGATCATGATCGATGGTCGGCTCATGTGTTTTCCTCTCACAAAGGGGCGTTTACTTCCAAAGTATGGGAAGTGTTGACTTGCTATCCACAGTGTCGCAGACAGGCTGCGAACGATCAATCAACCTGTGACGGACAAACCCAGGGTATATCCATGTTACCGGGGTCAAGGGATGTGTGTCCCGCAATTCTCCGCCATTCCTGGCAGGTTCTGCGCCTGAATTCCGAACGCTCTCACGAGTATTACAGCAGAACAGGATTAATCTCTATGAATCGAATCATCCGAAGCGCCATGCATCCACTGACGGTAGCAATAGCCGGTGGGCTGGCATGTGCCGGCGCTAGTGCGGCCGTGATTGAGGTCACCCATTCCGGCGACAGTGGCGTTGGTTCGCTGCGCTGGGCGGTGGAGACTGCCAACGGCAATGCCGATCCATTCAACGAGATCGTCTTTGCCAGCGCCACCGACGGGGTGCCGATTGTTCTCGATACACCGATCGAGATCAGCAAGTACCTGATCATTACCGGCAACGGTGTCGGCGAAACGGTGATCGATGGTGATGATGCCACCAGCCTGTTCGCGATCACCTGGGGCGTGGAGCGCGTCGAGATGAGTCATGTTTCGCTGGTCAATGGCTTCAATGCCCTGACCGGGCAGGGCGGCGGTGCCATTACGTCGTTCGCCGGTCAGCTGGTGCTTGGCGATATCGAGCTGCGCGACAATACCGCCTATTACTCCGGCGGCGCGGTACTACATGCGCCTGACTCAGAACCCAGCCTGTTCGAGCTGAGAAACTGCGTGGTCAGTGGCAACCAGGTGGTCGGTTCCGGGGCCAGTCGGCGCGGTGGAGGGGTCAGTCTGGTCCTCGGTGCCGGCAGCAGTGCAGCGATTGAGGATTGCGAAATCACCGACAACTCAGCCGCTAACGGCGGCGGTGTGTCGATACTGCTGGTGGAAACCAATCCTCAGGCAGCGCCCCAGACGACAGAAATTCGTCGTAGCACGATCAGCGGCAACAGCGCCTCGGCCATGGGCGGCGGGGTATTGAGCGAGACTCTCTACAACCCGCATCTGCTGCTGATCGAGCAATCGAACCTGAGCAACAACACGAGCCAGCGCGGGGCCGGCCTGAACAGCAATACCCCGGTTCATCTGGTCGACTCGCTGGTCGCCGACAACTTCGCTTCCTGCGAAGGGGGCGGAGTGGTTTTCCGTATCCCGAATCTGCCGATCTACCCCGGTTTTGTCGATAGCTGGGAGGTCGTCAACAGCACTATCAGCGGCAACGGCAGCTCTCCCATTGTCTGCCTGATGGGTGGAGCGGGCTTGTTCATCACCGCCGAGGCCGGTGCGCCTGAGCCGCACAGTCTGCGGGTGGCCCACAGCACGATTGCCTTCAACCAGCTCACTACCGTGATCAGCATCACCGGTGGTTCTGGAGCCGGCGTGCTGAATCTGACCGATTGGCCGGTCCTGATCGACCACTCCATCGTCACCGACAATCCCATCGCCGGGGGGACGCTTGATCATGCCATCCGCGGTCAGTTCGAGGTCAGCTGGAGTTTGATCGGACCGCAGGTATTCGACAGTAACAACACCCATATCGTCGAGGGTCCCGGGCTGCAGTATGTCACCACTGGTCGGCTGCAGCCGTTGGCCGACAACGGTGGCTGGACCCGGACCCACAAGCTGCAACCGGACAGCCCGGCACGCACGGCCGGCGATCCGGATTTCAGCCCGCCGCCAGCCCTGGACCAGCGCGCAGATCCGGCCTTTCCCCGGGTCGCCAACGACCGCATTGACATCGGTGCATTCGAAAGCCAGCTCGATATCGTGTTCGCCAACGGATTCGGCGATTATCATCAGCCGCAGCCGGACTGATCGATTCATGGTTTGAGGTCCAGCTGCTCGGGGCCGGACGGTCATCGACCAAGGTCTAAAGGCCATTTGCAAGCCGGCTTGGTAGTCTGCATGATGATGCAGTCTGCCTCATGGAAACACGCGGCCCGGATGAGCCCGAAGGCGATACAGTCGATGCTGGTCGAGATTGATCGTGCCGATGACACTGCACGGTTGCGGCGGCTGTTGGCGCAAACGCCGGAACTGATGGTCGAGCTGGATCGTGCCGGCCATGATGAGATGGAGCTGGCCTCGACCCTGAGCAGCATTGGTGAGCGCCTGACCTGTCGATTGCTCAAGCTGGCCGAGGCCAAGCTGGGCGACTCGCCGTCAGCCTATGCCTTCGTGGTGGCCGGCTCGCTGGCTCGCCATGAGCAGATTCTCGGCGCCGACCAGGACAACGGCCTGGTGCTGGGTGATGACTACAACGACGCCGCGCATGACAGCTACTTCCAGGCCCTGGCCGACTCAGTCTGTGAGGGCCTGGCCGATTGTGGCTACCTGCGCTGCCCCGGCGGCATCATGGCCAGCAACCGGCGCTTGCGAAAGACCTTGAGCGAATGGCAGGCCCAGTTCAGGCAATGGATTGAGAACCCCGAGCCCGAGGCGCTGCTGCGCGTGGCCATTTTCTTTGACTTGCGCTGCCAGTACGGCGCTTGCGAACTGGTCGATGCACTGCGAGGTGACATGCTCGAGCGCACCGCCGCCAATTCCGTTTTTCAGGCCCATCTGGCCTCAGCGGCGCTGGGCTTTCGGCCGGGCCTGGGCTGGTTCGGCCGGCCGAAGTTCGTCGATGACGGCCAGGGCCACGCGGTAATGGACCTGAAGCGATCGGCGATCACGCCGGTGGTCGATCTGGCGCGGGTTCATGCGTTGTCGGTCGGCTGCAAGGCCATTTCCACCCTGGACCGGCTGAGTTGCGCGGCACGGGAAGGAGCGATGAGCGCGGTGGATGCCGAACGGCTCAGTCAGGCCTTCCGCGCCATCAGCCGGCTGCGCATCGCGCATCAGCTGCGTTGCCTGAGCGCCGGTCGCCAGCCCGATTACCAGGTCCGCCGCGCCGAGCTGGGCGATCAGGATTTCAAGGTCCTGGCCGGTAGTCTTCGTGCCGTGCGCGCAGCACGAGGCGCGATGGTTCGCCGCTACCGTGCCGAGGTGCTGCAATGAGGCGGCTGCTCGCACCCAGACTGATCGCGCTGTTCGTGCTCGGCTGGGCCCTGTTCAGCTTTCCGCTGATCCAGCTCTGGGACCGTGAGGCCAGCCTGTTCGGCCTGCCTTTGCTGCCGCTGGGCCTGTTTTTCGTCTGGGCGGTCTTGATCGGAGTGCTGGCCTGGTTGATGGAGCGCGATCCGTGATGAATCTGCCGATCTCGCTGGTCATCGGGATTTCGTTTGCCTACCTGGCGCTTTTATTTGCGATTGCCTGGTATGGAGACCGGCGCGCTGCCCAGGGTCGGTCCATCATTGCCAGTCCCTGGGTTTATGCGCTGTCGATAGCCGTTTACTGTACCGCCTGGACCTACTTTGGCAGCGTCGGCCGGGCGTCGGTCGAGGGTGTGTGGTTTCTGCCTATCTACCTGGGTCCGATGCTGGCGATGATCCTGGCCTGGGTGGTAATCCGCAAGATGGTTCGGATCGCCAAGAATTATCGGATCACCTCGGTGGCCGATTTTATCGCCAGTCGCTACGGCAAAAGCCCGCTGATTGCCGGGCTGGTCACGCTGATTACCGTGGTCGGCATCGTGCCCTATATCGCGCTGCAGCTGAAGGCCATCTCCGCCGGTTATGGTCTGCTCATTGGACCCGCCGAGACCGGTCTGGTCGAGGCGCCACCTGCCTGGTGGCAGGATTCCACGCTGTATCTGGCCCTGGCGCTGGCCGGTTTCATCATCCTGTTCGGCACCCGCCACTTGGACATGACCGAGCGTCACGAAGGAATGGTGGCAGCGATTGCCTTCGAGTCGATTGTCAAGCTGATGGCCTTCCTGGCGGTGGGGCTTTTCGTCACCTACTGGATGTTCGACGGGCTGGGCGATCTGTTCGGGCGCGCCATGGCCGATGAGTCGCTGGCCCGGCTGCTCCGTTTCGACCATGGCGGCAGCCAGCATGTCTACTCGCAGTGGTTTGCCCTGATTCTGCTGGCCATGCTGTCGGTGCTGTTCCTGCCGCGCCAGTTCCAGGTCATGGTGGTGGAGAACGTGGATGAAAGGCACCTGAAGCGCGCCGCCTGGGTGTTCCCGCTGTATCTGTTCCTGATCAACCTGTTCGTGCTGCCCATTGCGTTGGCCGGGCTGATTCATTTCGGTCCTGGCCAGGCCAACCCGGACCTGTTCGTTCTGTCGCTGCCGCTGGCGGAAGAGGCCATGGCACTGGCGCTGTTTGTTTTCATTGGCGGATTGTCGGCCGCCACCGGCATGGTGATCGTCGAGTCGATCGCGGTCTCGACCATGATCTGCAATGACTTGGTCATGCCGGCATTGCTAAAGACCCGGCGGTTCCGTCAGCGCGCCGGCGGCGACCTGACCCGATTGCTGAAGACCATACGCCGCATCGCCATCGTCGCGCTGCTGCTGCTGGGCTATCTGTACTTCTACCTGGCCGGCGAGGCATACGCCCTGGTCTCGATCGGTCTGATCAGCTTTGCCGCGGTGGCGCAGTTTGCGCCGGCCGCGCTGGGCGGCATGTACTGGAAGGGCGCCACGGCCAGCGGCGTGCTGGCGGGGCTTGCGGTCGGCTTTGGTTTCTGGGTCTATACCCTGATGCTGCCGTCGATCGCAAAGTCCGGCTGGATGACGACCGATTTCGTCGAATACGGCGCCTTCGGCCTGGCCTGGCTGAAACCGGAAGCGTTGCTGGGCCTGGAAGGGCTGGATCCGATCACCCATTCTCTGTTCTGGAGCCTGTTCGGCAATATCGCGGTCTTCATCGGCGTTTCACTGATCAGTCGCCCTACCGCGCGCGAGGCCAGTCAGGCGCTGCTGTTCGTCGATGTATTCGAGCGCGCCGGCGGGCGCGAGCCGGTTTTCTGGCAGGGAAGGGCCAGGGCCGAAGACCTGCTGGCACTGAGCGAGCGCTTTCTCGGGCCGGATGCGGCCCGGGAATTGTTCGTCGAACATGCGCGCAGCATCGGCTCGAACTCGCCAGACCGCATGCCTGCCGATGCCCGGCTGGTACAGCGCGTGGAGACTCGGCTGGCCGGCACCATAGGATCGGCCTCTGCGCGGGTCATGGTGGCCTCGGCAGTCGATGAAGAGCCCCTGGAGCTTGATGATGTCCTGCGCATTCTGGATGAGGCCTCGCAGCTGCGCGCTTACTCCCGGGCGCTGGAAGACAAGTCGCGTTCGCTGGAGCAGGCCACCGAAGAGCTGAAGGCAGCAAATGAACAGCTCAAGAGCCTGGATCGACTCAAGGATGATTTCATGTCCTCGGTCACCCACGAGCTGCGCACTCCCTTGACCTCGATCCGGGCGCTGACCGAGATGATGCGCGACGAGCCGGACATGCCGACCAGCCAGCGCCGGGAGTTTCTTGACATCATGGTCGCCGAGACCGAGCGTCTGAGTCGGCTGGTAGGGCAGGTATTGGACCTTGCCCGAATCGAGGCCGGCCATGCCGAGTGGCACAACAGCGATGTCGACATGCATTCCGTCGTCATGCAGGCGGTGGGCAGCATCGGCAGCCGTTTCGAGGACAAGGGCGCAGAGCTCAAGGTGCAGGGTAGTCGCAGCGCCAAACCGCTGCGCGCGGATGCCGATCGGCTGGTCCAGGTGATGCTCAACCTGCTGTCCAATGCGCTCAAGGTGATTCCCGACCAGGGTGGGCGGGTCGAAATTGATCTGCGCGATGAAGAGGCAGGCGTTACGGTAACGGTCAGCGACAACGGGCCCGGAATCAGTCAGGCTGAACAACGTGAAGTGTTCGACAAGTTTCGGCAGGTCGGTGATCGCGACCAGCATCGTGAAGGCACCGGTCTGGGGCTGCCGATCAGCCGCCAGATCATCGAACATTTCGGTGGGCGCATGTGGGTCGAGTCCGAGCCTGGACATGGCGCCACTTTCGGCTTTTACCTGCCGCGAGGATAACGCTTGAGGATGGAGCAATGACAAGGAAGATTCTGATCGCCGACGACGAGCCGAATATCGTGATTTCGCTGGAATACCTGATGAAACGCGAGGGGTATGAAGTGCTGGTGGCGCGCGATGGCGAGGAAGCGCTGGCGATGATCGCCGAACATGAGCCGGATCTTTTGCTGCTGGATGCGATGATGCCGAAAAAAACCGGGTTTGAGGTTCTGCAGGCGGTGCGCGGCCAGCAATCGGCGATGAAGATCATCATGCTCACCGCCAAGGGCCGGGATACCGATATCGAGAAGGGCCGCGCGCTGGGTGCCGACGACTACGTGGTCAAGCCGTTTTCCACCCGCGAGCTGGTCGACCGCGTGGGCCGACTGCTCGGACTATCCGCAGACGACAATCCGGAGTGATGAAATCGGCTGATCTCAAGCTGTGGGTGGCGGTCGGTCTGGTCGGCCTGGTCTGCCTGGCGTGGCTGCTGGTTGCCGGTCTGCTGTTGTGGGCGGTGCTGGACCCCGAGGACTGGGCCACGGTAACCGAAGCGCTGGGCGGTCGCGCCGGCCTGCTGCTGTTTCTGTGGGCGCTGGCGCTGTTTCCTGTATATGCCGTGATCAACGCGCTGATCGAAAATCACCTCCGTGCTCCGGCGCGGCTGGCCGAACAGGCCAGGCTGCGGCTGGAAAGCGGTGATTCGCGTTCGATCGAGCCTGAAGGCAGCACCGAGGTCAAGCGCCTGACCGGGGTGATCAACGATGCCATCGAGCAGCGCGAGACGCTGATCGCCAGAATGGATGAACGAGTCAGGGAGGCCGCCCGCCGCACCGAGCAGGAAAAGGCGCGCCTGGCTGCGCTGATGTCGGAGCTCACCAAGAGCGTAGTGGTGTGCAACCTGGATGGACGCATTCTGCTCTACAACAACCGCGCCCGGCTGCAGTTCAAGCGCCTGTCCCAGGCCGGCAAGGTCACCGGCGGCAGCGAGCTGATCGGCCTGGGGCGCTCGATCTACACCGTTCTGGACCGCCAGCTGGTTGCCCACGCGCTGGAGAACGTTCAGCGACGCCTCGAGCGAGGCGCCGCCAGCCCCTCGGCCCAGTTTGTGACCTCGACCCGCTCCGGCAAGCTGCTGCGCGTGCAGATGGCCCCGGTGCGCGCAGTTGATGAGGACGGCCAGCCGAGCGCCGAGCGGATGACCGGCTTCGTGCTGCTGACCGAGAACATCACCGAAGACATGCGCGCCGATGCCGAGAAGAATCGCCTGCTGGCCGAGCTCACAGAAGGCAGTCGGGCCAGCCTGGCCAATACCCGCGCGGCG
This sequence comes from Wenzhouxiangella sp., assembly GCA_007118895.1. GTDB lineage: Bacteria > Pseudomonadota > Gammaproteobacteria > Xanthomonadales > Wenzhouxiangellaceae > SKQS01. Next base: position 53,098 of record SKQS01000114.1, read on the forward strand.
ATCGAGGTGCTTGAGGACCCGGCGGTGGATGCGCCGCTGCGCGAGCAACTGCTCGCCGTTATCGGCGAGGAGGTCAGACACTTGAGCGATCGCATCGGCGAGCTGCAGCGATCCTCATCCGAAGCGCTGCGCTCGCGCTGGCCGCTGGAAGACATGCTGGCATCGGACCTGATCGATGCGGCGATCAGCCGGATCGAATCGGAACTGCCGATGCGTGCATCGCGGGCCGGCGATATTGATTCGATCTGGCTGAGGATCGAGAGTTTTTCGCTAGTGCAGGGCCTGGTTCACCTGGCTGAGTGCCTGCACCGTGACTGCCAGGTGCGCTGGATCGAGCTGCGCCTGAGTTCGCACAAGGATCGCGCCGCGCTCGACCTGGTCTGGACACCCGATCCCGACGCCGATAGCCCGCTGGACAAGAGCTGGGAAAGCGAATCGATTGCCGGTGGCGATCAGCCACTGGCCATGACGCTCAAGGAAGTGATGGAGCGTCACGGCGGCGATTGCTGGATGGACAAGGAAACAGATGATCAGAGCGCGCGCTGCTACTTCCGCCTGTTGCTACCACTGGCAGCTGCACAGGAGGAGCTGCCGCCTGCAACCTTCCAGCGCCATGAGGGGCGCCCGGAATTCTATGATTTCGATCTGTTCCAGCCCGGCGAACGTAGCCAACAGCTTGACGACTGCCGCCTGCGCGAGCTCAGCTTCACGGTGTTTGATACCGAAACCACCGGCCTGAACCCGGCCGGCGGTGACGAGATCATCCAGATCGGCGCGGTCAGGATCGTCAACGGCAAGATCCTGACCGGCGAATGCTTCGATCAGCTGGTCGATCCGCAGCGATCCATTCCGCGCGCCGGTATTCCGATTCACGGCATCACGCCGGACATGGTACGCGGACAGCCGCCCATAACCGAGGTCCTGCCGGCCTTCCACGCCTTTTGTGCCGACACCGTTCTGGTCGCCCATAACGCCGCTTTCGACATGAAGTGCCTGGAGCTCAAACAGGCTCTGACCGGCCTGGTCTTCGATCACCCCGTGCTCGATACCCTGCTGTTGAGTGCCGTGGTTCAGGAAAACCATGACCGGCACAACCTGGATGATCTGGCCGAGCGTTTCGGCCTGACCATTCTCGGCCGTCACACCGCGATCGGCGATGCCATGGTGACCGCCGAGATCTTCCTCAAGCTGATACCGCTGCTGGCAGAGCGCGGCATTCACACTCTGGGCGCGGCCCTGGAAGCCTCGCGCAAGACTTTCCATGCACGGATCAAGTATTGACCGATGGGCAGTCTCACCTTCCCCGGAACTGGCCTCGCAACCACTGGCTGTAAGGAACCGCAAGCATGAAAGAAATAACTGAACTGATGGCCCGGGTGGCTCCTTTTTCCGAGCTGTCGGATGGGCAGCGAGCCGAACTGCTCGAACGATTCGAGCTGCGGGAGCTCAAGGCCGAAGAGCAGATTGCCAGCTTCGATCCGCCGGGCGAGGGCGGCCTGTACGTGATCGTCAGCGGTTCGGTCCGGCTGTGCGACCTGGCCGGCCGAGAGCTGGAAACACGCGCCGAGGCCGAGCTGTTCGGACATGCCATCAGCCTGGAGGAGGGCGTGGAAGCCTATCGGGCCAGCGCCAGTGAGCCGTGCCGGTTGCTGTGGCTGTCGCCTGAGGCGCTGGAGGAGGCGGTTGCTGCTTATCCGCTCATTGGGCACTTTCTGACCGCCGATCCCGGCGATCGGCTGCGGACCCTGGCACAACGCAGGACCGGCACCCTGCGCGACCTGGAGCTGCGCACACCGGTGACCTCGTCTGCACAGACCAGCATTGCCGACGCCGCCCGGCTGATGGCGCGTCACCAGGTCAGTTGCCTGCCAATCGTCAGCGAGCCCGGCCTGGTTGGCATTGTCACCGACCGCGATCTGCGTTCCCGAGTGCTCGCTCGTGATCTTGACCCTGAGCTTCCGGTATCCGAGATCATGACCGGCAACCCGCTGTCTGCGCGCGAGGGTAGCCTGATCGACGATGCGCTGGTCGAGATGATGCGGCTGGGCATTCACCACCTGCCGGTAGTCGGCGAGCAAGGCGAGCTGACCGGCGTGGTCAGTGCCGGCGATCTGCTCAGGCTGCAGGCGCCTCACCCGCTGCGCCTGGTGCGCGACATCCAGCGAGCTGACGATATCGACACGGTGGCCAGGCTGACCCGCCAGGGGCCGGGAATGCTGGCTGCCCTGTCGCGCCAGGGCAGCGAGGTTACCGAGGTTGGCCGGATTGCCAGCATGATTACCGATGCCTGTACCCGGCGCCTGCTGGACCTTGCCTTCGAGCGGCTTGGCGAGCCGCCGATGGCCTGGGCATGGCTGGCGTTTGGCTCCCAGGCCCGCATGGAGCAGGGCCTGATCAGCGACCAGGACAATGGTCTGTTGCTGGCAGAAGAGCCAGACGATGAGGCCGCTCGCTACTTTCTCGAACTGGCCACCGTGGTCTGTGACGGGCTGGACGCCAGCGGCTATGTCTATTGCGCCGGCGACGTGATGGCGATGAAAAACTGGCGCATGTCGCTTGAGCGCTGGCGGCGGACCTTCGACGGCTGGATGAATGAGCCAGACCCGCAGTCGGTAATGAACTCGAGCATCTTCTTCGACATGCGTGGGGTGGCAGGAGATACCGGGCTGGTTGACGAGCTTCAGCAACATGTGCTTGCCAGGGCGCGAAAAAGCCGCATATTCCTGCGCTTTCTGGCCGCCGAATCGATCGGTCACACGCCCCCGGTCGGCCTGTTCCGGCAGTTTCTCAAGGAAGAGAAAGCCGGTCAGGGCAAGGGTATCAATCTGAAAAAGCGCGGGGTCATTCCCATTGTCGACCTGGCCCGGGTGCGTGCCCTGGAAGGGGCGATAGTACTCGTGCACACCGAGCAGCGCATCCAGCAGGCGGCAGAAAGCGGGGCGATGCACGAGCGCGATGCCGATGACCTGATTCATGCCTTTCGCTTCATCGGCAATGTGCGCCTCAAGCACCAGGTGCGCTGCTACGAGGCCGGCCATGCTCCCAACCACCTGGTCGACCCGGAGCAGCTGTCCGGCCTGCACCGCCGCTATCTGCGCTCGGCCTTCGGCATTGTCCGCCAGGCCCAGAAGGCCCTGGCCCAGCGCTACCAGGTCTGAGCCCGGCATGTCCGGTTTTTTTCTCCTGATACGTACTAGGGTGCACTCGGGCGATGAGCGCCCCGTTGTCAACCAGGAGATCAATCGAGCATGCAGGCATTCCTTTCGAATTTCACCAGAGGGGGTAAAGGCCGACCCTGGCGGGCGCCTTGCCGGGCCGCCGTATTGCTGGCCACGCTGACGGCCTGGTCAGTGGCCGTCGGGCAGACTACCTTTGTCGTCAACTCGGTCGGCGATGATGGCCAGGACCCAATCAGCTCCGGAATTTTCTGCCATACCGGGGGCACGATGCCGCCGGCGGTTCCGGAGTGCACGCTGCGCGCGGCGCTGGAGTCGGCCAATGACGCTTCCGGGCCGGTGGTCATCCAGTTCTCGCAGAGCATTCCGGTCAGCAACGGTCGTTCGCAGATCACCGTTAGCACCGGGCTTCCGTTCATCAACAACCAGGTGACCATCGACGGTACCACCCATCCCGAATACCAGCCCGGAACCGACGCCGTGCATGTGACCATCAACTATATCGGGTCTGCAAGCAATGTCAGCGGCATTCGCTTTTCCAACCAGGGTGGCGGATCGGGCTCGATCGTCAGGGCGATCGGTATCCTGGGTTTTCCTGGCAGCGGGATTCTTCTCAATGGCGGCGAAGGCTACATCCTGGAGAGGAACCAGATTGGTCGCGTCTACTTTCGGACCGGGATGGCAGTTGCTCCCATCGGTGGTCATGGCATCGATGTCAACGGCGCCTCGGATACCGGGGTGGGCGTCACCCAGATTCGCAACAACTCGATCACTCGCACCGGCGGCGATGCCATTCATGTCCGAAATGGCGCCAGGGCGACGTTTATCTTCAGCAACATCATTGGCCTGCGTCCGTCGGGCGGCAGCTATATGCCGGTGAACACGCTGGAAGTCGGAGGTGCCGGCGTGCACATTGCATCAACTGCCGGTGATCAGAACTTCATCGGCGGTCTTGGTCCCAATGTCATTACCAATGCCGTTGATGGTGGCATCATCATTCGTGCCGATAACCAGACCATCACCAGTAACCTGATCGGTCTGCCACCGGGATTCCAGGTACATCCAAACCACCAGATGTCAGATTATGCCAATGGCGGCACTGCCATCGTGCTGGAAAGTTCGAATAATACGGTAGGTGGTGCCGGCTCGGCGACCAACTACATCGGCAACAGTCCATCGGTACAGATCCGGGTCGGCAACGGCGGATCGAGTCCGATTGTCGCCAACAACAACCAGATTCGAGCCAACTACATCGGCGTCACGCCTGATGGCGAGGATGTCGGCACCGAGTGGGGCGTGCGGATCGACAACGGCGACAATACCTCGATCCGCAACGCGATCATTGCCCACCATGGCTATAACATCACTGCGCGCGGTTCGGGCAACGTGATTCAGCGCAACACCCTGAGCGATGCCAGCGTAGCCAGCATCGAAATGCTGGGAACCGGCCAGATCGGTTCTGAGAACGCCAATGACGCCAACCTGATGATTGGCAATGGGATCGGTATCTGGGTCAAGGACACCGGTGGCGGCATCACCCATATCCGCAACAACTTCATTGGCGTTGACGAAGACGGCACGGATCTTGGCAATACTACGGGGATCAGGGTGTCTGAACCCGGCAACCTGGTCAATATTTTCGAAAACACCATCGGCTTCAACACCTATGCCATCCATCTGAACGATTCGGCATCCGGCACCTGGATTCAGGGCAACCTGATCGGCGAGCTGGCCAACGGCATGCCGGCACCCAACGGCACCGGCGTGTGGATGCGCGCAACAGCCCAGCAACAGCAGGTCGTTGATCATCTGATTGGTGGCAGCACTTCCACCGATCTCTCCGTCAATCCCCAGATTGGCAACGTGATTGCCAACAGCACCAGCTATGGCGTGATTCTCGAGCAACTCTCCAACGGCAACCTCGAGCGGGTCACCATGCGCGGCAACACCTTCCGCAACAACGCCACCGGCATTACCTTGTGGCCGGGCATGACCGCGATCGATCCGGGCGGCGGCTCCGACGGCCCCAATGGCTACCTGAACTGGCCGGAATTCGATGAAGATGAAACCTCGCTGGACTTGCAGACCGGCCAGTTGCACTATCGCTTTCGGGTCGATACCACCAGCGCCAACGCCAGCTATCCGCTGTTCATTGACTTCTACCGCCACAGCGGTGATGCCGCCGCCCAGGGCGAAGACTACCTGGGCTCGGTGGTCTATCCGGCAAGTTCCGCGGCGCAATGGATCAGCGGCAGCCTGCAGCCGGTCACGCCTCTGTCCCTGGGTGATGAAATCGTGGCCACCGCCAGCGACTCCGACGGCAATACCAGCCAGTTCACCATCGAGCCGGTAGGCATCGAGCCTGATCTTCCCGCCCTGGTCGCCTCACCGGCAAGTATCGATTTCGGCGAACACGACCTGGGCGTACCTGCCTCGCCAGTGCTGGTGACCATCTCCAACCAGGGTGAGGGCGAGCTGCTGATCGGCAGTCTGTCGATCGCCGGCCCCAATGCCGGTGACTTTGGCCTGCTGGCCCCGGTCAGCTGCAGCAACAGCGCGGTGTCTCCCGGCAGCTCGTGTGAGTTCGAGGTAATCTTCACCTCGCAGGCGCCAGGTATTCGACAGGCCTGGATCCAGCTGCCCTCGAACGATCCGACCGGGCCGCACCAGGTTCAGCTGACAGGCACCCACGACGTGATCTTCGACGACCGTTTCCAGTCCGAGTAGCAGGCATCCTTCATCAAGGAGGCTCAGCCCACCATACTCACATGGTGAATAAGGTGGGCTCAGGGCAGCTCGAAACTGCGGAACTGGTTGCCGAAGATGACATCGATCTCGCTTTCCAGCGCGCCGATGTCGATCCGGCCGAACTGGATTCGCGGCAGGCTGCCGTCGAAGCGCTGATCCACGTCCGGTGGCCCGGTAAATCCCGGGTCTCCGGCGTTACGCGCCAGGCTGTCGGCGGAAAGCTGGTGGGTGCGAGTCAGGCCGCCGTTGTCGGCCAGCGGCTCAAGGCCGGCAACAGCGCTCAGGGTGACCGGCGCCACCGTGCCAAGGGAGCCGCTGCTGATATGGCCCAGCAGGCTCCAGCCGGCCTCGAAGTTGCCCACCAGGTCACGCGGGTTAGTGCCCCGCAGGTTTTCCGCCACGATGGTATTTTCCAGCATGGCGGTCCAGGGCGTGTTGTTGTAGATGCCGTGACCCTCGCTGACAGTGAAAGCGCCAAGGCTGAAGTTGAACGCAATGGTCGATTGCACAATATCGAACTCGAACGGCGGTTCGGTGCCCGGTAGTGAGTCGAAAAGCAGCCCGGCACCCCGATTGACGGTGATGTTGTTCACCCGGTTGCCGGAGATGGTGGAATTGTTGATCACCCATCGGTCGATGGGCAGGTAGCCATCCAGTACCAGTCGCGCCCCGCCGCCGGCGTTGTGCGCGGTATTGTTGTGGATCAGGCTGAAATTGATCAACGTGGTTGACCTGGCGTCGATGCCGCCGCCGAAACCGCCGGCGGTGTTGGACTCGATGGTCGAGGTGAAGATTCTCAGGACATGAGGGTTGTAGGCATCGACCAGGATGCCGCCACCGTTGCCCCCGGCCGTATTGCCGCTGATCGTGCTGTAGTTGATCCAGGTGCGCTGGTCCGGCTCGAAAGCGGTCAGCGGCAGCAAGACGCTGAGCCCACCACCATGCTCGGCCTGATTGTCGTTGATGGTGCAGTAGTTGATATCGACGCGCTCGCCCTCCCGCCACAGCTCGGCGTGTACCCCGCCGCCGCGGTTGAAGTCTTGGGTACCGACCACGGCGTTGCCGCTGATCGTGCAGTCTTCAAGATTCAGCCTGCCATTTTCCACCACCGGCGTGTGGCGTATTCCCCCACCCTGGGTGGTGCTGGTATTGCCCAGTATGTGGGTGTTAATCACGTGCAGCTCGGCAGCCCCGGAATCGATCGCCCCGCCACCGCTGGTGTTGTAGCCTCCGGTCAGGGTCAATCCGGAAACCGTCAATGCATCGACCAGGAAACTTGCCGAAAGCAGGCCTGTCGACCCGTCGCCCTGGATGATGGTCTGGGGCGGGCCATTGCCGACGATTTCCAGGGACTTGGTAACCGTCAGCGGGGACGACAGGATGATTGCTGTGCCGTTGGTCGTGGTGCTGAAGATGATCTCGTTGTCCGGATCGGCATTGGTATTGGCGGTCTCGACCGCCCAGCGCAGGCTGCCGACGCCCGAATCCGCGGCATTGGTGACTTCAATGGTTGCCGCGGCCAGATGGCCGCTCAACAGAGCGGCGGCAATGGCGCAGGCCAGGTGGCTGGGATGATAGACGCATTGAGCAGGCATGGAGGACTCCGAAAAAGTGGCTGTTTCCTCCAAACATTCGGAATCGGCCGCACAACCACGCCACTGTCTGCCTAGTAGAGATACCCCAGGTCTCGTGGCTGAATTGGTTCGGGCAACTCCTCCTCGCCCAGCATTTCGCGCAGGTCGATCTCGATGGTCCGGGCGATGTAGTCCATCGGCACGTCGTTGACGGCGTTTTCGAACGGGTTTTCGATATGGCGGCCGACGTATTCGAGCATGATGTAGGCGTAGCCGATGATGATGGCAAACGGAATGGCCCAGTAACCCAGGTGGCCAGCCAGGCTCAAGGGCAGCACGAACAGGAAAACCACCAGGGTGTAGTAGACGAACCAGGTGTATTGCATGGGAAACGGCGTCTTCTTCAGGCGCTCGCAGCTGCTCAGTGATTCGTTGAAAGCCTGGACCAGTTCGCTGAAGCGGACGTGGCGGTAGCTATCGATGTGACAGTCATCGGCCAGCTGCCGGAGGTCTGCAACCTGGGTTTCCAGCAGCGCCAGCGGCGGGGTCTGGCGCCTGGCCGCGGCAGCGCGTTCGTCGGCTGAAAGCAGCCCGTCGAGTTCGACTTCGGGCTCGAGCTTGCGCAGGTGGCGATTCAGCCACCAGGCAAAGGCGATCTGGCGGTGCATCATGGTCATGCGTACCTTGGCCGTGGCCTCGCCGCCGCCGACCAGACCCTGCACCAGCAGCGCGAAGCTTCTGGAGTCCTTCTTGAGCTGCGACCAGATGCGATGGCCTTCCCACCAGCGGCCGTAGGCCGAGTTGTTGCGAAAGCCGATCAGAAAGGCCAGTGCGGTGCCCAGGAATCCGGCCGCGTAGGACAGGGCCTGCAGCAGTTCGCGCGGCAGTTGTTCCATCATCAGGCAGGCCAGCGTGGTGAAGGCGATCAACAGCAGCAGCCGCGGCCAGGTAAAGGCCAGCAGCTTGGCCAGAGAAATGCGACGGGTGACGATCATGGGTGGTCAGTCCTCTTCCAGCGCCTGGAAGCGCTCGGCTAGATAATCGATCAGTTCGCGCACCGCCGGCAACAGGCCGCGGCGCGAGGGGAAAACGATATGGATGATCTCGCGCGGTGGCGCCCAGCCTTCGAGTACGCGCATCAGGCGGCCGTCGGCCAGCTCCTCGGTCATCATCATGGTCGGCAACTGGACCACGCCGATACCGGCCGTGGCGGCAATGCGCAGCGCGTTCATGCTGCGGGTGACCAGGCGTGGGTGGTGGCTGACGCGCACTTCGCTGCCATCCGGGCCAATCAGCTGCCACTGGTGACGGTGCCTGGGCCGGCCCAGCGCCAGGCTGGGCAGCCTGGCCAGATCGGTCGGGAATTCCGGCTGACCATGCCGGTCAAGCAACGCCGGGTTGGCGACCAGGCACTGGCCACGATCGGCCAGGACGCGCAACACCAGGTCGCTGTCTTCCAGCGGCGGCGGACGCACCCGGATGGCCAGGTCGAAGCCCTCCTCGATCACATCGACCCGGCGATTGGTGGCATCCAGGTGCAGCTCGACCTGTGGGAATCGCTTTTGGTAGTCGGCCAGCATGTCGGCCACGCGCGCATCCAGCAGCGCCACCGGGCAACTCAGGCGCACCGCGCCGCACGGTTCCGAGCGCAGACTGTCTATCGCCTGCTGGGCGGCTTCGGCCTGAACCAGCATGGCCCGGCAGTGGTTGTAGTAGATGCGGCCGATTTCGGTAACGCTGACATGCCGGGTCGAGCGATTGAGCAGGCGCACCGCCAGGCGCTCTTCCAGCGCCGCAATGCGTCGGCTGAGCTTGGACTTGGGTTCACCCAGTGCCCGGCCGGCAGGCGCGAAGCCGCCGTGGTCGACCACCTGGGCGAAATAGTAGAGATCGTTGAGGTCCTGCACGTTCCATCGTTCCACCAGCAGAACGGTGAGTATAGATTCTGCCTACTACCGGCGCCAGCGTTCCGGCGTCAAAATGGGGCCAATCGACAATTCACACTCTCTGAGGAGAAAGAAATGAAAAGCATTCTTGGTGTCTACAGCCCCCCGCCGCGCCACTGGGTTGGCGACGGCTTTCCGGTGCGCTCGATGTTCTCGTACAACAGCCACGGCAGGCAGGTCAGCCCGTTTCTGCTGCTCGACCATGCCGATCCAATGCAGTTTGCGCCGGCCGAGCGTCCGCGCGGGGTGGGCGAGCATCCGCACCGCGGGTTCGAAACCGTCACCATCGTTTATGACGGCGAGGTCGAGCACAAGGACTCGACCGGGGCCGGCGGCAGGATCGGGCCGGGTGACGTGCAGTGGATGACCGCCGGCGCCGGCATCGTGCACGAGGAGTTTCACTCGCACGAGTTCACCCGCAACGGCGGCACCCTGGAAATGGTGCAGCTGTGGGTCAACCTGCCGGCCGAGCACAAGATGACCCGGCCGTCCTACCAGACCCTGCTCGATGCCGATATTCCGGCGGTCGAATTGCCCGACGGCGCCGGGCAGCTGCGGGTGATTGCCGGTGAATTCGAAGGCCACCGCGGGCCGGCGCGCACTTTCACGCCGATGCATGTCTGGGACCTGAGGCTGAATCGGGACGGCAAGACCCGTCTGGATCTGCCCGATGGCTGGAACGCCATGCTGGTCGTGCTGCATGGCACGGTGCAGGTCAACAATGCCGAGATCGCTCGCGAGGGCCAGCTGGTGCTACTGGACGCCGAGCGCGAAGCTGTGCTCGTGGAGTCCAACAACGATTCGACAGTGCTGGTGCTGTCCGGTCAGCCGATCGATGAGCCCATCGTCGGTCACGGCCCGTTCGTGATGAACACGACCGAACAGATCCACCAGGCGATCCGCGACTACAGCCAGGGCCGTTTCGGCCGCATACCGGCCGCGGCCTGAGTCACCTGCCGCGGCGCTTGTGCGCCGCGGCATCCTATCTTCAACACCCCCCGCAACATTTTGAGGAGCATGATCATGAGTAAACCCTATACTTACCAACGTCTGAGGAAGGACGATGCAGCCCTGTTACTGGTCGATCACCAGTCCGGCCTGATCTCGCTGGTACAGGATTTCGAACCCAGCGAGTTCAAGAACAATGTCCTGGCCACTGCCGCCTGCGGCGCTTACTTCGGGCTTCCCACCATTCTGACCACCAGTTTCGAGGATGGACCAAACGGCCCGCTGGTCCCGGAACTCAAGGAGATGTTCCCGGATGCGCCCTACATCGTCCGTCCCGGCAATATCAACGCCTGGGATAACGAGGAGTTTCTGGCAGCGGTCAAGGCCACCGGAAAGAGGCAGCTCATCATTGCCGGCGTGGTCACCGAGGTATGTGTGGCGTTTCCGGCGCTGTCGGCGATAGAGGAAGGCTTTGAGGTCTTTGTCATCACCGACGCCTCCGGCACCTTCAACAAGACCACGCGCGACTCGGCCTGGTCACGCATGGAAGCGGCCGGCGTGCAGTTGATGGGCTGGTTCGCCATGGCCTGCGAGCTGCATCGAGACTGGCGCAACGATATCGAGGGGCTGGGTGAGCTGTTCTCCAACCATATCCCCAACTATCGCAACCTGATGACCAGCTACTTCGCTCGCAGCAGCTGATCTGTTCAACCCGATCCCTGAGCAGCGCCCAGCCGCTCGGCCAGCCCTTCAAGGGTCTCGCTCAAGCCCAGCAGCTGGCGCCTGGTCATGCCGTCGAAGTCGCGCGCCACGGTCAAAAGGCGCGCGGCCATCCCGGCAAGGTCGGCGGCGAGCCCGGCATCGTGTGCCGACTCATCGAGGGCCTCACTGGCGCGATCGATCAGTATCTGCACGGCCTGGTGCTTGTCAGTGGCAAGACGGCTGCCGCGTTCGAGCTGGTCCAGCCAGGCCGCGGCCACTGTCGGATGGGGCGGCCAGTGGACCGCGAATTGCTGCTGCGGATTGAATGGCGTGGCCTGCCAGGCAAGGGCTGCCGCTGCAATCTCGCTGGTGCTCAAATGTTCGCTCGGCAGCAGCTCGAGCACGTCGAGCCCGCGCACGATCTCGGTGCCGTAGATCCGGCCCCGATAATAGTAGGCCGACCAGTAGCCACCGGTGACCAGCACCTCCTCATCGATCGGCCCGCGATCGAAGTAGGCGACCTCGACCGGCCTGGCCGGGTCGGTGAACTCGAAAACCGAGATCCCGCCCTGGTACCAAGCCTGGACCATGATGTCGCGGCCGGGCACCGGAATCAGCGATCCGTTGTGGGCGACGCAGTTTTCCTGCTCGGTCTGCGGTGCCGGCATCTTGTAGTAGCTGCGAAAGACCAGCCGGTTGTCTTCGATTTCGAAGATCGCGTTGGCGCCCCAGTGCATCGGGTCGGAGGCGCGGCAGCGTGGCCGGACGCCGCCACCCCATTCGTCGGTGAAGATCACCTTGGAGCCGTCATTGCTGAAAGTGGCCGAGTGCCAGTAGGCAAAGCCCGGATCGACCACCGCGTCCAGGCGCTGCGGATTGAGCGGATCGGAGATGTCGAACAGGATGCCGTTGCCGGAGCAGGCGCCGGCAGCAATATTGAGCTCCGGAAACACCGTGATGTCGTGGCAATGGTTGGTCTCGGCGCTGGTCTGGGTGCCGGGGCCATGATCGCCGCGCTCCCACAGACCGGCCAGAATACCGGTATCGGGATCGGCAAACACCGCCGGACTGTGGACGATCCGGGCCCGGTCGGGCCGGTCGACGGGAATCTCGATCACGTCGATGCGAAACAGCGCGGTGTCCTCATCGCGCCACGGGCTTTCGTCGATGCAGCCGGCCAGCTCGTCTTCCTCGCGCACCGGTGCGATGCCAGAGTTGTAGACGATGATGACGCCATCCGGCTCGGGTCCGGCGACCACGGTATGGGTGTGCGAGCCGCGACAGGTCTGCACCGCGCCGACCTGCACTGGCAGGCGACGATCGCTGATGTCGAAGATGCGCAGGCCCCGGAAGCGCTTGTCGCTGACTTTCTCGGCCACGCCCATCAGTCCGCAGTCGAGGCGCGAGCGATTCTGCTCGACCGAAAGAATCAGCAGGTCGCCGACTACCGAGACGTCGCCCTGGCCGCCCGGGCAGACCACGGCGCTGAGCAGCTCCGGCATGCCGTTGTCATCGAGCTCGTAGAGCTTGAAGCCATGATAGCTGCCGACGACCAGCAGGTCATCGGCAAAGGCCATGTCGGTGTTGGCGAAGTCCAGCAGGGCAGGGCGCTCTCGCTCGTCAGTCGTCTCGTCGCCGGACTCCGAGTGGTCCTCGTCTGTCTCATCGATTTCGCTGTTCGCATCGGCTGCCAGCGCCCGGAGCCGGCTGCCTGGCAGGCCGGCGGGGTTGTCCGGATCGAAGAAACCGTCCGGCTTGGGCAGGGCAGCCATCAGCTCAAGGTTCCAGATCGCTTCGCCTGCGTCACGGAAACCGCCAGCCAGTCCGACTCGCGGGTCTGGCAAAAACCCGGTCAGCATCGCCGTCATCCGCTCTATCTCGGCCGTCTGGTCGTTCTTGATATCGGTGACGAATTCGAACAGGGCCGGGTCCTGCGCCGCGCCGGGGTGCTCAAACAATTCCTCGACCATCTTCAGTGCGCCATCGTGATGGTCGATCATCAGACGCAGAAACAGCGTGTCAAAGGTCTCGCCGCTGGCCGCGGCCAGCTCATTCATCTGCTCGATCGTCGCCATGCCCTGCATGGTGTGATGGTGGTGATGGCCATGGCCCGGCTCAACATGAGGACGCCAGTCGCGGTCGGGCAGGCTTTCACCGCGCTCGTCGAGCCACTGCTCCATCAATTCGATCTCGTCCTTCTGGGTGGACTCGATGCGCCGGGCCAGCTCGATCATTTCCGGTCGTGCGGTACGTTCGGCCACCAGCGCCGACATGTCGAGCGCCTGCTGGTGATGAGGGATCATGTCGGTCATGAAGCGGACATCGGCGGCCGCGTACTTCAGACCGGCCAGGCGGATTGCCTCTTCCGCGCTGATCACGCGGCTGGGTTCACCCGGCGCCCCGGGCTGGATGATGGGCGGGGCGGCTATTGCTGAGCTGCCCGCAGCCATCATCACGATCAACATGACGATCCGCGTGCTGATGGAAAACGGGTTGGGCAGGCCGGGTGAGGTCCGTCGAACTGGCATGGCTTGTTTCCTTGGGTTCACTGGCTACCAGTGGCAGCCAATCAATCTAGCAGAATTCGACTGGAGGGTTGTCCGCATCGAGGCATCGGTTGATCCTGACCGTGCGCCAATCAGTCGAGCTCTGCTTCCGTGACCACGCGATTGCGACCGGTCTGCTTGGCCAGATAAAGCGCCTGGTCAGCGCGCGAAAGGGTGGCCCTTAGCGGCTCCGGGGCCCGGTAACGGGCGATACCGATCGATACCGTGCACTGGACCGGCCCCAGCCGGGTCGGAAAGGGACGCGCCTCGGTGGCCTGACGCAGGCGATCACCGGCCATGCGGCCGCCTTCGAGATCGGTATCGCCGAGTAGCGCCAGGAATTCCTCACCGCCGAATCGGCCCATGTCGCGCATCGAGTCGTCGATGCGGGCCACCGTATCCTCACCCCTGAGCACCTGGCTGGCGCGCCGGGCAAACTCGACCAGCACCTCGTCGCCGGCGGCATGGCCGAGGCGGTCGTTGACCTGTTTGAAGTTGTCCAGGTCGAGCATGGCAACGCAGAAATCCTGGTCGCGTCGCCGTGACCGCTCGCCGGTTTTTTCCAGTCGATCGAGAATCTGTCGGCGGTTGGGCAGGCCGGTCAGGTCGTCGTGGCCGGCCAGGAAAGACAGTTTCTGGTTCAGCGACTCGAGCGACTGATTTCGCTCATTCAATGTTTGTCTGAGTCGGCTGACATAGGAGCCGACATAGGCCATCCAGAACATGACCACGGCGAACACGCCCAGCTTCAATAGCCCGAGATCAGTACATCGCTCGCAGGCTCCGCTCATTACCTCTGACAGGAATATCGTCAGGTAGCCGCCGACCGCGATGGCAGCGATCATTGTGTACTGACGGCCGTTGAGGCGGAACATGCCGAACATCATCGACATGATGAAAAGCATCAGCATGATGCCGCGGGCATCGACGGTATGACTGACGACCCAAAGTGCTATCAGTACCGACAGCAGCATCTGTGGCAGGGTCAGGCTGGGATCCTTCAGCCGCAGGTTCCAGTCGTACCGTATGGCGAAATCGAAAAGCCCATTGGCCAGGATGACAACTGCCACGATGACCGTCAGCTCGACGAGGGTGATTTCCAGAAGCTCGAGTGTCCAGGCAGCCAGGACAATCAGAATGGCGATGGCCCAGGTCAGCATGGCCAGGCGCAGGCGCCTCAGCCTGAGCCTTTGACTTGCCGCACGATGCTTGGCTATTTTCATCGGCATGATCTGCAGGCTCGCAGCGCCTTGCAACGACCCCTGCA
>SKQS01000025.1 GCA_007118895.1 Wenzhouxiangella sp.
CTTTGCGGGATGTACTTGCGCACATCGTTGCGGCCCAGCTCGTCGCCCAGCACCGGGTGGCGGCGCACCTGCCTGGGATGGACGGCCGAATCGAGGTGCCGCATGCCGTCGTGGACGGTCATGAAGCCGCCGAAGCGGGCGAAGTCGGCCACCGTGCCGTCGTCGAGCATCATGCTGATACGGTCTTCGTACAGGCCATGCGGATTGCGATCGGGCCGGCCGGCGCCGTGACGCACCCATTCGCCGTCGGTGTAGCGCCATACCTGGTGATACCAGGAGGGCTGATCGGTGGCGAAGCGGTAACGGATCTGGATCGACTCGTCGTTGTAGATCACTGCCACCTGCAGCTTGCCAATTTGCTCGGCATGCTCGGGCACTTCAGCTTGCACGCCGGCCGACAGCAGGGTCGATGCCAGCAGCGCGGCCAGCAGAGTTCGCGGGTCATTTTTCGCTGAGGTCGTGTCTGGGCAGGTCATCGCATTCCGCTCCTGTTTTTTTGCTTCAGCCCATCATCCTAAGCGATCACGGCAAGCCGGCGTCAATGCAAAAAGACTTCATGCCATGTCAGCCAGCACTTCGCCGGCGGCTGCCAGGGTGCGGTCGATGTGCTCGGGCAGGTGGGCGCTGGAGACAAAGCCTGCCTCGAAGGCAGACGGGGCCAGGTAGATGCCGCGGGCCAGCATGCCGGCAAAGAAGCGGCGGAAGCGCTCGAGGTCGCAGGCGGCGGCCTGGTCGAAGTTCTCGACCCGCTCCAGGGCAGTGAAGAAGAATCCGAACATGCCGCCCACGGCCACGGTGGCCATGGGCACGCCGGCGCTGTCGGCGACCTGCTTGAGGCCTTCGGCCAGCCTGCCGGTGGTCTCGGCCAGGCGGTCGTGGAAGCCGGGCTCGGAGATCAGCTCCAGGTTGGCGATGCCGGCGGCCATGGCCACCGGGTTGCCGGACAGCGTACCGGCCTGGTAGACCGGGCCTTCCGGGGCGACCAGGCGCATCACCGATTCGCGCCCGCCGAATGCGCCGACCGGCATGCCGGCGCCGATCACCTTGCCGAAGCAGCTCAAGTCCGGGGTGATGCCGTACAGGCCCTGGGCGCCGGTCAGGCTGACCCGGAAGCCGGTCATGACCTCGTCGAATACCAGCAGCGCGCCGTGACGGTCGCACAACTCGCGCAGGCCTTCGAGGAAACCGGGCAGCGGCGGGATGCAGTTCATGTTGCCGGCCACCGGTTCGACGAATACCCCGGCGATGCGGTCGGGATGACGCTTGAACAAGGCCTCGACGCTGTCCAAGTCATTGAAGCGGGCATTCAGGGTCAGCTCGGCCAGCGCTTTGGGCACGCCGGGCGAGGTCGGCACGCCCAGGGTCTGGGCGCCGCTGCCGGCCTTGACCAGGAAGCTGTCGGCGTGGCCGTGGTAGCAGCCCTCGAACTTGATGATGTGGTCTCGGCCGGTGGCGGCCCGGGCCACGCGCAGCGCGCTCATCGCCGCCTCGGTGCCGGAGTTGACCATGCGCACCCGCTCCAGCCCCGGCACCAGTTCGCACAGCATCTCGGCCATGGTCACCTCGCCCGGGCTGGGGGTGCCGAAACTCAGGCCGTTGGCGGCGGCCTGCTGGACCGCCTCGATGATGTCGGGATGGGCGTGGCCGCAGATCATCGGCCCCCAGGAGCCGATGTAGTCGATGTACTCGCGCCCGTCGACATCGTACAGGCAGGCCCCCTCGGCGCGCTCGAAGAATACCGGCTCGCCGCCGACGGCGGCAAAGGCGCGCACGGGCGAATTGACCCCGCCGGGGATGCGGGCGCGGGCGCGGGCGAACAGGTCATGACTGTTGCTCAAGGTTCTGCTCCTCGTCTGAAGGCTTTCTGGTATTCCATGGCACGGCGGCGTATGTCGGGGGCAGTGAACAGGTCGCTGATCACGGCGACCAGGTCGGCCCCGGCGGCGACGGCCTCTGTCACATTCTCCGCGGTGATCCCGCCGATCGCCACCACCGGCAGGCCCAGTTCGCGGGCCTGGCCGAGCACTGCCGGCGGGCAGCGCACCGCCGCCGGCTTGGTCGGCGAGTCGAACAGGCTGCCGAAGGCGAGATAGCTGGCGCCGGCCGCTGCCGCCTCGCGCGCCCGCTCGATGCGGTCATAACACGATACACCGATGACGGCCCCGGCGCCGAGGCGTTGTCGCGCCTGAGCCAGGTCGCCGTCGTCCTTGCCCAGGTGCACGCCGGCCGCACCGCAGGCCAATGCCAGCTCGACATCGTCGTTGATGATCACCCCGACACCATGCTGCCTGCCCAGCGCCACCAGCCGGGCCGCCAGCTCCGGTTCCGGCCGGGGCTTGTCGCGGTACTGGATCAGCGCCGCACCACCGGCCATGGCCTGCTCTACTGCCGCCAGCAGCCGCTCGGCGGACCAGCCCGAGGGGGTGATGCCGTACAGGCCGGGAAACGACAAGTCTTCGGCTTTGATCATTTACAATCCTTGCTCGATTTCAATCAGGCAGGGTAGCCTCTTTACGGTGACAGACAGCAATCAGGAAAACGACTGGAAGACCTGGATGTGCGTGGTGTGCGGCTGGGTCTACGACGAGGAAAAAGGTGCACCGGATGACGGCATTGCCCCCGGCACCCGCTGGGAGGACGTGCCCGAGTCCTGGGTTTGCCCCGACTGCGGCGCCGGCAAGGAAGACTTCGAGATGGTCGAGCTGTAGCCAGCCGGCTGACGCTTCGGGGCCGCTGTCGACGAGGCGAGGCTCGATCACTGGCCAGAGCCGAGAATGCCGGTGTCAAATGAACCGTCCGCACGCAGCACGAACCAGCGCGCCGCCGGCCCGCCCGGGTCCAGGGTGAATTTGTCGGTGCCGGGCAGGCTGTTGGCCACCGTCGAGGGGGCGGCCAGGTAACTCACCTTGTCCACTTGGCGGCGATAGGCCTGATGGACATGGCCGAAGGCGACCAGGCGGACAGCTCGGGAGCCTGCCACCCGGGCCTGGAAAGATTCTCCGTCTACCAGCGCCACCTTGTCGATCCAGCGCGCTCGGGCTGCCACCGGCTGGTGGTGGATGAACACCGCCGCCGGACGTGAATCATCGAGTTCTTCCAGCACCGCCAGACGACTTTCATCCACCTCGCCGTCATGACGGCCGGGCCAGGTCGAATCCAGTAGCGCGATCTGCCAGCCACCCCAGTCCAGCAGCGGCCCGGCCAGAAAACCGGCGGCCTCGAACGGCTGCTGCATCACCTCGCGCTCGTCGTGATTGCCCGGCAGCCAGGCCACCGGCAGGGAGAGATCGGACAGGCGCTCGACCAGTCGCGCGTAGGCCGCCGGCGAGCCGTCCTCGGCCAGGTCGCCGGTCAGGACCAGGGCATCGGGGGCAAAACTCGAGGCCGCCTCGACCATCGCGGCCAGCCCGGCGTCGGCGTCCTGGCCGCGATAGCGGGCTTCCGGGTCGGCGCTCAAGTGGCAGTCGGAAAGCTGCAACAGGCGTAGTTCAGCCATCGATCCTTTCCAGCTCGCGCCGGATCAGCTCGTATTCGTGATGGATTTCGCCGCCTGAAAGCGCGGTTTCCAGGTAGGGCCGGGCGATGTCGAACTCACGGGTCAGGCGGTAAAAGCGGCCGATGTAGAAGTACGTCGATACCCGCGGCACCACGTCGAGACTGGCGCGCAGGTGAGGCACGCCAGCGGCATAGAGACGATGCAGCATCATCGACACGCCGCGCACGTAATCATGCTCGGCCACCTTGTAGCCATCCTCTTCCAGCACGCCCTTGTCGCGCTCGGCGTAGTAGCCATGGGCGTTGGCCAGGTCAGTGCGCATCTGGGCAATGCGCACCGGCCAGAGGTTGCCGATGATCGAACGCGCGGCGTCGATGCTGCGATAGGCGCTGAGCAGATCGCCGTCGAAATATTCGCGGCCGGCATCGCGCAGGTGCCGGTAGGCTTCGGCGTCCTGGCGAAACGGATTGTTCAGCAGCTCGATCGACGCCTCGGCCGGCTCATCCTGGCTGTCCGCCGCCGTTTCGCCGTCACGGTAGGCATCGCCATTGCTTTCGGCATGATTGTCGCCATTGTCGCCGCCTTCCTCGTTGTCGGCCTCGTTGTCGGCCTCTCTGCCGTTCTGCTCGGCGCTGTCGTCTGCGGCCGGCAGCGGCGTCAGGTCGAAGCGGGCGAACAGCGCAGCATCGGGCCAGGTCTCGCGGACCCGGGCGCTCAGTGCATCGAGTGCCGCGCTGGAGTGTCCGGCCTGCTCGGTCAGCGAGCGGGCCTGATCGGCGCAGTCGCGCTGCTCGCCGCAGCCGATGGCCACCAGCTGGTTGTAAAAGGCGGCGTTGCGCGCGAGGCGAAAGTCGCGGTAGCGATGGAACAGCTGGTTATCGGCGTTGATGGGGTCCGGCTCGGCAGCGGCGCGATTGCGCCAAAGCCCGGCGGTATGGGCATAGGCGGTCGCGCCCAGGGCCAGTGCGGCGGCCAGCTCATCAATGGTTTCGATATACAGCAGCAGACCCTGGGTCAGGTACACCCAATGCCCTGCCAGGCAGCCGGCATCGGCATCGGTCTCGTGGGTCAGCAGCAGTTCAGGCTCCTGGTCCATCCCCAGCCCGGCCAGCAGCGCTTCGGCCCGGGCGGTCAGCTCATCGGCCTGGGCAATGCGCTGGTCGTGGATGGCCAGAAACTGTGGCAGCAGGGTTTCTGTAGCTTGCTCCAGGTCCTGCTCGGACAGCCCGCTGTCGCTGGCGCAGGCAGTCATCGACCAGCTCAGGCTGGCCAGCAGCAGGCAGACAAGGCGAATTGGGTAGCGCATCGACGGGAGCTTCTGGCCTTTTCGGGAACAGCGCCGATTGTATCAGGACGACAATCCGGGGATATTGCCGAAACTGAGCTGGTCGCCGACCGCCAGGCCCAGCTGCTCGGCCAGGCCGCCATTGATCTCGAGTACGTACATCGCCGGGCGGCGACTGGGGTAAGTCGGACATTGCCGGGTACGGCAGGGCTGGGCTTCAAGTGCCATGCTGACAACGCGAAAGTCCCGGTCCAGGTAAATGATGTCGAGCGGAATCCGGGTGTTTCGCATCCAGAAAGAGCGCGGCTGTTCCTGGCGGAAGATGAACAGCATGCCGCGGTTTTCCGGCAGGTGATCCCGGAACATCAGGCCGCGGGCGCGCGAGGCATCGTCGTCGGCGATTTCGACGAGAAAGCGCTTGCCCTTGACCTCGACCCAGGGCTCGCTGGACGGACAGCCGACCAGCAGGAGGGCAAGAGCCAGGGCAGTGATCAGCAGGCGAAGTGAGGCAAGCGGTTGCATGGTCGCAAGTCTACATGAATTATTCGGGGCAGCCGTTTTTCCGCCAGCCTCAGCCGGCGGTTGTTGACTTCGTTAATGCCCGCTCAGTCCTGGTCGAGCATGGCCCTGAGTGCGGCGATGTTGGCGCGGGCGCCTGCCCGGTCAGGCGTGGTGGCGCCGCTGCGGGCCGGCCAGTCGATGACGTCTTCCGGCAGTTCGTCGAGAAAGCGGCTGGGCTCGCATTCGACCGCTCCGCCCTGCCGGCGGCGGCTGCGGCAGTGGCTCAAGGTGAGCTGGCGCCGGGCACGGGTAATGCCGACATACATCAGCCGCCGCTCCTCGGCCAGCTGCCCATCGTCGATAGCGCGCTGGTGCGGCAGCAGACCGTCCTCGCAGCCGGCCAGCCAGACCCGGTCGAACTCCAGCCCCTTGGCCGCATGCAGGGTCATCAGCCGGACCTGGTCGATTTCGTCGCGGTCATCGTCGGGGCCGGCGGCCAGGGTGACACGGGCGATCAGCTCTTCGGCCGACTGGGTATCGGCTTCAAGCCGCTCCAGCCAGCGCTTGAGCTCGGCCAGGTTGCGGCCGCGCCGCTCGGTGCGGGCACGGTCGTCGTCCTGCTCGCCCAGCCAGGCCAGGTAACCCAAGTGGTCGAGCAGCTCGCCGAAGGCCGAGGCCATGCCGTCGCGCCCGGCGCGATCGCTGAAGTCGATCAGCAGGTTGGAAAAGCCGCGCAGACCGCGCGCCGAAGCCGTCGGCAGTTCGCGCTGGAAGCGCTCGTCCATGGCCGCCTCGAACAGGCTGGTACCGGTCGCCCCGGCGTAGGCCGCCAGCCGGCCCAGGGCGGTCGAGCCCAGGCCGCGCCGCGGGGTGTTGGCCACGCGCATGAAGGCCGGGTTGTCCTCCGGGTTGGCCAGCAGCTTCAGATACGACAGACCATCGCGGATCTCGCGGGCATCGAACCAGCTCGGCCCCCCGGAGACCTGGTAGGGAATGCCGAATTCGCGCAGCTTGAGCTCGATCGCCCGGGCCTGGTGGTTGGAGCGGTACAGCACCGCGAACTCGCCCCAGCGCACCTTGCGGGCATGGTGGGCGGCCAGGATCTCGCGGGCGATCGCCTCGGCCTCGTCGGCCTCGTTGGCAAAGTCGACCACGCGCAGGTTGTCGCCGGGGCCGAGCTCGCTCCACAGGTTCTTTTCAAAGCGCTGCTCGTTGCCGGCGATGACGCGGTTGGCGGCAGTCAGGATCTTGCCCGAGGAGCGGTAGTTCTGTTCCAGCTTGATGATGGTCAGCGCCGGGAAATCCGAGGCCAGCTCGCTCAAGTTTTCCGGTCGAGCGCCGCGCCAACCGTAGATCGACTGGTCGTCATCGCCGACGGCGGTGAAGCGTCCGGCCTCGCCGGTCAGGCTTTTGAGCAGGCGGTACTGGGCCTGGCTGGTGTCCTGGTATTCATCGACCAGCAGGTAGCGCAAGCGCCGGCGCCAGCGGGTCTGGGCCACCGGGTCTTCCAGCATCGTCGCCGGCAGGCAGATCAGGTCGTCGAAGTCAACGGCATTCAGCGCCTTGAGCCGCTCGGTATAGCGGGCGTAGATCTCGGCGGAGCGACCGTCGATTTCGCTTTCGGCCCGCGACAGCGCGGCTTTCGGAGCCAGGCCTGCGTCCTTGAACCGGCTGATGCCGGCGCTGACTGCCCATACCAGATCGTTGCCGGCACCCGGCGGCAGCAGCTCGCGCACCAGGTCGCCTGCCGAGTGCTGGTCGAGTATGGTCAGGCCGGGCCGATAGTCGACCGCGGCCGGATCATCGCGCAGGATCTGCCAGCCCAGGCTGTGAAAGGTGGAGACGGTCAGGCCCTCGCCGCCGCGACGCCCGAGGCGCTGGGCCAGGCGCTGGCGCATCTCGCGGGCGGCCTTGTTGGTGAAGGTGATGGCGCCGATCTGGTCGGCGCGGAAGTGACCGTCGGCAATCAGCCGGGCGATCTTTTCGATGATCACCCGGGTCTTGCCGGAACCGGCGCCGGCCAGCACCAGCAGCGGGGAATCCAGGTGGTTGACGGCGGCGCGCTGCTGCGGATTGAGCTGAACCATGGGCGCGGCATTGTAGCCCAAGCAGGAGCGACCTGCCGCGACGGCTCCGGACAGGCTGATGACCCGGCCGGGACGCGCTGACGATATACTCAAAGGCATGAGAGTTCTGTTCTTCACATGCCTGTTGCTTGGCTGGCTGGTTGCGGCCTGGCCGTCGGCCCATGCCACCGAGATCGAGCTGATCCAGCGGCCGGAGGTCGTGGTTGCCCAGCAGCGCATGGTGGGCAATGTGCGGGCCCAGGCCCGACGCGAGGGGATCATCCGCCAGGTGCCGCAGCTGTTTGTCTACCACACCGATTTCTCGCCGGCCTTCCACCTCGACGGCCATCAGAGCGGATTTACCCGCAATATCGAGCTGGTGGTCGATCGCTTTCGCCGGGCCCGTTCGGTGATCGGGCTGGACACCCTGCTCGAACGGGCCAAGACCACCGACGGCCAGCCGATCACGCTGAGCGAACTGCCGCCGTCCGACGTGGTGCTGGTGGTCTATCGCTCCCGCCAGTGCGAGACCTGCGACCGGGTCATCGCCGATCTCGAGCAGTGGCTGGAAGACCGCGACGATCTCGAGCCGCTGTGGCTGATCATCAGCATAGACCGGCGAACATAACACGAATATTCATGACCCAGCCGTAGCGCCGCTCAAGCAGGATGCTGCGGTTTGCCGAAGGCAAGAAGCGAAGGCGGAGTGCCGTTGCGCGTACCTGCCGGAAGAGCGAAAAGCGCGTGCCGACGTAACGGCTGGTGCGATAGCCAGCCGTTGCGGCGACAAACGCCTGAGACGGCGGCGTCAGAACCCGCCGGGAGGCAGACCCTCCCAGCGGTTGTTGCGCACTCTTTCAGTGATAACTGTTCCACTGCGCGATATCACGGGCGGTCAGGCGGATGCGATAGGTCCACTGCCGCTGGCCCATCTCCACCGGCAACTCAAGCTCCAGCCAGCGGCCGATGCCATCGTCGATAAAGCCGTGGCCCTTATCAACTCGCTGAATACCGAACAGCTGCCCCTGTGGAAACACGGGTGGTCGTTCGGGCCGGATGTTGATGCGCAAAGTCGAGCCGGCCTCGACCTCAAGGGCGACCGGTCGAACAGCAGCGTCACCCGGACCGCGATCCATCTGCAGTTGACGATCTAGGGCATAGCCGGTGCTGAAATGGCGAATCAACATTGGCGTCGGCTCCGAATGCTCTGAAGAACGCCAGCGCGATTGGTCCCAACGCAGTTGTACGGATTGCCCGGAATGATTGGTGACGTCGATTCCAAACCCGGTGATAGACACGGTGATTCGCCACTCCAACGCCTCGTCACGGTAAGCTGGATTGTCGAAAGGAACTTTGCGAGGGGTCGGAGTCGTGTATACCTCTCCAGTTGCTGGCGCCTGTTGCCCCTCCGCCTCGACTGTCATTTCCAGGTCCACCTGCGTCGCCACGGTAGCCAGAGACTGACAGCCACCGAGTCCGGTGGCTGAGATCAGTAGCAATACGACGCTCGCTCTGCCAAGTGACATGAGAAATTTCATAATCATTGCTCGTGTCTCTCAGTGGGGGAATTCGGGGAACTGCGGCACGCAGTACGGGCTACCCATGCAGTCATTGCATCCTGCGATAGTGAAGCACGGTGCATCGGGCCACGGTGGAGGCACATATACTCCATCGCCACCGCCGCCAAAGCCAAAAAGGTCTCTTAGAAAGCCTATGATGGCCGATATAAGGGAGTTGCAGTAGCCGGCTTGGTTATCGCCGCCTATAGCTCCACAGTTTGTTCCACATCCGGAGGGAGAACCAAAGATGCAGGCCAGGTGACCTGCCTCGCAGACACATTGATCATGTCCAGAGCATTCATCATTATAGATCCCCGTGCAACCCCAGCACCCAGGACCACAACAGCCAAAGCAGTCGTTGCTATAACGAAGGCCGAGCGGTTCATTGTCGCGTTTCGCTGCAAGGCAGCTCAGAGCGGTATCCATATCGGTCAGCACATCGAACAGACCGTTGGCATGAATGGTGAACTGAGCAGTCCGTAACTGGCACAGATGGTCAGGACAAGCGGTTTGCATGACTGAATGCCGCTGCGCACCGAAAATCTCGTTGGCTTCTGGTAGGCCGACATAGGTGCCGGCTGTCAGTTCCATGGCCATCCGAATGGCGCCGAATGGGGCCTTGAGTCGGGCAAGCTCGGCATCGTTCCGGTCAATGGGCTCAAGCTCGGCGTAAAGCACCGGTATTGCCTCCAGTGCCGCCTGGCCGATGTCACTGTTCATGAACCGGCTGAGAGTTTTTCGGCTACTAATGCGGGCACTGCTATCCTCGCGGAGGACACGCAACGCGTCCAGCACGTCCACGCCCCCGGCAAGAATAACCACCTGCGCTTCCTTGTCTTTACCTACCAGGGCAAAGGTCATGGCTGGAAGGATGTTGCCCGTTTCGGCGTCCAGATACAACATTCGGGCATTGACGTGACCTTTGTCGTTGTGTGCAGCGAGCAGGAGCACACGTTCGCCATTTCGCGCCTCGTAACCAGCCAGCAGTCCGTCGATCGCATCGTATTGAGCGACTGCCAGGCCGATATTGGTACTCTGATCGGTCCGTCTCATGCCCAGCTCCTCGGCAGACAAGCCGGCACTCAGAAAGCCTTGATCAAGATAAGGCGCGTAGACCGGCAGATCGGACAGCGATTTCGGGGCGGGGGGGGTAGGCTATCGCGCTGGTGGACAGAACGGCGGCACACAAGGCGCCTGCGATTTTCTGGAACGTTTGCATTTTTCCAACCTCCTTGCGGTGGTCGTCTCCCTCAGGCTTCCGGGCACAACGCCATAACTTGCCGGTCCGTGCCGGACCAGTGCAGCTGGGGGTGGATGAAGCCGAGGGTCAACGCCACTTCAGGTACAAGCCCATTTGCCACCCCTGATTCCTTCTACCCCAGGATTTGCCCGGCTGTCAAGCCCGAATGATCTGGACCCGCCGTCAGTCCGAGGTAAAGATCAGTTTCGGTCGGTTGTAGAGCGTGCCCGCAATGGCGGCCAACACCACCGCCAGCGCGGTCGTGCTGAGTACCGCCAGGCCGACCCAGGTCAGGTTGACCGGCTCGCCGCGCACCAGCTCCAGGATCAGCACGTTCTGGCTGAGCAGCGGCACCAGGGTCATCCAGGTTTCGGTGCGCGCCGGGTCGACCAGGATCCAGATGCTGGGGATCATCGGCACCACGAACACCAGGCCGATGTAGCTCTGGGCCTCGCGGAAACTCTTGGCAAAGGCCGACAGGATGGTCAGCAGCGCTGCGGCCAGCAGGGCGGCCGGCGCGCACAGCAGGAAGGTCCAGGCGGCGACCCGGAAGTCCAGGTTAAGCGCCATGTCCATGTCGGCTACCGGCAGGTAGCCCATGGCGATGACGAAGGCGATCAGGCCCAGGCCCAGGGTCAGCAGGGCGAAGGTGGTGGTCGCGCCCAGCTTGCCGGCCATGATCTGCCAGCGCGGCAGCGGATTGATCAGCAGCGGCTCCAGGGACTTGCGTTCGCGCTCGCCGGCGGTGGTGTCGATGGCCATGTGCATCGAGCCGATGAACACTGTGATCAGCATGAAATAGGGCAGAAAGGCCAGCAGCATGCCGCCGCGCGCCTCCGGCGTCGACAGGTCGGTGACGCGAACATCCAGCGGTCGGGTCAGGTCGGGGTGCACCCCGCGCAGCATCAGCCGGTTGTTGCTGATCTGGCTGGACCAGCGGTTGAGGTAACCGCGCACCCGGCTGATGGTC
>SKQS01000158.1 GCA_007118895.1 Wenzhouxiangella sp.
AACAATCAGGGTCGAACCGAGCGGCGAAGCCGCGAGCTCGCTGAGCTGCGCAGCAGCTCAGTCCGAAGGACAAGGCGCAAAGCGCCGCAGCCATCCTGCCCGGGGCACCAGTTTTCGATCAATACCTCTGAACCCAGAAGGCCCGAACACCCGGGTCGAAGGCACAATTCGAACCTGCGACCAATAACAATCAGGGTCGAACCGAGCGGCGAAGCCGCGAGCTCGCTGAGCTGCGCAGCAGCTCAGTCCGAAGGACAAGGCGCAAAGCGCCGCAGCCATCCTGGCCGGGGCACCAGGAGCCTGCGCGGCAGAAGCCGTCCGGGCTGGTTTTCAGTTCAATATTAACCCGGCAACGAAATACCTACGGTATTCGTTGCACGGCACTTGCGGCGCATGTCCGCAAATGCCTTCGCTTCGCGGCCCCGGCCGTTCCGGCCGGGCATTAACGCAGCAATCTATTTGATTGCCGCGTTAATAGCGGCGTGGTCTCGAATCCGTCGGCGAAAATGCCAAAGCGCAGGGTGATCTGGTCGCTGTTGTTGGTCGGGTTGGGGTCGACGATGCCCACCGGCGCGTTGACCTGACCGCTGAAACTGGCCTCTTCGTCGATGCCGGGGTCAACCACATCAGCCGTCAGCACATAGGTGATGGCCGCTCCATCCGGCAGATCAACTGCCACATCCAGCGGCCCGGAGACCGGTGACGGACAGGCCGCGCCAGGATCGGCAGTACAGGTCCAGACGGCATTGACCAGTCCGGATGGCAGTCCGACTACCACCTCGGCGCCGGTCACATCGCTGGGCCCGAGATTGGACACCAGCACGATCAGCTCCAGCTGCTCCCCGGTGCCAACAAAGCTGCTCAAGGCATCGAACACGAACGCCAGGTCAGCGGCCGGATCACCGACCTCGATCGGCAGGCCAATCGTCTGTCCGTCAACCGTCACCGTTACGCTGTAGGTGGCCGAGACGGCGGCGCTGAATTCGCTTTCGGCAACTCCGTCTTCGGTTTCAGCCACGGCCGGCGACAGGCTCGCTGCCGGCACGCTGCCGAACTCGGCCGGCGTGCCGTCAGGCAGATCGCAACCGGCAAGCGCCTGGGCGGTCTGGCCGCTGTCTGTGCCGGTAAGATCGGCGATCAGCAGGCTGGGCTCGTTGCCGGCCACGGCGTCGGGCACGGCGGCCAGATCGAGAACAATCCAGTCGAAGGCGGTGACTGACGAGTCGATGTCGTCACAGCCGAAAGCGCCCGGACCGGCATTACAGCCGAACCAGTTGATGTCGGCATCGCTGGTGCGCGACGGAGTGACATTGGCAATACCATCGGCGTTGCCGGCGATACGGTTGCAGCGGAACTCGCCGCTGCCCTGGGCATCCAGCCGCACGCCAATGTGGTTGCCAGTCAGGGTGTTGCGCCGGACCAGAATCGGATCTTCGCTGCCAAACGGGCTGCCGAACAGGATTGAAGGTCGCCACTCCAGGCCGATATTGGCGCCGCTGGCTTGGTTGTTGACAAACTCGGTCGGAACACCACCGCCGGAGTGCGATGAGACGCGGAAGGCGCGCTGGAAATTGGCTGCCGGATCGTTGGCGGGTGACAGGTTTTCAAAGCGATTGTTGCGCACCCGGACGTTTCCACCATGATTGCTTGAATTCTCCCAGATACCGATCACCTTCTCCGGCTTCTCGTCGTCCTGGGCGAACAGCACCTGAATCAGGTTGTCCTCGATCAGCAGGTTCTGGTACTGGCCGCTGGCGGTGTTGGTCAAAAGGCCATAGGAGCGCGCCACGTCTTCCTGCAATATCGTGGTGTCGGTGACTTCCCCGGGCGTCACGTTGCTGGTGCCGCGCCCGTCGATTTCGATATGGTTACCGGCCACGTACTGGTTGGCGCCGTAGCCCAAGTGAATGGCCACGTTCTGGTTGGTGTTCGGATTGGTATCTCCACCCGGGGTATCCGGCGGCACCCGGAAACGGTTGTTGACTATCTGCATGCCATCGTAGGAACCGAGAAAGGTCACGATGCCCAGCTCAAAATCCAGAAGCTCCAGGTTAGAAAACTCCCAATCGTGATTGCGACCATCCAGTGAATAGAACACCGCGCGCCAGTTGAGCGAATCGATATTGCCCGGCCCCTGGATCACCGCATCGCCCGGCGCATCCGCGGTCACCGTCACCCGGTCTACGCCATCCGGCAGGGTGACGCGCAACGCGCCGAATGCCCAGCTGAGGAAGGCATTGCTTTCGTTCCAGTTGAAAGTGCCCTCCAGCACCAGCACGTCGTCGTCCATGGCGCGTTGCACCGGCCAGTAGATGCGCAGGAAATCGTTGTCGGCGGCGCTGGGAAGGTCGCCGGTGACTGCAAGCGACTGGATGCGTCCGGGTCTGAGGCCAACCGTGGCATAGGCCTGCATGGTCTCGGCGTGAGTCTCGACCGCGCCGTTTTCGCCAGGGTCGTCGGGAATACTGGCCGGCGTATTGAGAAACTGCCCGCCGGCATCCTGCTGGGCGAGCACGAAGTCCAGCGCCTGGTCAATGATAGCCTCAAAGCCTTGTCGGTCCAGCAGGTCCAGGGCGATCAGGGTAAAAGCGGTGATCTGTGCAGACACCAGGTTGGGGTCGCCATCATCGTCGGTAGAGCGCACAAAGCCACCGTTGGTCTGCTGAAAGCCGACCAGGATCTGCGCCAGGTCCATGGTCGATTCGGCGGCGACCCATAGGCCGGACTGTGGGTCAAGATCCTGACCGGTACGAGCCCCGGCCCACACCGCACCGGCCAGGCCGAACAGATTGAACGCATTGTTGCCGGGCCCGGCCGCCTCCAGTGCCTCGACGATGCCGGCCAGCATCGCGTCACGAATGCTCGCGCGGCCATCGAGGTGGGCCGCCACTGCCACCTTGCCAAGATCCCAGGCTGCCAGGACCGGAAAGCCCGCCCCGGCGCGATTATTCAAGACACTTTGGGCCAATTCACCAGCACCCCAGTCACCGTCAGGTCCGTATGTGCCGGCTTCCAGTCGATTCCAGAGTTCAGCGGCCAGAAAGTCGGCGTAGAGTGAGTCGCCGGTGGCCAGGCTCAGCTCGCGCAGAAACAGTGGATCGGCCGAGCGGAAACGAAAGCCCGGCGGTGAGGTGTAGGTATCCATGTTGGCCAGCAGGTAGTTGCCGGTAGCCTGCGCGGCGGTGCGGAAATCAGCGCGACCAGTGCGACGCCAGGCATGCAAAAGCCCGAGTCCGGGCGGGGCCTGCACATTGACGAAAGCCGGCCCAGCCGGCGTCCATGGGAAACTGCCGTCAACCAGCTGCTGATCCAGCAACCAGTCCCCGGCCAGCTCGGCCTGCTCGGCAGCCTGGGCCCCGACCATGGTCAGGCCGAACAGGGCTGCACTCAGCCACTGCAGAACACTTCTCGGAATGGACATCCGCAACCTCCCTTATAAAATGAAGAGCATCAGGTGCGGTCCACCTGACCGGAAGGCCAGACTACCACCAGACAGCCCACCGCTCAACCGGCACTCATTGCCCTTGCGGATAGGGTTAGGATGTGGACTGGCACAGAAGACCGTCTGCACCTGGAGATCGAACAACATGTTGAACATGCAGGAATTGTTGAGTCGGCGCACGCTGGACATCGATGTCTCGGGCATTCGCCGCGTATTCGAGCTGGGCGCGAAGCTTGACGACCCGATCAACCTGTCGATCGGCCAGCCGGACTTTCCAGTGCCCGAGGAACTCAAGCAGGCCACCATCGAGGCGATTCGCGAAGACCGCAATGGCTACACCCTGACCCAGGGAGCGCCGGAGTTGCTGGAGCGGGTTAGGGCCCGCCTGGCGTCCGAGCTGGGCTGGGACCTGTCGACAGGCGATACGGGTGTAATGATCACCTCCGGCACCAGCGGCGGACTGCTGCTGTCTGCCCTGGCCCTGCTCAACCCCGGCGACGAGGCGATCATTCCCGACCCGTGGTTTGTGATCTATCCCACCCTGGGCAACATGACCGGCGCGCGCATGGTCTGTTGCGATACCTACCCGGATTTCCGGATGACTGCAGAGCGGGTCGAGCCGCTGATCACCGCACGCACCAAGTACGTGCTGCTGAATTCGCCGGGCAATCCTTCAGGCGCGGTCTTGAGCCCTGATGAGCTCAAGGACCTGGTCGAGCTTTGTGCTCGCAGAGGCGTGCTGCTGATTTCCGATGAGATATACGACACCTTTACCTGTTCCGAAGCGTTAAGCGAGGGCCGCTTCCCGAGCCCGGGCCGCTACACCCAGGACATGCTGCTGATCAGAGGGTTTGGCAAGACCTATGGCTGCACCGGCTGGCGCCTGGGCTATGTCGCCGGACCGGAACCTCTGATTCGGCAGATGGCCAAGCTGCAGCAATACACCTTCGTCTGCGCACCGTCGGTCGCCCAGGTCGGCATGGCCCGCGCCTTCGATGTTGACCTCAGCGAGCGGACGAGGATTTACCAGCGACGGCGCGACCGGATCATGGAAGTGCTTGGCCCGGTCACCGAGCTGGTCCGCCCACAGGGTGCCTTCTATGCCTTTGTTCCGGTCAAGCCGGATCTGGGCCTGACCGCTACCGAGCTGGTGGAGAAAGCACTCGAGCGTAACGTCCTGGCCATCCCCGGCAGCGTGTTCAGCCGTCGCGACACCCATTTCCGGATCAGCTACGCCGCGCCTGAGGAAAAGCTGGAGCAAGGACTCGAGATCCTGCGAGATTTACTGGCGGGCTGACCAGGGCGCAAAGCGATCCTGGAACAACAACTCCAGCGGTGGATAGACTCGGTGGTGGTACCGGCCAGAGTGCAGCGTACCGACCTCTTCGACCAGCCCGTCAGGCCAGACAATTGTTACCTCGGCGCTGGCGTGTTCGCCAATCCCGAAGTGCAACACATAATCGTGAGTTGCGCCTCTTGAGCCACCGGCACGACGTTCTCTCATCCGGGTCCGACCATCCGGCGTGGTGACCATCACTCTCGCCCCGATGGCATCACGATTGATTGCGCCGCCACCTTCCAGTTGCAACCCCAGCCAGCGGTTAGCGTTATCAAGCTGATTGCGAAACAAGGCATATCGCTGGTGGAAATAGTGGATCAGCAGATCGATTCGTCCGTTGCGCTGATAGTCGATCCACGCCAGGCCCTCGCTCGGCAGGTTGACATGAATGCCAGACTGGGCCTCCAGATCGACGAAAGTACCGTCACCCTGATTGATGAACAGGCGATCCTGATTCACCGGCGCCGGCAGCGTGAAGGTCATGGCCAGGTCTTCCCAGCCGTCATTGTCGGCATCTAAGAATGCTGCACCCCATCCAATGGCTGGATGATTGACGCCCGCCGAGTCGGTCACTTCGTCAAAACCCAGCTCGCCATTCTGGTCATGCGTGTTGCGCAGCAGAATCTGCTCGAGGTAACCGGTGTAGAACAAGTCCCAGTGACCATCTCCATCGAAGTCGGCAATCGCAACGCCCATCCCTTCGGCGGGTCGATCGGCGCCAGTAATGACTGAAACATCCTCAAAACACCAGCCGCCGCAACCTGGGCCCTCGTTGGCCAGCAAGACGTTATGGTCGTTGCCAACATGCCTGCGGTCATTGACAAAGTAGATGTCAGGTCGGCCGTTGTTGGTGATATCCGATAGCTTCAGCGCCAGCGTGTTGGTAATTGGACGACTGAGATCGAGGTTCGGCGCAATATCGATGAAGGTGCCGTTACCCTGGTTGATGAGAATGCGATCGTACTGGTTGGGATCGGCCGGATCACCGCCAACCGAATGCACGCCGAGCACCAGGTCAAGCAGCCCGTTACCGGTCAGATCGGCCCAGCCGGCGGCCTCCGAACGACCCGTATGGCGTATGTTGGCTGGAGTGACATCATCAAAGCCAGAACCAGCCAGATTTCTCAGCAGGTAGTTCTGGTCATTGCAGGCAAGGAAAAGATCGGGCCAGCCATCACTGTCAAAATCGGCGACGGCGACCGCCTTGCAGCGGGCTCCCGGCAGCGCGATCTGGGCCGCAATTAGCGAGTCTTCGGAAAACGTCCCATCCCCATTATTGAAAAGCAGTCGGTTTTCAGCCAGATACCCATTAAAGAAAATATCGGGAAACCCGTTGCGATTGAAGTCACCAACACCGATGCCACCGCCCGGCGCATTCTGGTTGATTACAACCTCGATACCGGCCTGTTCACTAACCTCTGCATACCATTGACCGCCAGAGGCAATGAAGCAGACGACGGGCAGCCAGGCAATCGGCCAGTCAGAAATCCGCAGCAAAGTCATCACCGAAAACCAGTTGATCGTCAAGGCTATGATAGCGGTCAACTGCTAACGAGCCAAGATCCTGCCACCAGCCATCGGGCCAGCGTATCCGGACTTGCGCCTGATCGTGCTCCCCGAGCCCAAAGTGCAGGACGGGGTCGTGGCTTGCACCGCGCGACTCGCCGGCTCGGAGTTCACGGCGACGAATCACGCCGTCCGGCGTCTCAACCAGCACTAGTGAGCCTATCCCGAACCGGTTGGCGCCGGCAGCAGGTCGAAGCTCGAAGCCAATCCAGTGGTGGTTATTGTCGGCCTGGTTACGGTACAGGCGGTAGCCGGCGTTCCAATGACCGAGCACCAGATCCAGACGGCCGTTGCGCTCAAAGTCGATCAGCGCCGCGGTCTGGGTGGGCAGTGCCACATCCAGCCCGCATGCGGCTGTCGCCTCCTCTAAACTGCCGTCACCATTCGCCAGGAAGCAGCGATCGCTGAGCGCACTTGGTTCCGGGGAGCTGCCCACGGCCAGGTAAGCATCCTCCCAGCCGTCATTGGTAAAGTCAGCCAGCAGCGTGGCCCAGCCGACGGCATTGTGGTCGAGGCCTGACTCGGCCTGGGCCTCGATGAACAGCGGTGGATCGGAGCTGATCTGACGAAACAGCACCTGCTCACCGATACTGGAGACGTAGATGTCAAGCAGGCCGTCGTTGGCGGCATCGCCGATGGCAATTCCCATTCCCCATACCGGGCGCTGCAGACCTACCTGGTCGGCGACATCGGTCCAGCACCAGCTCCCGCAGCCGGGGCCGTCGTTGCGCCATAAGGAATTCCCCTGGAGCTTGTCGTTGACCACCAGCAGGTCGGGCCGGCCATTGCCGGTGATATCGGAAAATGCCGCTGCCAGCGCGGTTCGTGATCGCGCCATCGGATCCAGCAAAGTCGCCGTATCGGTCCACTGGCCGTCACCGTGGTTCATGATGATGCGATCCAGGTTGTCGGGGTTACTCGGATCGGGCTGAGAGGAAGCCGGATGCACGCCGATAAACAGATCAGGGAAACCGTTACCGCTGAAGTCACCCCAGGCAACGGCATCGGTATGCGCCGCTCCCGGCCCCTGCGGCTGATGCTGGAGC
Organism: Wenzhouxiangella sp.; assembly: GCA_007118895.1. Lineage (GTDB taxonomy): Bacteria > Pseudomonadota > Gammaproteobacteria > Xanthomonadales > Wenzhouxiangellaceae > SKQS01. The sequence goes on from SKQS01000158.1 coordinate 7,394, forward strand.
TCCGGCGGCGTCACGTCCTCGAACCCCTGTCCGGCCAGATTGCGAAACAAGTGATTTGGCGCGTAACGGCAACCGACATACAGGTCAGGCCAGCCATCATTGTCGAAGTCGGCGGCAGCGGCAATGCTGCAGCGCTCACCGGCCAACTGAAGGTTGATCGCCGGATCCTCGCTGAAGGTGCCATCTCCGTTGTTGAAAAACAATCGATTGGGCTGGTTATAGCCGGTAACGAAGATATCGGGATAACCATTGCCGTTGAAATCAGCAACAGCGATGCCACCGGCGGGCACATTGGCGCTGAATGCCGGCTGAAATCCGGCCTCGACAGAATAATCGACGAAGATCGGCTGACCCTCGGCAATTACACCAGTGGCGCAGGCAAATGGCACGGCCAGCGCCAAGACCAGCCCCAGTTTCAACACCCCCCTCCAGAACGTCTTCCCACCATCGGTGCTGTCGAGCAGCGCTCAGTCCCGGCCGCCACCGGCAGCGCAGAACTCCGAAAACCGGGAAACAAACTTTCGCAGCTGATCACGCAACTCCTCACTTGCCCCATCTTCGCCCAGCTTCTCGGCAACGCCCGAGATGCGCAGATAGTCGGGGAAAAGGCTGACGCCAAGCTGACGCAGGTTAATCAAAGCGCTGGCCTGGGCAAAAGCCGTGCCCCAGGCGCCAGGGGTGGCACCGGCCAGCGCAGTGGGGCGATGCCCGAAGGTGGGGCGCATCTCCTCGCCTGGTCGGGTCAGCCAATCCAGCGCATTCTTGAGCACCCCGGGCATGCCGGCATTGTACTCCGGGGTGACCAGAATCAGGCCATCAGCCTGCTTGATGCGTTGCCGGAGAGCATCGACGGCTTCCGGGATTCCCTCGGCCTCCTCGAGATCTCCATCGTAGAGCGGGATGCCGTTCAGTGTTGCGACTTCAAACCGACAGTTAGCCGGCGCAACCTCCGCCAGCAGCTGCGCCAGCCGCGTATTGAAGGAAGCGCTGCGGAGGCTGCCGCTCACCGCGAGCATGCTCAACTGGCTCATGATCTTAATCCTTTATTATGCTGCAAAAAGGGCTCCCACACGAACAAGTCCTGACTGCTGGCCTTCGGGCAACCAGGCAGTAGTGTGGCTTTCATGCCTTGATTCTCTGGACACATTAACTTAACATAGCACGTTGATGCCCAATCCGCGTGAGGCCAGAAAGCCCGCACCGTGTGCTGTCCCGCAGGACGACGGTTCTTACCAATGGGGCATCTGGAAATCACCTCGCCGACCCCAAACGATTTAAAAACAGGAATTTGCAATGATCAAAAGAATATTGATTGTCGGAGCCGCGCTAGCTTCAGTCAGCGCTTTCGCCAAGGACGCGCCGGAGGCCAGCCCCTTTGTCCTGTCTTCGCTCGACGGATCGATCACGATCGCCAGTGACCAGATCCAGTCGCTGCGCACACCCACCAATGCGCGCATGACCATGGAAACCCCGGAAGGCAACGTGGCCAGCGTGGATGCTTTCGGTACGGCCACAAACTGCGTGGCCGAATTCGATATCGGAGCCAATAACACCGTTACTGGCAGCAGCTTCGATGTTCGAATTGAATCCATCGGTGCCAGCTGGCTGAGCGAAGCAACAGTCGATTTCACCGACAGCGCCATATCCACTGGCGTTGCGCTGACTCCGGGAATAGGAAATGACGCTGCCGGCGCTGACGACTTCACGTCCGCAGGGCTGATCGACCTGGTCGCACTGAGCCTTGACTTCTCCGTGGGCGCGGACGGAATTCTTCGTTTCGAGTTTTACGAAACTTTCGTCGATGTCGCCGGAGCCCCTGAGGCCAACTGGTTCAACCTGCCGCCGGGTGTGGGTGACTTTGGCCTGACTTTCGAGTGTTCCGACCAGGCCGCCTGCGATGCCGGCATGGCCGCTGGCGCCGTTTCAACCTCTGGCCAGTGTGACGGTTTCGACTTCAGCCTCGGCAACGGCGTGGAAATTCCGGAATTCACCCCCGTCCCGGTCAACAACATCTGGGCGCTGAGCCTGCTGGTACTGCTGCTGGCCGGCCTGGGCGTGTTCGTGATCCGGCGCATGGCGTGAGTTCGAAACCGCAATTTAAGCCAACAAAGGCGGCCCTCGGGCCGCCTTTTTTATTGCGGTGCAGAAATTTCTTGTGTTCAGGAAGAAAAGCGCTTAAATTCTTTGTTTGGAGCAAAAGGGAATCAGAGTCGGGCAATGGAAGCTAGTCGAAGCCAGGTCCGACTTTGTGAAGTCAAAAAAGTGCGTCACTAACCTTGAGGTCAAGCCGCAAATGAAAACATTTATTTCTGCATTTCTGTTCACCGCCGTATTGGCCCTTCCAGCCCTGGCCGATACCGGAGCGCGTGGACCGTTGCTGCCCGACGGTCACGTTCCCGGGCCAAACCCGGTGATCGAGGGGACTGCTTCCATCAACGAGGGCTTTGAAGACATAACCACCTTGCCTGGTGCTGGCTGGTTTGCCCAGAACAACAGCTCACCTTTAGGAACGACCGGCTGGTTTCAGGGGAATACCAGCGTGTTCTCGGCACATGCCGGCCCGGCCAACTCCTATCTCGCAGCCAATTTCAACAACACCGCAGGCGCTGGCACGATCAGCAACTGGATGCTTACTCCCGAGATCGACTTCGGCATCGGCGCCGAGCTTTCTTTCTTCACGCGTCGTACCACATCCCAATGGACCGACCGACTTGAAGTTCGCCTGAGCACCAATGGCTCCAGCACCAATGTCGGCTCTGGACCCAGCGACGTCGGCGACTTCACGACGCTTCTGACATCCATCAACCCGAACCTTGTCGCTGGCGGCTACCCAGACATCTGGACTCAATTCATTCTGAACAATTCAGACGGCATCCCGACCAGCGGGACGGGCCGGATCGCTTTCCGCTATTACGTGACCAGTGGTGGCCCGGCCGGCGACAACTCCGACTACATCGGCATCGACACGGTCACCTATGAGCCGGGCACCGGCGCGCCCGCGATCCCGGAATTCACCCCCGTCCCGGTCAACAACATCTGGGCGCTGAGCCTGCTGGTGCTGCTGCTGGCCGGCCTGGGCGTGTTCGTGATCCGGCGCATGGCCTGAGCTCGAAACCGCAATTTAAGCCAAAAAAGGCGGCCCTCGGGCCGCCTTTTTTGTTGACGGGCCAACTGCCCTCCACAACCCGAACCCGCCTTGAGGGGCTAGAATCTGGCTGGTAAAGACATCGATTCAGGGAGCATCGACCATCATGGGAATTCTTGCCGGAAAGAAAGCGCTGATCGTCGGGGTGGCCAGTCCACGCTCGATTGCCTGGGGCATTGCCGAGGCGATGCATCGCGAAGGCGCCGAACTGGCCTTTACCTACCAGACCGAGAAGCTGAAAAGCCGCGTCGACAAAATCGCCGAGCAGACCGGCTCACAGCTGGTGATGCCGCTGGATGTCGCCCATGATGACCAGATCGAGGCGGTTTTCGACGAGATCGGCAAGCACTGGGACGGGCTGGACATCATCGTGCACGCAGTCGGTTTCGCGCCGCGCGACCAGGTAGAGGGGGAATTCGCCGACGTGGTCAACCGCGAGGGCTTTCGCATCGCCCACGACATTTCCAGCTACAGCTTTGCCGCGCTGGCCCAGGCCGGGCGGTCACTGATGGCCGGACG
>SKQS01000053.1 GCA_007118895.1 Wenzhouxiangella sp.
GACCGGACCGTGGAAGTTGACCACGCGGTTGTTTTCGGTACGCCCGGCCAGCTCGGCCGGGTTCTTCTTGCTCGGCCCCTCGACCACGATACGCTGGGTGGTGCCAACCATGGCCTCGGAATAGGCGCGGGCCTGGCGGTTGAGCTGATCCTGCAAACGGGCCAGCCGGTCCTTTTTTTCGACCAGACTGACATTGTCCGGAAACGCGGCGGCCGGGGTGCCGGGCCGGGCCGAGTAGATGAAGCTGAAGCTCTGGTCGAAGCTAAGCTCCCTGACCAGGTCCAGGGTGTGCTGGAAGTCGCGCTCGGTCTCGCCAGGAAAACCAACAATGAAGTCCGAGGACAGGGCGATATCCGGACGCGCCTCGCGCAAGCGACGAATCTTCTGCTTGTATTCCAGAATGGTATGGCCGCGCTTCATCAGCGCCAGGATTCGATCAGAGCCGGCCTGCACCGGTAGGTGCAGATAGTTGGCCAGCTTGGGCACCTCGGCAAAGGCGGCGATCAGGCTGTCGGTAAACTCCACCGGATGCGAGGTGGTGAAGCGAATACGTTCCACCCCGTCGAAAGCGGCCACGTAGTGAATCAGCAACGCCAGATCGGCGGTACCGCCGTCATGCATCGGCCCACGGTAGGCGTTGACGTTCTGGCCCAGCAGATTGATCTCCTTCACGCCCTGCTCAACCAGGCCGGCCACCTCGGCAATCACGTCATCCAGCGGTCGGCTGACCTCCTCGCCTCGCGTGTAGGGCACGACGCAGAACGAGCAGTACTTGCTGCAGCCTTCCATCACCGAGACAAAAGCGCTGGCCCCGCGCGCGCCCGGCGGCGGCAGCTGGTCGAACTTCTCGATCTCGGGAAAGCTGATGTCGACCGCCGGCTGGCCCTCGGCGCGCACCCGATCAATCATTGCCGGCAGCCGATGAATGGTCTGCGGCCCGAACACCAGGTCGACGAATGGCGCCCTTTTCAGAATCGCCTCGCCCTCCTGGCTGGCGACACAGCCGGCCACACCGATCAGCACATCGGGACGACGCTCCTTGATCAACCGCCAGCGCCCGAGCTGGGAAAACACCTTTTCCTGCGCCTTTTCACGGATCGAGCAGGTGTTGATCAGAATGACATCGGCCTCCTCGGCATCCTCGGTCAGGCTCAAGCCCTGGGCAGCAGCGAGCACCTCGACCATGCGATCGGAGTCGTACTCGTTCATCTGGCAACCGTGGGTCTGGATGTATAGCTTGCCGGCCATGTGCTTGATCAGTCCGTGAAAAATCCGACCTGATAGTTTACCGCATGCAGGCGCGCGGCCCAACAACCGGGCCGATGGCGGTTATTGACCATCAATACCGCGCAGAAACGCCGCGATCGCATGGTTGACCCGGTCCGGCTGCTCCAGGGTCGACATGTGGCCGCAGCCAGGCAGGACTTCCAGCTCGGCATGCGGCATGGCACCTGCCATCTCACGCGCCTTCACCGGCGGCGTGGTGATATCTTCATCGCCGGTCAGAATCAGCGCCGGCAGATCGATCCCGCCCAGCCGCTCGACCACGCCGCTGCGCCTGACCACGCCGGCTACGGCGCGACTGACCCCGACCCGGTCATTGCCGAGAATAAAATCGCGCCAGTGGTCGCGCTCGGCAGCCCGGGCCGGATCGTCGAGAAAGCTCTGCGAGAACATCAGCGGCATGACCTGGCCAATCACTGTGCGCAGACCGATCGTGCGCGCGATCAGGTTGAGCAGGCGAAAGCGCAGCTTCTTGATCGGCTTCTCCGGCCCTGCCGAGGTGTTGACCAGGATCAGCGAGCGCAGCAGGTCCGGGCGCTTGAGCGCCACCCGCAAGGCCACGAAACCACCCATGGAAAACCCCAGCAGATGACACGGTGGACGCCCATCGGCTTCGATGACAGCAATCGCATCGTCAGCCAGATCATCCATGTCATAGCCGCGACGCGTCACCTCGCTTTGACCCTGACCGCGGAAATCGAAGCGCACGCAGCGGTAGCGATCAGACAGTGCCCTGACCTGGGCATCGAACATCCGGCTGCTGTAGAGCAGCCCATGGCACAGCACCAGGGACCGTTCGCCCTGACCGTCGACTTCCAGATGCAGCCTGGCGCCGTTGATATCGATTCGATTAGCCATCGGCATATCATCCGCGTTCTTCTACCGCCGACAAGCCTACCGCGAATCTGACGGTCCTGGGCCCTAAACAATCACGGGTAGGCTATGCTTGCCCACCTAATGCTGCGCATTGTCCTCGTCATCCTGGCGCTGATCGCCATCGCCGGTCTCACCCTGCCCTGGCTGCTGGTCCGCCCGGCCAGCCTCGATCAGCTGCCCGAACGCCCGTTTGCTGACAGCCATCGGCTGGATGTGGCCGGCGTCAATCTACACTACCGCTGGCGCGACGGCGCTGCCGATCGTCCCGGGGTAGTGCTGATTCACGGCTTTTCCGGCTCCGCTTTTTCCTGGCGCAAGACTATGGATGCGCTGGAACAGCGCGGCCTGGCGGTGCTGGCGCCGGACCTGCCGCCGTTCGGCTACAGCGACAAACGGCCGGTCGATGCGCCCTGGGCCGAGCTGGTGACGGCCCTGATCGCCTCCCGCATGAGCGAACGGGAGCTGATCCTGATCGGCCATTCCATGGGAGCGCGGGTGGTCACCGAACTGGCCCATCAACACCAGGATCGTACCAGTCAGCTGATACTGGTCGCCGGCACCCCCGGTGCCGGGCCGCGCGGCGGCGGCATGGTCAACTGGCTGGCTGCCCAACCGACTGCGGCACGCTGGGCCGAGCTGATCGGCGCCGGGCGTGTGGTCAACCGCGAGCGCATTGCCGAGGCCCTGGCCAGCGCCTATGGCCAGGAACCGGA
>SKQS01000217.1 GCA_007118895.1 Wenzhouxiangella sp.
ACGTAACGGCTACGTCCAGATCTATGATCCGGATACCGACGATTGGGACGAGACCAGCGCCGATCAGATGTCAACGCCGGCCAGTAATCTTTGCGCCGCCGAGGCTGACGGGCTGATTTATGTGCCCGGTGGCTGGACGGGATCATCACCACCACTAACCGAGCTCCAGATTTTCAATCCTGCCACGGGCACCTGGACAACAGCGGCAACGGATCCTATGCCGAGCCCTCGTTTCGGTGCAGCCTGTACTGGATATCAGGGTCGACTCTACGTCTTCGGAGGCTATGACGGTTCTTCTCCGACTGCCACCGCCTGGGTCTATGATCCGACCCAGCTCCCAGGCAGTCGCTGGTTGACCCTGGCCAGCTCTTCCTTCTCCCATGCCTACGCTTCCGCGGTTACCGCCAGCAATGGTCTGCTTTTCGTTGCCGGCGCGTCGGACGGTACTGGCGGCAACTTGGCCAACGTAGCCGCCTACGATCCGGCAACGAATTCATGGACCGATTACCCGGGGCTGCAGACGGCCCGCGGAGCCGCTGCAGTCTGGACCTTGCAAGACCGTCTATATGTTGGCGCCGGGGGCTGGAGTACCTACTTGACTTCGGTTGAAAGCTACGACCTGACCCAGGGCGCCACCGGCACCTGGGAGTTTACTTCGTCATTGAACGCCGGGCGCAGGACCCAGGCTGCCGCTACGGATCCTGTCACTGGGGAATTATTCATTGCCGGTGGGTGGAGTAGTGGCGGCTACATGAATTCCGCCGAGACAACCTTCAGTCCCGGATTAGGACCGGCGCCGTCGCTGACCTCGGTCAATCCGAACTCCGGGCCGACGGCCGGAGGCACGGCGGTGACGATCACTGGTTCGGACTTCGTGGCCGGCGCCACGGTGGAGTTTGGCGGCAACGCCTGCGGCAACGTCAACGTGGCCAGCGCCACCGAGATTACCTGCGACACCCCGGCCGCTGCGGCCGGCTTAGTCGATGTCACGGTGGAGAACCCGGACGGCCAGTCCAACACCCTGACCGACGGCTTTACCTACGTTGCGCCACCCTCGGTTACCTCGGTCAACCCGAACTCCGGGCCGACGGCCGGCGGCACGGCGGTGACGATTTCCGGCGCCAACTTCGATGCCGGCGCCACGGTGGAGTTTGGTGGCAATGCTTGCGCCAACGCCAACGTGGCCAGTGCCACCGAGATTACCTGCGACACTCCGGCCGGCGCGGCGGGCGCGGTTGATGTCTCGGTGGAAAACCCGGACGGCCAGTCCGACACCCTGACCGATGGCTTCACCTACGTTTCGCCACCTGAAATCTTGGGCATTGCTCCGGACTTCGGTGACATGTTCGGCGGCTACACGGTGACGATTACCGGTGAGGACTTCCAGTCCGGCGCGACGGTGATGTTCGGTGGATCAGCCTGCACCGATGTGGTCGTCACGGTGCCGGACACCATTACCTGCACCGTGCCCCCGGGACCGATCGGGCCGGTCGATGTCACCGTGACCAACCCGGACGGGCAGAGCGACACGCTGTTTGCCGGCTTCACCTACCTGGCGCCGCGACCGGTACCCACGCTTGGCCTGTTCGGCATGCTGGTGCTGGTCTTGACGGTGCTGCTGCTGGCCATGAGGTCGGCTCGCCGGGCAGCCTGAGCAGGTTGAAACAAGTCACCGCCGGCAGCGCTTGCCGGCGGTGTTTGCTTAAGGCTCGTCTGCAGCCCGCCTGAATCGCACCAGGCGGGTGTAGTCGGCCGGGTAGATTCCCTCTTCCAGCACCAGCGGGCGCAGGGTGAACTCGACGTTGAGTTCGACCGGCCTGCCATCGCGGTCGGCGCTGAACCACACGAACTTGCTGCGCTGGGCCTGATTGCGCCAGTGGGCACGGAAGGTGTTGTGGTGCCAATGCTCGAGATCGGCCACCTGGCTGTCGTCATCCCAGAAGCGCAGCGCCAGCCCGTCAGCGGCCGGGAAAACCTCGACCACGTCGTATAGCGGATGGTGGTAGCGGCCGGCCAGCATCTCGGGGCTGAAGCGGGATACCGTATCGGCCTGGCGTTCGGCTTCCAGCTCCAGCCGGGCCTGCCGGGCCTCGGCGCGCAACTCGCCGAAGCGCTCGAAATAATGGCCGCCCCAGTCAGCGTCGGGCTTTCCGAGATGGCGGTCGATCACCTCGCGTACCACCGCCGTGCGCAGGTGGGTGAACAGGTTGGCGGTCATCACCAGGCCCAAATCCAGCGACGGCACCAGCGCAATCACCGAGTTCATGCCGTCGGTGGCGCCACCATGCTGCAGCACGTGCCGGTCGGCATAGCGGGTCAACGACCAGCCCAGGCCATAGGCAAGAATGGTCTCGTCATTGCTATCGAAACCGATCAGGTTGGCCGGAGCGTGGATCCTCGCCATGACTTCCGGAGAGACCAGCCGTTGCTGGTCAATGACTCCCGGCTCGCCGAGATTCAGCCTGAGCCACTCGGCCAGTTCGCGCACGCTGGCGTTGATCGAGGCCGCGGGTCCGGCGTTGTCGAAGTTGCGCCGTTCGATCACCATGATTTCGCCGTCGATTTCCTGGTGCGGCCAGGCAATGTTGTCCAGACCGGCCAGGGCCGTGATCGAGGTGTTGCTACGCGCCATGTCCAGCGGCCTGAACAGTCGCTCGGCAACAAAACCATCCCAGCTCTGTCCGGTAATCGCCGGAATCAGCTCGCCGGCAACCAGGTACATCAGGTTGCTGTAGACATAGCCCTGGCGAAAGGGTTGCTCGAAGTCGTGGTAGCGCATGCGGTAGATCAACTCCGAGCGCTCGCGGTGGGTCATGAACTGCAGCCGGTTGCCGAGCATCCGGCCAAGGCCGACCCGGTGACTGAGCAGATCGGCTGCAGAGACTTGCGCGCCTGCCCAGGGGTCGCTGAGTCGAAAGTCCGGCATGTGACGGATCACCGGTTCATCGAAATCCAGCTCGCCCTCGTCGACCAGCAGTCCCAGCGCGGTGGCGGTAAATGCCTTGGTCAGCGAGGCAATGCCGAAAAGGGTATGTTCATCGACCGCCTCGCTGGTGCCAAGACGGGTGGTGCCAAGGCCCTCGCAGAAGCGGATTTCGTCGGCCTGCACGATGCACACGGCCATGCCGGGTATCTGCCAGCGCTCGCGTTCGGCGGCCAGCCAGTCGGCAAAGCCCGCCAGCGGTTCTTCGGCAGACACCGACTGGATAAGTGCAAGCAGCAGGGTCACCCATACTAAGACATTCATATTCAAAGCCACATTCAGAGTCCCTGACACGTTCGCCCGCAAGGCACGATTGCGAAGGCATAGTGGGCCTACGTCGAGCAAGCGAAACGCCGCGGGCGAGCGTGTCAGGGACTCCCTTCGGGCTTGCCTGTGGGCGTCCGTGGACTGCGTTCCCGGCACTTGATGTAGGGTGGCTACACGCACAACGGCACTCCAGGAGTGCTTCTTCGCTTCGCGAAACCACACTCCTTACGTTGCCTGTGCTGGCGTGCCAGCGCAGGCGGGAACGAAAGGGCGGTTTTGCGCAGCAAAGAAGCCCTGTAGTGGAGCCGTCAGTGCGTGCCTTGCCACGAACGCCCACAGACAAGCTGAATGAGGCTTTGAATATGAATGTCTTAGTAAGAGTAATCTGGCCATGGTTTCCTCCGAAAAGCGTCCAGCTTGGCCTCCGGGCCGTGATGTAGCAAACAGTGTAAGGATTCCTCGAATGCGCTGGACTGAAGCGGAACAAAGACGAAGTTTCCTGAAGATGGTCAACCATAGCATCCGCAGCCATGGAATTTATCCTTGCACGAGAGCAGCCGATGACTGACCGGGCCCGAACAGGCCAGGATTCGTGCTTGCAGCAGGTGCTTGCCGAGCATGGTCCGGCGTTGTGGCGGCTGGCCGGCACTTTCGAGTTCGACCGGGCCCGGCGCGAGGATCTGTTCCAGGAGACCTTGGTGGCGATCTGGCGCGCGCTGCCGCGGCTTGAAAACCCGGCCGGTCTCAAGGCCTATGTATTCCGGATTGCGCGCAATCGCGCGATGAGCCATATCGCCGCCGAGATCAAGGCCGGGCCGACCCGTGCGCCCGACGAGCAGCAGCCCGCCGTTACCAACTGCCCCTATACCGACGCCGAGCAACACGAGCGTCACCGGCGCCTGCGCCAGGCGGTCAATGGCCTGCCCTTGGGGCAGCGCGAGGCGGTCACCCTGTTTCTGGAGGGTTTTTCCCACGCTGAAATTGCCGAGGTGCTCGATATTAGCGAGAACAATGTCGCCGTGCGCATCAATCGCGCGCGGACGCAGCTGGCCAGCAGGTTGTCGTCATGAGCCGGCCGGACCTGGATCTGGAGAACCTGCGCGGCGATTGGCAGCAGCCCTCCGGCGAAATGCCGCAGCTCACCATCGCCCGGATCAGGGCTCGCCTGTGGCGGCGCTGGCTCTGGGTCGGCCTGGAGGTGCTGGCGCTTATTGCCGTGCTCGCACTGATGGTATACGCAGCCACCATTTTCGAGACCCTGGCGGAATGGATCTACTGGGGGTTTTTTGCCGCGCTGCTGTGTCTGCTCGGTCCCTGGACCGTGATGCTGCGCTGGCGAAGCCTGTTCCGGCGCGATGACTCGGCCGCCGAAATCATCGATCATGCCTGGCGAGATGCGCATGCGCGGGATGTTGGCGGACGTATCGGGGGCTGGGTCTCGCTGGTGGTCATGGTTTTCGTGCTGGCCTGGTTTGCCGTCCGTGGGCTGCTCGAAGGGACTGGCATTGGCGGGATGCTTGCTGAGCACGCCACGGTGCTGGCGCTGCTGGTGCTGTGGTGTGTCGGCGGCATGCTGCTGGGTGCCTGGCAGCATGAAAAGGGGCGGCGTCAAAAGCTGGAATTGACCCGCCTGCGCGAGATGCTGGCAGCGGACTGATCAGCGATTGCCCCGTCCGAGACCCTGATGCTTGGATCGCTCAAGCTCTGGCGGTGGCGCGGTATCGGAATGGCCAAATGGCGCGAAACTCGCCTGGTCCAGTGTCTGACTGAAATGCGCCAGCGCCCAGTGCACAGAGGGAAAAGCAAGCTGCTCCCAGGGAATGTTCTGCCAGGCAAACAGCGCCACCTCCAGGGACTCCGGCCCGGGTGCGATCTGTGGTTCGATCAGCCGGGCGCGGTAGATCAGCTGAACCTGGCTGATCCGTGTGATTGCATAGGTGGCCAGCAGCTGATCGATGGCGATACGGGCGCATGCCTCTTCCTGCGCCTCGCGCCGGGCGCCTGCCTCCGGCGACTCGCCCAGCTCCAGGTAACCGGCCGGCAGGGTCCAGAAGTCGCGGCGCGGATTGATCGCGCGGCGGCACAGCAGGATGCGATCGTCGTGCTGCACCACGCTGCCGACCACGATCTTGGGATTTTCGTAGTTGACGAAGCCGCAGTGGTCGCAGACCTGGCGCAGCTGATCATCGGTGGCAGGCTTGAGGCGGGAGAAACTGGGGTCGAAGTTGCGTGCGCTTGCCATGGCTGAAATCCTGGAAATCCAGCCGCAAGCATAGAGTATGGCCCTGCGTTGGCGGGTGAGGGCTGCGCGAATTGCCGGGGCGGATTGGGGTAATCTGGAGCCTGGATTCGCACGCGCCGGTGTTGATGTCTTCCAAATCCCTGTACCAACGCGCCAAGACCCTGGCGACCCAGGCGCTGGAGATTGATCCGGAGCAGCGTGCTGACTGGATTGCCACCGCCTGTGAAGGCGACTCACAGCTTGTGGCCGAGGTGGGATGGCTGGTAGCTGCAGCCGAGGATGACAGCGAGGATGGCACCCCGGAGCAGTTCCAGGCCCGGACCGAATCGGTTATCCGTGAGGTGTCGTTCAAGGTTCCCCTGCCGCGCGACTACCGGCTGGTGCGTCGGCTCGATGAGGGCGGTGCCGGCGTGGTCTACCTCGCCGAACGCATTGACGGTGACCTGCGCCAGCCCGTGGCGCTGAAGTTGCTCAAGCTGACCAGCGAGGCGGATAGCCACGAGACCCGCCGCTTTGCCACTGAACGCCAGATCCTGTCGCGCCTGAGTCATCGCAATATCGCCCATCTGATCGACGGCGGGCTGACCACCGAAGGTCGCCCGTTTCTGGCCACCGAGTTCGTCGATGGCAAACCGATAGACCGGTACTGCGAAAATCGTGGCTGCTCGGTCGGTCAGGTACTGGCCCTGTTTCTCAAGGTGTGCGATGCAGTTGACTATGCCCATCGCCACATGGTGATTCATCGCGACATCAAGCCGTCCAATATCCTGGTTACCTCCGACGGTGAGCCCAAGCTGCTGGATTTTGGTATTGCCCGCCTGGTCGATGCCGAGCGCCGGAGTGATCCGACCGTCACCGACTCCGGCGATCACGCAATGACCCTGGCCTACGCCAGTCCGGAGCAGATCGAAGGTCGCGGGCTGACCGCAGCCACCGATGTCTACTCGCTGGGCATCGTGCTTCACCAGCTGCTGACCGGCAGTCGACCCTTCGATCATGTCGGCCAGCCTCACCAGCTGCCGGCAGCCGTCGTGGCAGGCGATCTTCAGATTGCCGGGCGGGCGCTGAACAGGCGGCTGGGGCGGAGCGCCGGACGGGACATGCAGGCGATCCTGGAAAAGGCGCTACGCACCGATCCGGAGTCTCGCTATCCGTCGGTCAGGGATTTGATCGAGGATATCCAGCGCCTGCGCAAGCACCGACCGGTGCTGGCCCGGCGCGGCCACCTGGCCTATCGCCTGCACCGCTTTGTCTGGCGCCATCGCTGGGCTGTCGGGGTCGGCGCGCTGTTGGTCGTTCTGGTCGGGGTTTTCTTCATCGACCGTGAGGCCCAGTTGAACCGAATCGCCATGGAGCGTGATCGTGCCGAGGCGGTTACCGGCTTCATGACCGCGCTGTTTGCCGGTGCCGACGCGCTGCCGACGCGTGGCAACGAGGTCACCGTGCGCGAGATCCTGGACATGGGCCGCGAGCAACTGATGCGCGAAGCCGAGGTCAGTCCGGATTTTCTGGGGGCGATCCACCTGGCGCTGGGACGCGCCTACAACGCTCTCGGGCTGGGCGAGCAGGCACTGCCGCTGCTGATTCAGGCGCAGGAGTCGCTGGCGCCGGAGGCCGGCTGGTCGGAACAAGCGCTGATTCAGGCCGAGATTGCTGCGGCGCTGGACTCGGCCGGCCGCGCGCTTGAGGCCATCGCTGCCGATGAGCGGGCCATTGCCCTGTATGAATCTGCTGCCGGCAGCCATCATGAACGTTTGCTGGAGCTTCGCATCCGCAAGCTGCGCAATCACGCCAACGTACTCGACCAGCCGCTGGCCCGGACCATGAGCGAGCTGGCCGAAATCGCAGAGCTTTTGTCTGAATCCGGTACGGCGCTCGATGACCTGCGTTTCGAGGCGTTGTCGGCCCTGGTCGGCGCCCAGGTCGTGGCCGGCGAGGCCGACCGGGCGCTGGCCAATGCCGTCACCGCTCGTGACCTGGCTGCCACCTTGTATGCGGAAGACGACCCCCGGCGACTGCGCAGCCGGTTCGTGCACGCTACGGCGCTGATGCTCACCGATCCCGATGCCGCGGTGGCCGACTACGAGCAACTGGTGGCCGACTACCGCCGGCTGATCGGTCCCAGCCAGCGCCTGGCCAACCTGATCGGCAACTATGGCGTGGCCCTGTCGCGCATAGGTCGCAACGACCAGGCGATGGGCGCATTTCGTGAGGCCGCCGACATGATCGCCGAGGTTCTCGGTCGCGATCACTACCTGTACCGGCTGTCTGTTTCCAACCTGGCTGCCGGGCACCTTCGGCGCGGGGAACCGGCGCTGGCCGAAGCGCTGATCGGGGAAATCCTGAACGACCTGGCTCGAGGCGCTGGCCTCAGCGGTGGCGTGGAGGCGGTCTACCATGCCCAGGCCCTGGAAATACTGGGCAGCGCGGTGGGCATGCAGGGCCGACTTGGCGAGGCGGCAGCAGCCTATCGCCAGGCGCTTTCGGCCCTGGAGCAGTCAGCCGCTAGAGAAGCTTCGGCCATCGAGGCAACGCTGGCCGCCCGCCTGGCCGAAGTCGAGCGAAGAATCGAGCAGCATTGAGCAGCCGCCAGGGTTTCTCGATCGGCCGATCAGTTCTCGTCCGGCTCGAGGCGACGCTTGAGCCAGGCCCGCGCCATGCGCCATTCGCGAACCACGGTGCGGTCGGATATTTCCAGCGCGCTGGCGGTGTCGGCGATGCTCAGGCCGGCGAAGTAGCGCAGTTCAACAATACGGGCCTGGCGCTCGTCCTCAGCGGCCAGTTGCTCCAGTGCCTGGTCCAGGGCAATCAGCTCGCCGCCAAAGTCCTCGCCCAGCTGCTCGGACTCGATATCAGCGCGGCGGTGACCGTCAGGACGCTTGGCAGCGGCGCGACGACGCGCATAGTCGACCAGCACCCGGCGCATCACGGTGGCGGCCACCAGCAGGAACTGGCGGCGGTTTTCCCAGCTGTGATATTCCTGGTCGACCAGGCGCAGGTAGGCCTCGTTGATCAGCGCGGTGGCCTGCAGCGTGTGATCTCGCGACTGCCGTGACAGCTGGCGCCCGGCCATCGCCCGCAGCTCCTGGTAGACCAGCGGCAGCAGCCGGTAGAGTTCCGCCTCGTTGCTACCGGCCTCACGCTGGAGCAGCTCGGTGACTTCGCTGATCTTGTCGGAGTTGTCGCTGGACATGCGTGGAGATTCACTGAAGAAATCGTTCGATCACCAACAGTACACTATTCTGCAGCGCAAGCCAGGGCTCAGGCATGCCTTCCGGAAAGCGGCAATTGCGGGTCCATGGCCGGGCCGATACAATGCCGTGACGAATGCAGATCGCTGCAGCTTCAACCCGGATTATTTGCCTTGAATTGGCCACCAACGGACCATCGTCTTCCTTGATTTCTGGTCTCCACCAAGTACGACTACTGACGCTTGCGCTGGCCATTGCTCTGGTTTCGGGCAGCCTGGCTGCGGCCGAATCGGCATGCGAGGATGCGTCGCAGTGGCTGAGCATTGGGCCGAAAGATGTGCTCAGCGCGTCCGGTGCCAGGCTGAGCTGTCCGGAAGAGCAGACCTTGCTGCTTGATCTCGAGCTGGGACCCGAGCAGCAGCGTGAGCTGGCCATCGAGCTGCGCAACGCGGATGACCGGGAGCGTAAGTTCCGGGTCGAGCTTGGCAACGGAGAAGCCCCTGGCTGGCTCGATCTGTCGCCGGATCAAGGCACTATCGCGCCGGGCGAGAGCCAGATGCTCAATGCCACCATCGTGGCCAACCCGCTGACCGCCATCGACGGCAGTCTGTCAGAAACGCTCGAAATCAACATCGAGGCAGCCGAAGAGGTCATGACCCTGAAGCTGACCATCGAAGTCCGGATCGGCAATGACGATCCGCTGTTTCGCGATACCTTCGATGTCGAACCGGTGATTGGTCAGTTCAACTGACCCCTGCCGCTTCGGGCTGGCTTTCGCCGTTTCTGTTCGGCCTTCCGACCTTCACCCTATCCTTCTGCAAGCAATCGGGCGACTCCCCGGTCCTATCAAGCGCACTCTGATCAAAGCGCCCCAGGCTTTTTATAGCTGCGGCGTGTAAGCCTTTTCTTTTGTCCCGAAACCTGGAGGAGTCTTTACATGAGAATCTGGAAACTATCCCTGCTCGCTGCTTTTTTGGCGGCGCTGGCAACCTCGGGCCAGGCACTGGAGGCCGAGCCATTCAGTCAGCACCGATTCGAGCAGCTGCAGGCCGAGGACGCACTGATCCTGATCGATATCTGGGCGACCTGGTGCCCGACTTGCCGCCGCCAGCGCGAAATTCTCGCCCGCTTTCAGTCAGAACATCCTGAAGTCGAGCTGCATATCCTCGAAGTCGATTTCGACCGCGACAAGGAAGTGGTAAGACAATTCAGGGCGCCGCGCCAGTCTACGTTGCTGCTGTTTCGCGGCGAGCAGCAGGTCTGGTACGGTGTTGCCGAAACCCGTCGTGAGGTCATCTATGACACGATCCTGCAGGCGCCATCCAGTTCGTGACCCTGGAGCTGTCGTCCATCCCTCTGGCAGCTTTAGCTGGCGCATTGAGCATTCTGTCTCCCTGCGTCTGGCCACTGGTGCCCGCTGTGATGTCCTCGGCCGCCACCGGCGGCCGAACCGGTCCCTGGTTTCTGGCCCTGGGCCTGGGGCTGTCCTTCGCCCTGGCCGGCACCGTGGTGACCTTCACCCTGCTGAATCTCGGTATCGATCCACAATCGTTGCGCTATGTCGCTGCAGTACTGCTGGCCCTGATTTCCGCGGTCTTGCTGATCAGACCGCTGGGTGACTGGGTCAGCCTGAAGTTGTCGTCTTTGTCGGCGCGCTTCAGCCCGGCCATGGGCGGCGCTTCAGGCACGGCCGGCCAGTTCATTGTTGGCGCCTTGCTGGGCCTGGTCTGGCTGCCCTGCGTTGGTCCGACCCTGGGCGCGGCGATTGCCCTGGCCTCACTGGGCCAGAGCATGATGATGGCATTTTTGGTCATGCTGAGCTTTGGCCTGGCCTGTGCCGGTATCTTGTTGGCGGCCGGACTGTTCTCCGGTCAGGCGCTGGAGCGTTGGCGACCCGGGCTGATCAACCAGGCTGAACGGGGCAAGAAGCTGCTGGGTTGGGTGCTCGCCCTGCTGGCAGCCATGGTGTTTACCGGCGTCGACAAGGTGCTGGAGAGCTGGGCACTGGACGTTCTGCCTGACTGGGCGGTGCAGATCTGAATGCTGGGCCGGTCGCGCAACGCGATGTCGACAGTTGGGCTCAGCCCCGGATGTTCAGCAGGCGGGCCAGCGTGGCGACCCGGTCGCGGGCAAGCAGGTCAGCCAGCGTGTAT
>SKQS01000220.1 GCA_007118895.1 Wenzhouxiangella sp.
CTGGTGTTGCCGCCGGCCGGCGTGGACTGGATTCGGGATGTGCTGAGCGTGTTCGTGCCCCTGGCGCGCGAGGCCAGTGATATCCCCGGGGTCAGTTACCTGGTGCATTTCACCCTGTTCGCCGTTGTGTCCGGGCTACTGTTCTGGATCCGCACCGACCTCGGGCGGCTTTATCCCGCCCTGGCCATGGCCGCGCTGGCGTTCATTACCGAGGGCCTGCAGCTGCTGGTCGACGGGCGCTTTGCCTCCTGGGGCGATGTGGGCATGAACCTGGTCGGCGTGGCCGTCGCCGCCGCGCTGGTCTGGACGCTGCAGGCCATGCTAAGCCGCCGGCAACAAAGGTCGGCATCTGCATAAGCGCCATCATCCCGGATGCCGCCGGACTCGCGACGCCATTGCCGAGACAATAATAGCGCCGCCAAATCAACCCACTGCGCCCGCTTTTGGCTTGTTACGGTCTTAACTTTTTGTTAGCCTGTAACGCGAACAATTTAACGGGGGTTGACTGATGGCACGGGTCGGGATAGCGGCACTGCAAAGTCTTTGCGCCGGCGGCGTGCTGGGCGCGGTGCTCCTGATGACCTGTGCCGGCGTCTCGCCCGCTGTCGCCGCCGCGCCCTTGGTCGGCGGGCCCGATCGGGCCGACAGCAGCGCAATCCTCGGACCACAGAAAAGCCCCCATGCCGGCTGGTTGAACGCCGCCCTGATCGTCGTGCGCGCTCAAGACTTCTACGCCCTCACCCGCGAGGAACTGACCCTGGTGCTGCAGCAGGTCGAGTCCGAGCGTCGCGTCGAACGCGCGCGCTGGGTGCTGGCCGTCAGCATGCTGCTGATTCTGTTCGTGGTCACCGCGCTGTTGCTGGCAGTCCTTTACCGGCGCCAGGCGCGGGCCCTGGCCGACCAGCAGCAAGCCGCCTTCGAGGCACGCAAGCTCAAAATCGCGGTCGACCAGAGCCCGGCCAGCATCGTCATCACCGACTGCGACGGGGTTATCGAATACGCCAACCGCACCTGCATCGAAAACACCGGCTACAGCAGCGCCGAACTGCTCGGCCAGAACCCGCGCGTGTTGCAGTCGGGGCGCACGCCCAAAGCGGTGTATGCCGACCTATGGGCAACCATCCTGGCCGGGCGCACCTGGCAGGGCCGGCTGGTGAACCGGCGCAAGGACGGCAGCGAATACGTCGAGCGGGTGTTGATCAACCCGGTGCTGGACGAGCAGGACCAGCCGATCCGCTTCATCGCCGTGAAGGAAGACGTCACCGAGCGCGAACAACTGGACCAGCGCCTGAAATCCCTGCAGCGCTACGACAGCCTGACCGGGCTGGCCAACCGCTTCGCCTTTTTCGAGGCGCTGGATCAACGCCTGCAGGGCGTGGTAAGCGGGCGCAGACGCCAGCCGCTGATGCTGGTCAACATCAACCGCTTCCGCGCCTTCAACTCCGCCCACGGCCACGAAACCGGCGATCGACTACTGCAACTGCTGGCCCGGCGCCTGACCGATCACGCGCCGGAAGATGCGCTGGTGGCCCGCATCGGCCCGGACGAGTTCGGCATTCTGCCGCCGCTGGAAGACATTCGGGGTCACGACGCCGTGTCGCGCCAGGAAGTGCTGTGGATCCAGCGCATCCAGCGCGCCCTGCGCGAGCCCTACCTGATTGAAAACCGCACCCGAACGGCGGGCGCGGCGATCGGCATCGCCTACTGGGACCAGCCCAGCCCGACCGGCGCACCGTCGCGCTCCGGCGACTTCATGCAGATGGCCGATGCCGCACTGCGCGCGGCCAAGGACAACGGCGATGGCCAGGTGGCGTTTTTCGATGCCGAGTCCTCGCGCGAGGCACAACAGGCTTTTCGGCTGGAGCAAGACTTGTCGCGGGCCTTGGCGCGCGGCGAGTTGCATATTGCGCTGCAGGCCCAGGTCACCCCCGATGGCGAGCTGGCCGGCGCCGAAGCACTGTGCCGCTGGCGCCACCCCGCGCTGGGCGATATCGCGCCGGCGCGTTTCATTCCGCTGGCCGAAGACAGCGGCCATATCGTGCCCATCGGTTACTGGGTGCTGGAGCAGGCGCTGGACGTGCTGGCGACCCTGCAGACGCATAACCCCAGATTGAGCATCAGCGTCAACATCAGCCCGGTGCAAATCCGCCGCGGCGACTTTGTCGATGCCGTGCAGCGGCGTCTGGCCGAGCGCTCGGTGCGTCCCGCCGGGCTGATATTGGAAATCACCGAACGCGTCTTTCTCAGCGACCCCGACCTGGCCCTGGCCCGCCTCCAGGCCCTGCGCAAATTAGGCGTCGGCATCGCCATCGACGACTTCGGCACCGGCTACTCCTCGCTGTCCTATCTCAAGCGCCTGCCGGTCACCGAGCTGAAAATCGACCGCGAATTCATCGCCGGCTTGCCGCACGACCAGGCCGACGCCGCGCTGGTCAAAATCATCCTGGCCGCCGCCAGCCAACTCAAACTGCGCGTCGTCGCCGAAGGCGTAGAAACCCAAGCCCAGGCCCAATGCTTCACCGGCCTACCCTACGTCCTGTTGCAAGGCTACCTCTACGACCGCCCCACCCCAGCCAAAGACTGGCAAAACAAATGGCTACACCCGCCTGAACCCTGAACCCCGAACCCTGAACCCTTTTTTTTCGCTATCCTAGCCCCATGCCCACCGACATCCACTGCCACATCCTGCCCGGCATCGACGACGGCGCCAAGGAATTGGCTCAGTCGCTGGCCATGGCGCGCATTGCGGTGGGCGACGGTATCACCAACCTATTCGCCACGCCGCACCACTTCAACGGCGTCTACTCCAACCCGGCGCGGGCGGTGCTCGATCACGTCGAACAGCTGCGCGAGGAATTGCACA
>SKQS01000262.1 GCA_007118895.1 Wenzhouxiangella sp.
GACGACCTGGAATCGCGCCTGGAGCTCGAGCTGGCCGCGGTGGTGGGGGCAGCCTCTGCCCGGCTGCTGCTGGATGCAGCCCGCGCGCGTACTCCTGCGCCGCTGGAGACGGTTGCCGAACTGGTCGGTGAGGCGGCGGCCCAGGCGCGCTTTTCGCAGGAAGTGCTCTCCGGTGCGCTGGAAAACATGAGCCAGGGCATCTGCGTGGTCGATCGCGAGATGCGGCTTGTGGCCTGGAACCAGGCCTATCTGGACCTGTTCGACTATCCGTCGGAGCTGATTCGGGTCGGCCGGCCGGTGGCTGATCTGCTGCGTCACAACTACTCCGCCGGACTGATGGGCCAGGGCGATGTCGAGCACAAGATCCAGCGACGTCTGGATCACAAGCGGGCCGGCACGCCGCATCTGATCGAGCGGCCGTGGCCGGACGGGCGAATCATCGAGATTCGCGGCAATCCCATGCCCGGCGGCGGGTTTGTCGCCACGTTTACCGATGTGACCGCCTTCCGGCGCGCCGAACAGGAGCTAAAGGCGGTCAACGAGACCCTGGAGCAACGGGTGGTTGCCCGCACCGCCGAGCTGGAGCAGGCCAAGACCGAGGCCGAGCGGGCCAGCGCCGCCAAGAGCCGTTTCATGGCCGCGGTCAGTCATGACCTGGTCCAGCCGCTGAATGCCGCCCAGCTGCTCACCCATGCCCTGGCCGAGCGCCTGAAGGAAGCCGAGGCACGCCAGTCGCTGGGCCAGATCTCCGGTGCGCTGGGCGCCACCGAGGACCTGCTGGAGGACCTGCTGGACATCTCCCGGCTGGATGCCGGCGGGTTGGAGCCGCGCCGCTCGCGCTTTGCCCTCGATGAACTGTTTGTCCAGCTGCACGGCGAGTTCGGCGTGCTGGCACAGGAAAAGGGGCTGAAACTGGACTGCCATCGCAGCCGGGTGTGGGTGGAGTCCGACCCGCAGATGCTCAGACGCATCCTGCAGAACTTCCTGTCCAACGCCGTGCGTTATACCCGACAGGGCCGGATCCTGATCGGCTGTCGCCGGGTCGGTAGCGAGGCGGTGAGGATCGGCGTGTGGGACACCGGGCCGGGCATTGCCGCCGATTCGTTGAAGGTGATCTTCGAGGAATTCAGAAGGCTCGAGCCTGATCGAGGCGCCCCTGGTCTGGGGCTGGGCCTGGCGATTGCCGACCGCATGGCCGGCCTGCTGGGCCATGAGCTGACCGTGTCGAGTCGGCAGGGGCGCGGCACCTGCTTTGCGGTTGAAGTGCCCCGGGTCGAGCCGGTGGTCGAACAGGCCGATGGCCAGGCAGCAGGCCGCGGTAACGAGTCTGGCCGGGTACTTATCGTCGACAACGACCCGACCATGCTGGTCTCACTCAAGGAGTTGATCGGCGGCTGGGGCTTCGAGGTCATCACCGCGCGCGACGACGGCCAGGCCCGCGCCGCATGGGAGCAGTCACCGCCCACCATGATGGTGCTGGATTTCCATCTCGACCACGGCCAGACCGGCCTGCAATTGCTCAACGGCCTGGCCGCCGACGGCCGCCGCTGCCCCACCGTCCTGATCAGCGCCGACCACGCCGCCGAAGTCCGCGAAGCCGCCCGCCACGCCGGTTGCGAACTCCTCCACAAACCCATCCGCCCCCTGGCCCTGCACTCGGTGCTGACGCGGATGGTGTCGTGAGCTGAGGGGGTGGAAACGGGAGACGGGAGACGGCAAATGGGGAGAAGGGAAGAGGGGGAGATGGGAGAGGCCAGGAACGGTTTCCTGTGTTTCGCAGGCTTATATTCTGTATGTCGATATCATCGTGCGCCAGATCGACGGTGAGTTGCAGAAAACCTGGATTTACCGTGACCAGCTCAGCCCGGTCGCCCAGTTTGACGGCTAGGGCACCATGACCCACCGCTTCGTTTACGCCGAAATGGCCCATTCCCCTTCTTGGATGGTAACGATGGACCCCGTAACGGCCGAAGAGACCGTCTACCGGATCATTGCCGACCACCTGGGCAGCATCCGCCTGGTCATCGAGGTCGAAACCGGCGAAATCGCTCAGCGCATCGACTACGGGCCATTCGGCGAAGTACTGTTCGACAGCAACCCGGGCCTTCAGCCGTTCGGCTTTGCCGGCGGCCTCTACGACCGCGACACCGGCCTTGTGCGATTTGGGGCGCGGGATTATGATCCGAAGATTGGGAGGTGGACGGCGAAGGATCCGATTGGCTTTGGGGGTGGGGATTCTAATCTGTTTGTTTACGCTTACAACCAGCCAATTAATTTGGTTGATCCTATGGGGCTGACGCCGGTGGGGGAGGCTAGAATAAGCGTAGGATTGCAGGTTGGTTATGGTGTGCGTTATGGGCCATTGAAAGTAGGCGCGGATATTAATCTGCTGTCTCACGTTCAGCGTAGCGGACACTATGAGGCATATATGACCCAGTCGTTTGGCGGATCATTCACACTATTCGGCTATGGACCATCAGTGGAAACGAGCAGAGCCGTTCCTTATCCGGCGGGTTGCATTTCAAGTGTTCCTTTTGAGGGTCCATTATTCAAGGTGCCGGCAGATGTTCCATTGCCGGGACTATCCGGAACTGGGTTGCGGAGGGAAGGTGACTTCATAGTGGCGACTAGTGTCAAGTTGTTCTTTGGTATAGATCTTGAGTGGAACGTATCGGAGACAGGTAGACGATTAGGTGGTCTGGTCTATGATTTTTTTGGGTCTATCCGGATCTCGCAACAAGATTCCTGACGATGCCTGCCTGATTTGAAGAGGCCATGGGGCCTCCTGTAAAGTTTTGTTTTCGCGAACAATACAAACAGGGAGATTGGCCCCATGA
>SKQS01000032.1 GCA_007118895.1 Wenzhouxiangella sp.
GTTCAACTCGGGAGGTTCAACTCGGGACAGGCATAAATTCCTCTCGGGACGGGCATGAATTCCCGAATTCCCGGGCATCAGGCCGCGGGTTTTCCCGCTGGCTGCGGTTTCGGGACAGGCAGGGACTTCGGTGGTTTCGGGGCGGTGGTTTCGGAGGTGGTTTCGGGACTGGCAGGGACTTCGGTGGATGGGCATCGGCTTCGGGGGTGATCGGGGCCACACTGGAGTGATTTGCAACGCCGGCTGGCAAGACTGGAGACAGGCCTGAGCGGGAAGCGGCGGTTTCGTAGCTGTTCGGTGGCAGGAAATGATCCGCGTGTCGTATTAAAAGCACTTTTTACGATAGGAAGGGGTGAGATAGCATCTGGACCTGAGTTCAGGTGCAAGATCCACAATCAGCTGGAGGTAATCATGCCATTTCTCAAAACGCTTTACGCATGCGCGGTTCTGGGAGTATTGATCACACCCGTTGTCGTGGCGCAGGTCATGGAGCACGAGGTGATGTACCAGGGCGAGCTGCGCAGCGACGGAGTCCCCATCGACGGCCCCGTTCAGTTCCATTTCGAGGTCTACGAGGTCCCGGAGGGAGGGACGCTGCTAGACAGCGGGTCGATTGGCACCGAAGTCGAGAACGGCCTGTTCAATGTGCCTTTGCCGATTGATCACAGCCTGTTTGGTGACACCATGCTGTGGCTGGAAATCACCATCGAGGATTCCGATGGCAATCTCCACACCCTCGACCCCCGTCAGCCGATGAGCGCCGCGCCGGTCGCGATGTACGCCCTGGACACCTTCTCGCCGGGCGATCCCGGAGAAGGCCACTGGAGCCTGTCCGGGAGCAATGTGTACTACGACGACGGCAATGTGGGAATCGGCACCAGCAGTCCAACGCACTCCCTGCATACAACTGACAGTGCCCGCGTCGACGGAGACGTCAATGTTGGCGGTCACCTGGAATTTTCCGACAGCACACCGCAACGCACCGCAGGCCCGATTGCCAAGGCAACGGTAAACGAGGAAGGCGAACTGATCAGGTCGGTCAATATCGACAGCGTAGTCTGGGAGGGCAACCGCTATCGCGTCACCATCAATGATCTGAGTTTCCACTGGTCGGCAAATATTGCTCAGGTAACCCCCAGGGGCTCGCAAAACGCCATCCCTATCTCTTTATCAAGCGTGGGAGGAGACTTGCTGGTATACCCCTCGGACGGCAACCAGCTCCCGTTTAGCGTGGTCGTCTATGACCTGCCCCCCGGCAACGTCACAACCGGCAGCTTTTCAGTACCGTCCGAGCTCGGCATCTCCGGCGCCGAAAGCCGCCCGGCATCATTTGGCCAAGGTGGTCCCTCCGCCAAGGCCGAGCGCCTGCAGCAGCTCGAGAAGCGAATCGCAGCCCTGGAAGCGGCCCTGAAGGGCCAGGTATCCAGTCTGGAGGTGGCCCACTGAAGGGAAATTCGGGGAAATTCGGGGGGAAATTCGGGACAGGCATGGGAAGAAATTCGGGAAAGGAACGAAATTCGGACATGAAATGCCAGGCTCCACAACGCTGTCATCTTGACGACTCTGGCGGTAACCTACGCGTTGTAGATCTCGATCCAGCGAATCCACCTCCTGATGAAGAACTCCTGGCCCGTCGCCCTGGGCATTTTCCTGATCATGCTCCCGGTGACGGCGGTGGTGCCGCTGCTTTATCACTTGACAGAGGGGCGATTCCCCGGCAGCAGCGAGCTGGATCGCCACCTGTTCATGTCCGCCAACATGGCCGGCGCCTTGCTTGCCGCGCTGGTGGCAGGCGTTTTGTCGGACCACCTGGCCCGCCGCAAGGCGCTGATCGTGCCGTCCCTGCTGGTGTTTTCCGCCTCGCTTTTTCTGATGTACCTGCCGTGGCCTTATCCCGTGCAACTGGGGCTGCGCTTCGTCGAAGGGGCTGCGCACATGAGCGCCCTGGTGCTGGCCATGACCATGCTTGCCGACAGCGCTCGCAGCGAGCACAAGGGGAGGGCCATGGGGCTGGCGGGGGCAGCGATGAGCCTGGGGGTGGCTTCCGGGACTATCATCGGCGGGCGAATCGGCGCCGAGGCTGCCACCAGCGTGTTCCTGCTGGGCGGCGGACTGGTCGGCCTGGTTGCCATCGGCGCCATGCTGATCTTGCGCGATGCCGAGCTGTCGCGGCCGACTGGCCGCTTGCGAGAGGTGCTGCGACTGGCGGTCCGGCGGCGCCCCTTGATCGTGCCCTATGCCTTCACCTTCATCGACCGCCTTACCGCCGGCTTCATCATTTCCACCGTGTCGCTATACTTCGCGACCGTGCTGGGCATGGCGCCGTGGCAGATCGGACTGGCCATGGCTGCTTTCCTGCTGCCGTACTCCCTGCTGACCTGGCCGGCCGGACTGCTGTGCGAGCGGGTCAGCCCGGTGTTGCTGATGGCTGCAGGCAGCCTGTGCTATGGCGTGTTCCTGATCGCGCTGGGCTTTGCGCCGGCCGGCCAGGTCGTGACCGTGATGGCCATCGGCGGCTTCACTGCCGCGCTGATGCTGGCGCCGTCACTGGTGCTGACCGTGCGCCTTTCCGGCCCGGCGCAGGCGACGGGTATGGGCGGGTTTCATCTGATCGGGTCACTGGGCTTCATGCTTGGCCCCCTGCTCAGCGTCGGGATACTGACGCTGCTTGGAGGCCTGGGGCTGGAACCCTACCCGGCGGTATTCATCTTCTTCGGCTTGTTCGAAATTCTCTGCGTGCTGCTGTTCCTGCCCTGGCTGATCCGCCTATACCGTGGCCATAGTGAGCCTTCCAACAGTCCGCTGGAGGTCGGTGGGTCCAGACCGTGGTGACCCGTTGGGGCCATCGTCCGGCAATCAGATCGAGGGTGCTTCAACCACGGTAGCTGGATACCCGGCATCACTGCACGCTGACAGAATCTGGTCAATGTCGGTCAGTGCCGGATCGAATCGGATCAGGGCGGTTTTTGCATCGCCGTCGAATTCGATGTCGTTAACGCCTTTGATCTCGAATACGGCGCGCTCGATGACCAGTTCGCAGGAAACACAGACCATGTTGGGAATGGCAATCTGGACGGTAGCCGCTTCGTTCTCTGCTGCGAGCGTACCGAAAGCGAGCAGAAGAGCAAATGTGAGCGCAGCAAGAGGTGTGTTTTTCATCACCGGGGCTTCCATAGGTTAGCCTCCGAATGATAACCCAGCCACCGCAGCCGGTGATGAACAAGCCTTGACCTGGAAAAATGCAGCTTCAGGGCCGGGTGGTCATTGACGACTGCCCGGGGACGGATTGTTGCCACTCATGCACTGCGCGACTCAAGTTCTTCCCAGCGGCTGAAGGCGGCATCGAGCTCGGCCTGCACCGCTTCGATCTCGGCATGGTGGGCGGTGATCAGGGCGTTTTCCTGGCGGTAGAAGTCGGGATCGTTGATCCGTTCGGTCAGCTTCGCCAGCCGATCCTCCAGCGCCTCGACCCGGCCGGGCAGCTGCTCCAGCTCGCGGGCCAGCTTGTAGCTCAGCCTGTTCGACGCTTTTCCGGGTTTGGGCTTTTGACTGGGTGTGGGCCTGGCAGGCGCTTCGGCGCCGTTTTCTTCCCGCGATGGGCTCGGCGCTGGGCGCTGGCGCAGCCAGTCGCTGTAACCGCCGACGTATTCACCGACCCGGCCGCCGCCTTCCATCACCAGCGTCGAGGTCACCACGTTGTCTAGAAACGCCCGGTCGTGGCTGACCAGCAGCAAGGTGCCGGGATAGTCGGCAACCAGTTCTTCGAGCAGTTCCAGGGTTTCGGCGTCCAGGTCATTGGTCGGTTCGTCCATCACCAGCAGGTTCGACGGCCGGGCAAACAGGCGCGCCAGCAGCAGCCGGTTGCGTTCGCCGCCTGACAGCTTGCTGATCGGCGCGCGGGCGCGCTCCGGGGTGAACAGGAAGTCCTGCAGGTAGCCGATGATGTGCTTGCGTCGGCCGTTGATCTCGACAAAGTCGCGCCCATCGGCGACGTTGTCCGCCGCGTTCCAGTCTTCGCGCAACACGGCGCGATGCTGGTCGAAGTAGGCGATTTCCAGCCGGGTGCCGAGGGTGACCGTGCCGGTATCGGGCTCGAGTTCGCCGAGCAGCAGCTTCAACAGGGTCGACTTGCCGCTGCCGTTGGTGCCGATCAGGCCGATCCGGTCGCCGCGCCAGACGGTGACCGAGAAGTCGGCAACCATCGGTCGCCCGTCCCAGGCAAAGCTGACGTTTTCGGCCTCGATCACCTTGCGTCCTGACTGGCCGGCACGCGCCGCCTCCATCTGCACGCTGCCCGGCCGATCACGCCTTTCGGCACGCTCTGCGCGCATTCTCTCAAGGGACCGCACCCGGCCCTCGTTGCGGGTACGTCGGGCCTTGATACCCTGACGAATCCAGACTTCCTCCTCGGCCAGCCGGCGGTCGAAGCGCGCGTTGTCAAGGGCCTCGGCATGGGCCCGTTCGGCCACCCTTCTCAGATAGTTCTGCCAGTCGCCCGGCCAGGAGCTGACTTGCCCGCGATCGATCTCGACGATACGGGTGGCCAGGTTCTGAAGAAAGCGGCGGTCGTGGGTGACAAAGACCAGGCAGCCGCGGAACTCGCCAAGCAGGCCCTCCAGCCACTCGATCGATGCGATATCGAGGTGGTTGGTCGGCTCATCGAGCAACAGCACATCGGGCTGCTGAACCAGCGCCTGGCCCAGCAATACCCGCCGCTTCATGCCGCCCGAGAGCTGATCGAATCGGGCCTCGCCGTCCAGGTCCAGATGTTCCAGCACCCGCGCAATGCGCTGGTCGATGTCCCATCCTCCGGCGGCATCCAGTGCTGACTGCACCTGCGACAGCCGATCGGCATCAAATTCTCCCTGGCTCAAGTGATGGAAACGGGCCAGCAGCTCGCCGATATCGCCCAGCCCCTGGGCGATTTGGTCGAAGACGCTGCCGCCGGCCTGCTCCGGCACTTCCTGCGGCAGGGTGGCGATGCGCACGCCTTCGGCAACAATGATCTGCCCGTCGTCGGGCTCGATCTCCCCGCCTATCAGCCTCAACAGCGTCGATTTGCCGGCGCCGTTGCGCCCGACCAGCGCGACCCGCTCGCCGGCATCAAGCTCCAGGTCGACCTGTTCCAGCAGCAGCGGTCCGCCGATGCTGAAATCGAGTTTTCGGATGGAGACTAGCGACATCGGGGTGGGGCAGGATGAAGGCACGTTGGCCGGTTGAGATCAGATCGCCATTATCCCGCATTACTTGTCGCTCCTGAGCGCCATGGACGAGGGGTGTGTCTTGCGGTGTGAGGGAAACCGTAGCTTGAGCAGATGTGGTGAGAGCAGTGGTCGAAGGCTCCCTGGGCAAAAAGCGACCAACCCCGATAGCCGGGGCTGGTCGCTATCGAGACGGCAGCGGGATGATCAGAACGTCAAGGTCCAGCCTACCCACACCTTGGGGTCCTTGGAGTTGGGGCTGCCCAGGGCGTCATCGCGGGAAATGTCGGCATACTCGATGTTGAAGCTGATCTCGCCTAGTGCTTCGAACTCGCGGCTGAGCGCGGCGCCGATGTGCCAGTAGTTGGCGTCACCGACATCGGGCTTGCCGTCGTTGCTGAAGTCGTAATAGCCGAGCGTCAAGCCCAGGGCCAGATCGGCGGGCAGCTCGAAGTCCAGGCCGGCATGAAAGTAGAGATCGCCCGTGTCGAACAAGTCGCCGCTGTTGTCGCTGTGCACGGTGTAGGCCAGCCCGCCGGTGAATGGTCCAAAGCTGATGCTGGCATAGATCTCCCCGAAGTCGATATCGTCCGGATTGGCGTCGGGATAGCCGTAGTACAGGTAGCCGATGTCGAAGCCGAGTCCGTTATCGAGCTCGGTGGCAAAGCCCAGGTAAAGGTCCAGCTCGTATCCCGCGCCGTCGAAATCGACATTGGATGCCCAGGTGCCGATGTAGAAGCCGCTGGCGGCCTCGAAGTCGATGCCGCCCTGGATTGCCGCCTTGTCATCGGTCTGGGTCACGCCCCGGAACAGGTAGTTCGAGGCCACGCCGATGTTGAGGCTGACTTCAGCCTGGCTGGTCAGCGGCGCTGAGGCCAGCAGCAGAGCGCTGATCAGCAGCGGGGCAGACGTGGCGCGAGTGGGTACTCGGGTTCTGGTGTTTCTGCGGTTCATGGTCTTTGGCTCCTTGGTTAATCAGAACTCGGGATAGGCTTCCATGCCGCATTCGGCCTGGTCCATCCCCTCATACTCTTCTTCTTCGCTGATGCGTATGCCCACCACCAGCTTGATCAGCGCCCACACCGCCAGGCTGACGCCGAACACCCAGGCGAAGATGACGCCCAGACCGATCAGCTGCCCGCTCAGGGTCGCGTCCGGATTGGTCCACAAAACGGCCAGCACGCCGAAGATGCCGGCAGTGCCGTGGACGGAGATGGCGCCAACCGGGTCGTCGATACGCAGCCGGTCCAGGCCCAGGATGGACAGCACCGCAATCACTCCGCCGGCTGCGCCGATGATCAGCGCCTGAACCAGCGTCGGGGTATCCGGTCCGGCTGTAATCGCCACCAGCCCGGCCAGGGCGCCGTTCAGTGCCATGGTCAGATCGGCCTTGCCGAGCAGCAGGCGGTTGAACAGCAGGGCCGCCACCACGCCGCCGGCGGCGGCAATGTTGGTGTTGGCAAATACCTGGGCCACGGCATTGGCGGACTCGACATCCGATACCTTCAGCTCAGAGCCGCCGTTGAAGCCGAACCAGCCCAGCCACAGCACGAACACGCCTAGTGTTGCCAGCGGCATGTTGGCGCCGGGAATGGCGTTGACGCTGCCGTCAGGCCCATACTTACCCTTGCGTGGTCCCAGCAGCAGCACGCCGGCCAGGGCCGCGGCCGCGCCGGCCATGTGCACGATGCCGGACCCGGCATAGTCGCTGTAGCCCACCTCGTCGAGGAAGCCTTCGCCCCAGCTCCAGTAACCCTGCACCGGGTAGATCACCGCACACATCACCACGGCGAACAGGAAGAACGACCAGAGCTTCATGCGCTCTGCCACCGCACCGGAGATGATCGACATGGCGGTCGCCACGAACACGACCTGAAAGAAGAAGTCGGCAATATCGGAGTAGTACGGCGCATCCTCGCCGCCGGCGACGACTGCCTCGACCGAGTTGTCGCCTGAAACCAGGAAGCTCAAGCTCGGAATGATGCTGCTGGCTGAATCGCCGTACATGATGTTGTAGCCAACCAGCAGGTACATGATGCAGGCGATCGAGTACAGGCCGATGTTCTTGACCAGGATCTCGACGGTGTTCTTCGACCGCACCATGCCGGACTCGAGCATGGTGAAGCCGGCGGCCATCCACATGACCAGGGCCCCGGACAGGAGGAAGTAAAAGGTGTCCAGCGCGTAGCTGAGCTCCAGAATCTGAGCGGTGGTTTCCATGGGTTTCTCCTCGATGTCAAAGGGCGTCGGATCCGCGCTCGCCGGTGCGAATGCGAATGCTTTCCAGAAGTTCAAGTACGAAGATCTTGCCGTCGCCGATCTTCCCGGTATTGGCAATCTGCTGGACCGTCTCGACCACGCCCTCGACCTGCTCGTCGGCCACTGCGATTTCCAGTTTGAGTTTGGGCACGAAATCAACGCGATATTCCGCGCCTCGGTAAAGCTCGGTATGCCCCTTTTGCCGGCCGAAGCCCTTGACTTCGGTAAGCGTCAGACCGTGCACGCCGGCCTGGGCCAGTGCGTCGCGCAGATCGTCAAGCTTGAACGGCTTGATGATGGCGATGATCAGTTTCATGAATAGCTCCTCTATGGATGGGCGAGTCTGCCGGCGCGTGGCCGGCTTCGCTGTGAGTAGAGCAGAATTCGTGCCATCTCCCCGTTATGTAAGCATTTCAAATGCTTGCGGCTTTCTGACCGATACGGGGCGGCGGTTATCGCACCAATTCGGTGCATTAAGGATGGCGTTCCGCACCAGGCTGGTGCATCATTGAGAGATGAGGAGCCTCCCCTCGACAGCGCCACCGCCGCAGCTGATGGAACATCTGGCCACCGCCATTCTGCTGGTCGATTCCGGGGGACGGCTCACCTGGATGAATCCGGCGGCGGAGACCCTGCTTGGGGTCAGCGCCAGGCAGTCCTGTGGAATGGAAATCGCGCAGATGTGGCCGGAAGCCGACGAGCTGAACCTGGCCATCAGGGAGGTTGCCGCCGCCGGTCAGACCATGAAGTTACGGGAGCTGCTGATCAGGCTGCGCATGCGTGCCGAGCCGCTGAGCATCGATTGCGTGATCAGCGCACTGCCGGCCGGATACGAAGATGCTCGAATGGTCATCGAAATGCAGCCTGGTGATGCCGATCACAGGCTGGTGCGCGACGCCGAGCATGAGGCACAACAACGCCTGGCCCAGCGCATGGTCGTCAACCTGGCCCACGAGCTGCGCAACCCGCTGGCAGGGTTGCGCGGTGCTGCGCAACTGCTTGAACGTGAGCTCAACCAGGCCAGCCTCAAGGAATACACCCAGGTCATCATGGGTGAGGCTGATCGCCTGGGAACACTGGTCAGCCAGCTGCTGGGCCCGCAGCAACCGCCCCGGGCACGGGCGGTCAACCTGCACCGCCCTCTCGAACACGTACGGCGACTGATCATTGCCGAACAGGATCACGACATCACAATCGAACGTGACTATGACCCCAGTCTGCCTCCGGTGCGGGTTGATCCCGACCAGCTCGTTCAGGCATTGCTCAACCTGCTGCGAAACGCCAGCCAGGCGGTGGAGCAGACGCTCAAGGCCCGAATTGAATTGCGCACCCGCATCGCTCACAACGTGGTGATGGCCGGCAAGGGTCATCGGCTCTGCGCACGCATCAGCGTGATCGACAATGGCCCCGGTATACCGCCCGACCAGCAGGAGCGGATCTTTTTCCCCATGGTGTCAGGCCACCCGCTGCGGACCGGCCTGGGCCTGGCCATCGCCCGGGGGCTGATCAGCGCCAACGGCGGGCGCCTGGACTGCAACAGTCGGCCCGGCCGCACGGAATTCATCATCGACCTGCCGCTGGAGGAGCTTCCATGAGCCGTTCAGTCTGGATCGTGGAAGACGATCATGCGCTGGGCTGGGTGCTGGAGCGCGCTCTGCTGGGCGCTGGATTCGATGTCAGCCTGTTTCGCCGTGCCGACGAGGCAATGCTTGCCCTGGGCGAGTCGGCGCCGGCCGTTATCGTGGCCGATCTGCGCCTGCCCGGAGAAAGTGGCTTGAGCCTGCTGGGTCATGCGCCGGCGGGCCAGCCTGCGCCACCGGTGATCGTCATGACCGCGCAGTCTGATCTCGACAGCGCCATCAGCGCCTACGGCGCCGGTGCCTTCGAGTACCTGCCCAAACCGTTCGACCTGGACGAGCTGATTGCCCTGGTCGAAAAGGCCATTGGCCAGGGCAGGGACAGTGAAGCAGGCCAGGAGTCGGCCCCGACCGCCCCCGAGCTGCTGGGCGAGGCGCCAGCCATGCAGCAGGTGTTTCGCGCCATCGGCAGGCTGTCAAGGTCCGACATGTCGGTGCTGATCACCGGCGAGTCCGGCACCGGCAAGGAACTCATCGCGAGAGCGCTGCATCGTCACAGTCCGCGTGCCGGGCGACCCCTGATCGCCCTGAACACGGCGGCCATTCCGCCGGACCTGCTCGAGGCTGAACTGTTCGGTCACGAGAAAGGCGCCTTTACCGGGGCCGACCAGGCGCGTCCCGGCCGCTTCGAGCAGGCCAACGGCGGCACCCTGTTCCTGGACGAGATCGGCGACATGCCCATGGCCCTGCAGACGCGGCTGCTGCGGGTGCTGGCCGAAGGCGAGTTCTTTCGCATCGGTGGGCA
Organism: Wenzhouxiangella sp.; assembly: GCA_007118895.1. GTDB lineage: Bacteria > Pseudomonadota > Gammaproteobacteria > Xanthomonadales > Wenzhouxiangellaceae > SKQS01. Next base: position 9,843 of record SKQS01000032.1, read on the forward strand.
CGAGAGCAGGCGGGTGGATGTGCGCATTCTGGCCGCCACTCATCGCGACCTTGAACAAGAAGTTGCCGCCGGCCGATTTCGCGAAGACCTCTACCACCGCCTCAACGTCATTCACCTGCACGTGCCGGCACTTAGAGATCGACGCGAAGACATACCCGACCTGGCCAGACACTTCCTGGCCGCCGCCGCATCGGAGCTCAACACCGTGCGCAAGCGCCTGGAGCCGGATGCCATGGAACGGCTGATTCGCCACAACTGGCCCGGCAACGTGCGGGAGCTGGAAAACACCTGTCGCTGGCTGACCGTCATGACCCCCGGCCAGGACATCGGCATCGGCGATCTGCCGGAAAGCCTGAGGCAGACAGGCACGTCAAGCGACGAGGCCGACTGGACCCGGGCGCTGTCCAGGTGGCTGGACCAGCGCCTTGGGCAGGGAGAATCCAACCTGTGGCAGGCCGCCAGCGAGCAGCTGGAACGCACGCTGATCGAACGCGCACTGGCCTACAGCCAGAACCACCGTCAGCAAGCCGCCGCTGCGCTGGGCATCGGGCGCAACACCCTCAGCAGAAAACTGGCGAAACTGGATCCGGGGCCTGATTCCGCCGGCTCGGATGACCGGGATTGATCGCAAGGCACGATCACGGTTGACCACAGGCGGTTGAGAAGAGGCACTTGAGGAGCGGCAAGGAGCTTGCCCGCCGGCGACTCAGCCGGCCAGCAGATCCCGAATCTTCTCGCCGGAGCCTGCGCGCAGCCACTCCGGGAGTATAGGAACTATAACCGCCCTTTTCCGCGAATTCCAGCGGTATCCGGTGCTATCCGGTGCCGTGTCAGGTTGACCATTAACACCGATGGCAATACGCAGCGGGCCGGATTTCGCCCGA
>SKQS01000192.1 GCA_007118895.1 Wenzhouxiangella sp.
AGCCGGAAGCGTAGCTCACCCTACGGTGAGGACTTGCGACCGAGCGAAACACGCATGGTCGGCCTCTGGCCTGGCGCTTCTTGCCTTCGGCAAACCGCACCAGGCCGACGGCCTGTGCTGCCGACGCGGGGCCTGGCGGCTCCGCAGTAGGCACCATGGTAAATAAGGCGGGCTCAGTCCACGCTTCATGCTATGATCCACCTCGCGTTCGCTTGACCACGCCGGTCAAGGTAACCGGGCGCCCTCTCGCGGATTGCATGTTTTCCAAGGCCTTTCCCCGATTTGTTGCGCGCGTCGCGTCACTGCGGCCCGCATTCTTCATGCCTTGGTCAACTTAAGGAAACAACATGACTTTCGATTCACTTGGCCTCAAGGCCGAATTGCTGCGCGCTGTCAGCGAGCAGGGATACACTCAACCCACACCGATTCAGGGCAAGGCTATCCCGGCGGTACTGGCAGGCCGCGATCTGATGGCCAGCGCCCAGACCGGTACCGGCAAGACCGCTGCCTTCACCCTGCCGCTACTGCACAGACTCAGCGAGCAAAACGGCCCGCGACGTCTGCGGGCACTGATCCTGACACCTACCCGCGAACTGGCAGCCCAGGTGCATGAGAACCTGCGTGCCTACGGGCGACATCTGCCGCTGAAGTCGCTTGAAGTATTCGGCGGGGTCAACATCAACCCGCAGATCGACCGGCTGCGACGCGGCGTCGACGTCCTGATCGCCACCCCGGGCCGGCTGATCGACCATCTCGAGCGCGGCACTGCCCGCCTGGACGGTATCGAAATGCTGGTGCTGGACGAGGCCGATCGCATGCTCGACATGGGCTTTCGACCGGCGCTGGAACGCATCCTCAGACATGTACCGAAGCAGCGCCAGACGCTGCTGTTCTCGGCCACATTCTCGAAGGAAATCACGGCGTTGGCCCAACGCTACCTGAACGACCCGCTGCGCATCGAGACTGCCCCACCCAACTCCACGGTAGAAGCGATTGCGCAGAAGGCAATTCGGGTCGACCAGAACCGCAAGCGCGAGCTGCTGTCGTGGATGATCGGCCACGAAAACTGGCGGCAGGTGCTGGTTTTTACCCGCACCAAGCACGGCGCCAACCGACTGGCCCGGCAACTGGAAAGCGACGGATTGAGCGCTGCGGCAATTCACGGCAACAAGAGCCAGTCCGCCCGGACCAAAGCGCTCGCCGGATTCAAGCAGGGCAAGCTGAGAGTACTGGTCGCTACCGATATCGCCGCTCGCGGACTTGACATCGACCAGCTGCCGCACGTGGTCAATTACGAGATCCCGAACGTGCCGGAAGACTACGTGCACCGGATCGGTCGCACCGGTCGTGCCGGGCGCGACGGCCTGGCCGTCTCGCTGGTTTCAGGTGCCGAACACGGCCTGTTCGAGGACATCCGCAAGCTGGTCCGGGTCGGCATTCCAACCGACACGCTGGACGGCTACGAGCCGGTCGAGCAACCGAGCCGGAAGCCAATGCCGGGGCGTAAACAGACCAGGCCACAGCGCCAGGGCAAGTCTGGCGCACGCGCCGGGGGCAATCGACGCGGCAATGGCGGTGGTCGACAGCCGGGGCGGGCTCGCCGCGCCGCCTGACTGGCCCGGGGGCGGCCGGCAGCTTCGCCAGTCGCCACCCACGCCCCCCCCAATTCTGATATAAATCAGGGGCACTGACTTTTTCGTCACCAACAAGGTTGATGGACTGCCCTGCACGCAAAGCTACCGATTCGCCCGTTGCCTGTCCTCAGCCAGATTCAAAAAAGACGGTTGTGTCCTGAGCCTTGATCAAATAGGATGCACGTCTTAAACCGTACGACTTCACCTTTTCGGAACTCTACATTATGAAACGACAGACTCTCAGCCTTGGCATCTGCCTCACCGCCTGCCTCGGAATGCTGCTTCTGGCGCTGAGCACGCAAGCTCAGCAGGTGGAACCCATCCTGGAGACCAGCCGAGCCGCTGTTCAGGACACCAGTCGCTCGCAGGGACGCATCGATGAGCTGGACTCTCGCACCCAGACGCTGCTCAGCGAGTATCGGGCCAACCTCAAGCAGCTCGAGCAGCTCAATCGCTACAACGCCTCCCAGCAGCGACAGGTTGATGCCCAGCGCGGCGAAATCGAGTCCCTGAATCGTGACATAAGTAACATCGCCAGTCTCCAGCGCGCGGTTCAGCCGCTGATGGAAGACATGGTCGAGGCCCTGGCCGAGCTGGTCGAGGCGGACATCCCGCTGCTGCTTGACGAGCGTCGCGAACGCATTGACCGTTTGCGCGGCATCATGGACGACCCGGGCCGTTCACCGGCGCAGCGCTACCGCCTGGTGATCGAGGCCTACCAGATCGAAAACGAATATGGCAGAACCATCGAAGCCTACCGCGACAACATCGAGGTGGATGGTCGAATGTACGAAAATGTCGATTTCCTGCGAATCGGCCGTCTGGCACTCATTTTCCGCACCGACGATGATCAGGTACTCAAGCGCTTCGACCCCGAAACGCGCCGCTGGGTTGACCTGGATCGGTCTTTCCTGCCCGACGTCAAGACCGCCTCGCGCATCGCTCGCGAGCAGATTCCGCCGGACCTGATGTTCATTCCGGTTACCGCACCGCAACCGGCCAACTGAGGTGGAGTCCAAAATGCATATTCAACAGAACTCTTGCATCGAATCGTCGGAGCACGCCGGAATGAAGACGAACTACAAGCTGCCGCGCGCACTGATCGTGGCCCTGATCATTGGCGGGCTGGCCGCGGTCGGCCTGGCCCCGAACGCCATTGCCGATACCCAGGCGCAGTCAATCGAGGAAGTCCTGCGCGCCATGCAGGGCGAGCGTCGAGAGGTTTCGCGTGAAAACCAGGAACGCGAAGATCGTTTCCGTCGTGAACAGGCCACCCAGGAGCAGGAGCTGGCCCGGCTTCGCCGCGAAGTCACCGCCGCCGAGCAGGAAGCAACCCGTCTGGAAAACCTGCGCAATCAGCTCGACCGCGAACTCGAAGAGCTGCGTGTCCAGCTGGCCGAGCGCCAGGGTGAATTCGGCGAACTGTTCGGGGTTGCCCGCGCAGCCGCCGCCGACCTCAACGAAAATCTGTCCGACTCGCTGATCTCGACCCAGCTGCGTGGCCGCGGCGAGCCGCTGTCGAGAATGGCTCAGTCGGCTTCCCTGCCGACCATCGAGGAGCTGGAGTACCTGTGGTTCACCATGCTCCAAGAGGCCAGTGAGCAGGCCAAGGTCGTTCGCTATCAGGCCCCGGTGGTTCGCGGCGATAACCAGTCGGCTCAGGAATCGGTGGTGCGTATCGGCCCATTCGCGGCGTTTACCGACCAGGGTTTCCTGGTGCCGCGTGAAGGCACCCTGCGCTATCTGGTTCGTCAACCTGGCGGTGGTGCCGTTCGAGCCGCTCGAGACGTCTACAACTTCCAGGGCGCCGGTGTGACCCGCGGCATGATCGACCCGTCGCGGGGCGCTCTTCTGGGTATGGTGGTCGAAACACCCAACATGCAGGAACGGATCGCCCAGGGCCGCGGCATCGGCTACGCCATCATCGTCGTCGCCATCTTCGGCGTTTTACTGGCGCTGTTCCGCTGGTTGATGCTGTCGATCACCGCGATGCGGGTGCGCGCCCAGATGAGGTCCTCCACTCCGTCCAAGGGCAACCCGCTGGGCCGCATCATGATGGCCTTCGAGGAGAACCGCAAGGAAGACCTCGAAACCCTGCAGATGCGACTGGATGATGCCGTGTTGCGAGAACTGCCGCGACTGGAAAGCGGCCTTAACGTCGTCAAGGTACTGGCTGCCGTAGCCCCTCTGATGGGGCTGCTCGGCACCGTCATCGGCATGATCGTCACCTTCCAGGCCATCACCCTGTTTGGTACCGGCGATCCGAAACTGATGGCTGGCGGTATTTCTCAGGCCCTGGTTACAACAGTGCTTGGACTGATAGCGGCCATTCCGCTGCTGCTGCTGCATGCCTTTGCTTCAGGAACCGCGCGTCGTCTTGGCCAGGTGCTGGAACAACAAGCACTCAGCCTGGTGGCCGACCCCGAAAGCGAGAACCTTTGATGCCTGAGTACCCAGAGGTAACAGAGCCGTGCTTGAACTCCTGATACCCGCCAACGCCATCCAGCTCATCGGCAACTTCATCAATGCCGGTGGGCCGGTGGTGGTAGCGCTTTTGTGCAGCACATTCCTGATGTGGCTGCTGATCACGGAGCGAGGGCTGTATTTCGCCTTCGCTCACCGGCGGCTCATGAACAAGGCTCAAAATGCCTGGGATGGGCGCAAGGACCGCCACAGCTGGGAGGGCTATCTGTACCGGGAACGCCTGATTTCCCAGGTGCGGGTCGAAAACCAGAAGCATCTCAACGTGATCAGGGCGCTAATCCTGATCACCCCCCTGCTCGGTCTGCTGGGCACGGTGACCGGGATGCTCGAGGTTTTCCAGGTCATCGTCGACACCGGCGCATCCAACGCCCGCCTGATGGCTTCGGGTATTTCCCGGGCAACCATCCCGACCATGACTGGTCTGGCGGTAGCCCTGACCGGTGTGCTGTCGATCAACTACCTGGAACGCAAGCACATCCGGTCCATCGCCAAGTTGTCTCAGGACCTCAAGGCCGAATCCAGCATGGGCCATGGCCTGCGTCGCCGACTGTCCGGTTCGTCGCTGGAATCCGGTGAGGTCAACATCACCCCGCTGCTTGATATCGTCTTCATCCTGCTGATCTTCTTTATCGTGACAGCAACCTTTCTCGACGAAATCGGCATCGGCCTGAGTACGCCCGATGACACTCCGCCCGAGGAACTGACGCGGCCGCCACCGACGCTGATCCTGACCGTCCGCAATGACGGCTTCGTGATGGTTGACGACGCGCGCATGACCGACCCGCGTTCAGTGCAGCCGATTGTCGAAGCCTTCCGCGCCGAGAATCCGCGCGGGGTGGTATTGCTGAATGCGGCCCGTGACGCGCGCGTTGAAACTACTGTGCTCGTTCTGGATCAAACACGTATGGCCGGCGTGGAACCTGCAATCACCTTGCAGGAACGCCGTTAGCCCGGAGAAATAGTGAATCGTCATGCTTAGACAACGCCGCACAAGCGAAGAGGACGAAGGCGACGTAAACGTCACGCCGTTGCTGGATATCGTCTTCATCATGCTGATTTTCTTCATCGTTACCGCCACGTTCATTAAGGAACCGGGCGTCACTGTACAGCGCCCGCCGGCCGACAGCGCCGTCGAACAGAGGCTTGTTTCGGTACTGGTCGCCATCGACTCCGACAACCGGATCTGGATCAACCGCAACGAAACGCCGCTGGAAGGCGTGCGCGCGGCAGTCGAGCGTCTTCGCCGAGAAAATCCACGTGGTTCCGCGGTGATCCAGGCCGACGGCAATGCCGAGAGCGAGTATCTGATTGAGGTGCTGCACCAGGTTCGTGACGCCGGAGTTCAGGAAACGATAGCTGTATCCACGAGGCGCCTATGAACGACATTTTCAGAATGGCCACCGGGCTTCCCGGCGCGGTTGTCATTACGACTCTTATCTTCCTGTTGCTGGCTTCTGTCATTGCCCGGCACCAGGACGTGGAGCTGACCGAGGACCGATCGATCCAGATCAATGTGACTCGTCAGCTTGAGGACCGTACAACTCAGCGTCCGGAGGACTTCCAGCGCCCCGTGCTGGATCAGCCGCCGCCTCCTCCTCCCATGGTTAGCGACCCGTCCTTCCGCCCGACCATGGCGGTACAAATGGGTGCGTTGCCCGATCTGCGCGGGGCCGATCTGGATATCGGTACTGGCTTCAACCCGGACCGCGATGCACAGCCGCTGGTACGCATCCCGCCGCAGTATCCCGGCCGATGCCACGCAGCTGCCCGCCCGCTGGAAACGGTGGTCGTCGAGTTCGACGTGACGCCTGAGGGTACGGTGATCAATCCGCGCGTGGTCAGTACGACCAATAGCTGCTTCAATCGCGCCGCAATCAGCGCCGTTGAACGTTGGCGTTATCAGCCGCGCGTCATCAACCAGGTCGCCCAGCCGCGCTTTGGCGTGCGCACGGCGATCGACTTTGCACTGGAGTGAAACTCGTGAAACTGTGGTCGACATTCGGGCTTTCTGGTCTGCTCCTGCTGCTCGGCATGGTCGCTTTTTCCGTCAGCTCGGCCAACGAGGGCGGCAAAACACAGTCGCTGACACCGTCCGTGGCTGCAGACCTGCTGGAAGCCTTCGAGGAAATGGAGGAGGATCGCTTCGAAGAGGCGCTGGTCAAGCTCAACGAGTTGATGACGCGACGAGCCGACCGAATGACCGACTTCGATCGTGCCTCGACGCTGCAGATTCGGGGACAGGCGCACGTCAGCATCGAAAACCTCGACGAAGGTCTGAATGATTTCGCTGAAGCGCTGAGTATCGGTGCCCTGCCTGCCGAGCAGAACGAGCGCCTGCGATTCAACCTGGCGCAGCTGTATTTCGCCACCGAGCGCTATGAAGAGGCCATCATCTTCTTCAATCGCTGGCTGGAAGGCGACGTAGAGCCCTCAGCGACCACGTTTTTCATGCTCAGTGCCTCTCACTTCCACCTTGATCAGTTCCGCGAGGCTATCCCGCCGATCGATCGCGCCATCGAACTTTCCGAGGAGCCCGAGCGGCGCTACTACGACCTGAAGAACCTCCTGCTCAACGAGCTGAACATGGTGCCGGAACGCACCGAGCTGATGAAGGAAATGATCACTATCTGGCCGGATGTCGTGTCCTACTGGCGCCAGTTGTCCTCACTGTACCTGGACCAGGACATGCAGTATGAATCGTTCGGCGTGCTTGAATCGGCCTATCTGGCTGGCTTGATCGATTCTCCCGACGACATCACCGTACTGGCTCAGTATTATTCCAGCTTCAACAACCCGCACCGCGGGGCCAAACTCATAGAAGAAGAGCTGGAGCGCGGCCGGCTGGAACGCGACGTCGACAATCTCGAGCTGCTTTCCCAACTTTGGAGCCAGGCTCGGGAACATCGCAAGGCCATTCCGGTGCTCAGGGAGGCTGCCAGCCTGTCAGAGACCGGAGATCTTTATTATCGGCTGGGCCAGGCGCTGCTGGCCGATGAGCGCAACGAGGACGCCGAAGCGGCATTCGAAGCGGCGCTGGAAACCGGCGGCCTGAGCCAGGCCCGGCAAGCCGATATCTGGATTCTGCTCGGCACCGCACGCTTTAATCAGTCAGGTCCCGGTGACCGTGCGCAGCGCCAGTCGGCCGACCGCGCCTTCGCCGAGGCCGAGCGCTTCTCCGGCACCCGCGCCCAGGCGCGCGATTGGCGCACCTATATCCGAGCTATCAACGAGACCGAAACCCGTCAGGCCCTGCTCGAGCAGGAGCAGAGCGAGCGTCTGCAGGCCGCCGCCGCTGAACGTTTCCTCCAGTCCTGCCGGGCTCTCCAAATTGCTGGTCAGCGCATGTCCGAAGAATGTCTGGAAGTGCTTGGAGAGGCCGCCGACGGCCCGCCGATTGACGGCAACTGATGCCTGTTGCGGGTCTTTGAACCCGTAGCCAACCTTCCCCCGACCCGGCACGCTCGAATGCATGCCGGGTTTTTTTGGCCTTGGACAAGGCCCGGCCCAACTGCAGCGGACGATTGAAATGAACACGCCTTTGCGCCGCGCTCACGGGGCGCGGTATATTTAGAGGCTTGTCCTCTCCCCGGTGAGTCATGAAGTCGATTGCCATTCGCGGTGCCCGCACCCACAACCTGGCAAACATCAATCTCGAATTGCCCAGGGACAAGCTGATTGTCTTCACCGGACTTTCCGGGTCTGGCAAGTCCTCGCTGGCTTTCGATACGATCTACGCCGAAGGCCAGCGCCGATACGTCGAATCGCTGTCAGCCTATGCCCGGCAGTTTCTTTCGATGATGGAAAAGCCCGATGTCGATCAGATCGACGGCCTGTCGCCGGCGATCTCGATCGAGCAGAAAGCGGCCAGTCACAACCCGCGATCGACCGTGGGCACGGTCACGGAGATTCATGACTACCTGCGCCTGATGTATGCCCGGGTCGGCACCCCGCGCTGCCCGGATCACGACGAGGTACTTGACGCCCAGACCGTCTCCCAAATGGTCGATGCGGTGCTTGGGCTGCCGGAAAAGACCCGCCTGATGCTGCTGGCGCCGATCGTGCGCAACCGCAAGGGAGAACACGTCCAGCTGCTTGAGAACCTGCGCGCTCAGGGCTTCGTGCGCGCCCGGGTCAACGGCCGGGTTATTGACCTGGATGACCAGCTGCCGAGCCTTGAGCTGCGGCGCAAGCACACCATCGAGGCCGTGGTCGATCGCTTTCGGGTCCGTGAGGGCATCGAACAAAGGCTGGCCGAGAGCTTTGAAACCGCGCTGAAGCTCACCGACGGCCTGGCCGTGGTTGCGCCCATGGATGAAAATAGCGAGCTTGCCGAGCTGCTGTTTTCGGCCCGGTTCGCCTGCCCGGTCTGCGACTACAGCCTGCCGGAGCTGGAGCCGAGGATGTTCTCGTTCAACAATCCCAACGGCGCCTGCCCGACCTGTGACGGACTCGGTGTAACCCAGTATTTCGACCCTCAGCGGGTGGTCGCCAACGCCTCGCTGTCGCTGGCAGGCGGTGCGATCCGCGGCTGGGACCGGCGCAACGCCTATTACTTTCAGCTGATCCAGGCCCTGGCCAGGCACTATGATTTCGATATTGAAACCCCGTTCGACCGGCTGCCTGAGGATATTCGCAAGATCATTCTGCACGGCAGCGGCGATGAGAAGATCAGCTTTCGCTATCTGACCGATCGCGGCAGCCAGACGCGCAAGCACCCCTTCGTCGGCATCATTCCCAACCTGGAGCGGCGCTACCGCGAAACCGATTCGCGCATCGTGCGCGAGGAACTTTCCCGCTATATCGCCACCCAGCCATGCCCGGATTGCAATGGGCAGCGACTCAACCGTGCGGCCCGGCATGTGTTCATCGCCGGCCACACACTGCCGCAGATCTCGAGCTGGTCGGTGGAGCGCAGTCTGAATTTCTTCAACGAACTGGAGTTGACCGGCTGGCGCGGGGAAATCGCCGGACGGATCCTGAAAGAAGTCCGCGAACGACTGAAATTTCTGGTCGATGTCGGGCTGGACTACCTGACCCTGGACCGCCAGGCCGATACCCTGTCCGGTGGTGAGGCCCAGAGAATTCGCCTGGCCAGCCAGATCGGAGCCGGCCTGGTCGGCGTGATGTACGTGCTCGACGAGCCCTCCATCGGTCTGCACCAGCGCGACAATGCCCGATTACTGGAAACCCTGATCCGGCTGCGTGATCTGGGCAATACCGTAATCGTGGTCGAGCATGACGAGGACGCCATCCGCGCCGCCGACCACGTGGTCGACATTGGCCCGGGGCCAGGCGTACACGGCGGACAGATCGTCTATAGCGGCGTACCCGAAGGCCTGGTCAAGTGTGCCGACTCTCTGACCGGCGACTACCTGTCCGGGCGCCGCGAGATCGAAGTCCCGAACAAGCGCCATTCGCCCGACAAAAAACGTCTGCTGCGCATCGAGGGGGCCACCGGCAACAACCTCAAGCAGGTCAACCTGGAGATTCCGGCCGGCTGCTTCGTGTGTGTCACCGGCGTGTCAGGCTCCGGCAAGTCAACGCTGATCAATGACACACTGTATCGCCTGATGGCGCGCGAACTCAACGGCGCCTCGGAGACGCCGGCATCGTTTGCAGGCCACAGCAACCTGGACCTGTTCGACAAGGTGGTCGACATCGACCAGAGTCCGATCGGCCGCACGCCGCGCTCCAATCCGGCCACCTACACCGGCGTATTCACGCCGATCCGCGAGCTGTTTGCCGGCACCCAGGAAGCCCGCTCTCGCGGCTACAAACCCGGGCGATTTTCCTTCAACGTCAAGGGCGGGCGCTGCGAGGCCTGCCAGGGTGACGGCCTGATACGGGTTGAGATGCACTTCCTGCCCGATATCTTTGTCCCCTGCGATGTCTGCCACGGCCGGCGCTACAACCGCGAAACGCTGACGGTCAAGTACAAGGGCAAGAACATCCACGAAGTCCTGCAGATGACGGTCGAGGATGCACTGCAGTTCTTCGAGGCGGTCCCGGCTGTTGCGCGCAAGCTGCAGACCATGATGGACGTGGGCTTGAGCTACATCCAGCTCGGCCAGAGCGCGACCACGCTGTCCGGCGGCGAGGCCCAGCGCATCAAGCTCTCGCGTGAGCTGTCCAAGCGCGATACCGGCAACACCCTCTACATTCTCGACGAGCCAACCACCGGCCTGCACTTTCACGACATCAAGCACCTGCTGGCGGTACTGCATCGGCTGCGCGATGAGGGTAACACCGTGGTGGTGATCGAGCACAATCTGGATGTCATCAAGACCGCCGACTGGATCATCGACTTAGGCCCCGAAGGCGGCGATCGCGGTGGCCGCATTCTCGCCTCGGGCAGCCCCGAGGACATTGCCCGCGTCCCCGAGTCGTGGACCGGCCACTACCTGGCCGACCTGCTGGGCATACGCCGTCGTCGAAAGAAGGCAGGTTAA
>SKQS01000225.1 GCA_007118895.1 Wenzhouxiangella sp.
GAGCAGCCGTTGGGGCAGCCGCTGATGCGCAGGGTGATCGGCTGCTCGCCGATGCCGTGGCGGGCGGCCAGTTCCTCGACCCGCTCGGCCAGCTCGGGCAGGTAGCGCTCGGCCTCGGCCATGGCCAGACCGCAGCTTGGCAGCGCCACGCAGGCCAGCGCGTTGAGCCGGATCGGCGAGGCCGAGCGATGGCCGTCCAGCCCGCACTCGGTCAGCGCCTGGTCGACCGCCTTCCGGTCGGACGCGTCAATGCCGGCCAGCACCAGGTTCTGGTTCGGGGTCAGGCGCAGGTCGGCTACCAGCCCGGCCGCTACCAGGCGATTGAGCCCGGCGCGCTGTTCGGGAAACAGCCGTCCGGCGGTGACGAATACGGTGAGCTGCCAGCGCCCGTCGACGGTTTCGGTCCAGCCGTAGCGGTCGCCATTGTGGATGAACTCGAATGGCCGCGGCGGCTTTGGCCGCGTTCCGGAGCGCTGCTCGAGCTCCTCGATGAACCAGTCCAGGCCGCGGTCTTCGATGGTGTACTTGAAGCGCGCCCGCTTGCGGTTGTCGCGGCGGCCGAAGTCGCGCTGGATGGTGATGATCGCCTCGGCCACGTCGAGCACCTTTTCGGCCGGCACGAAGCCGATCACATCGGCCAGGCGCGGAAAGGTCTCCGGCTCGCCGTGGCTGCAGCCCAGCCCGCCGCCGACCAGGATGTTGAAACCAATCAGCCGACCCTCCTCGGCAATCGCAATCAGGCCCAGGTCCTGTGAGTAGATGTCGATATCGTTGACCGGGGCGATGGCGATGCCGGACTTGAACTTGCGCGGCAGGTAGGTCTTGCCGTAGAGCGGGTCCGGCTCAGGTTCGGCGGGCTGGTCGGCGACCTTCTTGCCGTCGATCCAGATCTCGCGCCAGGCATCGGTGGAGGGGCTCAGATGCGCGCTCAGGCGCCGCGCCCAGTCCAGCGCCTCGGCATGCAGCGGCGAGGCCTCGGGCTGGACATGGCACATCACGTTGCGGTTGACATCACCGCAAGCGGCCAGGGTATCGAGCAGCACCCGGTCGACGGCCTGGATCAGCGTCGGCAGATCATCCCGGGCCACGCCGTGGAACTGCACCGCCTGGCGGGTGGTGAGCCTGATGGTGCCGTTGGCCACCGTCCCGGCCAGCTCGTCCAGGGCCAGCCACTGCTTCGGCGTCACGACCCCGCCGGGCACGCGCACCCGGATCATGAACTGGTAAGCCGGCTCCAGCCGCGCCTGGCGGCGCTCGGCGCGCTGGTCGCGGTCGTCCTGCTGGTAGATGCCGTGAAACTTGGTGACCACGGTATCGGCCTCGGCCAGGGCGACGGTGACCGGATTGCCCAGCCCCTCGGCGATGGTGCCGCGCAGGGCCCGGCTTTCGGCCTTGATCTTCTCGACGTCGAGTCCGGCAGCCATCAGTAGACATCCCGCGCGTAGCGACCGGCGCTCTTGAGCTCCGCCAGCCGGTTCTCCGCAGCTTCGGTGCCCAGGCCGCCGACCGAGGCAATCACCTCGACCAGCGCCTGGTGCACGTCGCGGGCCATGCCCTGCCCGCTGCCGCAGACATAGACATGCGCGCCGCGCTCGAGCCAGTCGTAGACCTCGCGCTGTTGTTCGGCCAGGCGATGCTGGACGTAGCACTTTTCGGCCTGGTCGCGCGAGAAAGCCGCGCTCAGTCTGGTCAGCGCGCCCTCGCGCAGGTGGCGCTGCCACTCCAGCTGGTAGAGGAAGTCGGTGCGCCGATGCTGCTCGCCGAAAAACAGCCAGCTTGGGCCTGCATGACCCAGCGCCTGGCGCTGGGCGACAAAGGCGCGAAACGGCGCCACGCCGGTGCCGGGCCCGATCATGATGATCGGGCTGTCGCCGTTGTCCGGCAGCCTGAAGCGCGGGTTGGCCTCGAGGTAGACATTGACGGTATCGCCAGGCTCGAGGCGGCCGGTCAGCTGCCGGCTGGCGACGCCTGCGCGCAGGCGACCGTCGCGTTCACCGCCTTCGAGCTTGACGGTGAGATGGACTTCACCGGGATCGGCCAGCGGGCTGGAGGCAATCGAGTAAAGGCGCGGCGCCAGCGCGCGCAGGCTGCCGACCAGCTGGTCGGCGTCCAGTTCGACCGGGTACTCGGCCAGCACGTCGGCCACCTGGCGGGTACGGCACCACCGGGCGAAACGTTCGCGGTCGGCCAGCAGCTCGTTCAGCTCATGAATGCCGCCCAGCTCGGCGTAGCGGGCGATGAAGGGCCGCACCACCTGGGTCAGCTCCAGGCGCCTGGCCAGCCACTGGCCTAGCGGCAGGCGATCGCCGTCGCGCTCGACCTCGCTCGCCGCGTCCAGGCCGGTGGTTTCCAGTATCTCCGCGATCAGCCTTGGATCGTTTTCCGGCCAGACGCCCAGCGAATCGCCCGGCTGGTAGTTCAAGCCGCTGTCGTCGATATCCAGCACCACGTGGTGGACCGACTTGGCCGACGGCGCTACGGTCAGCGGCGAGACTTCCAGCACTTCGGCGGCATAGGGGTTGCGCCGGTCGTGAGTGGTGCCGGTGGCTGCTGCGTCTGCAGCTTCTCGCACCACCGTCAGCCGCGGCCCGGTCGCGTCATCGGCCTCAAGCAGCGGCCTGACCGTCTCCAGCAGCGTGGGCTGCCAGCCCTGCTCGCTGGTCTCGAAGTCGACATCGCAGTCGACCCGGTCGAGGATGCGCCGGGCGCCGGCGCGCTCCAGCGCCTGGTCGAGCTCGCGACCGGTCTGGCAGAAATC
>SKQS01000013.1 GCA_007118895.1 Wenzhouxiangella sp.
ATGCTCTTCATGGTGGATAATTCTTTTCTTAAGTCTAAAGACAATTTAACCACCCCAAGACCAGCCCACCCCGGTGAAACCCTGCTTCGCAGGATGCCAAGAGGCATGTTTCACAGGGCAGGCGAATAACGCTAATCCACGCTAATTTTACCGCCACAGGCGGCGAAGCCTATCTGTCTTTGCGATCAGCAAAGCAGATATTATCCTTTCTTCATTCGCGCCCATTCGCGTGATTCGCGGGCAAAACTCTTCTCTCTTCCCTCCGGCTCACCGACTAACCGACTCACACACAATCCCCACAACCCTCTCCAGTTCCTCATCCGACATACCAGACCCCGACGGCATACAAAGCCCTATGGCGGCCAGGACATTGCTCATTCTATAATTATATCCCACCTGAGAGTGCTGGTAATGGGGAGCAGGATCCCTGGTCTGAGTGGCCAGAAAGCGGGCTTTTTGGATGAAATCCTCATCATCCGAGAGCAGGGCCCCGCCGCCGGAAGTGGTGATGATCTTGTTGCCATTGAAGCTTAGCACGCCCATGTGGCCCAGGCTGTGTAACGCACTCATTTGGCAAGCTCCTGCAATAGTTTTTTGCCTTTGGCGGTCAGCCGATATTTCTGATTTTTACTCCGGGGAGAGTCAGGCAGCGTCTTTTCCAAAAGACTGAACGATTCCTCGAGGCGCTGCATTGCCATTTTGAAATTACCTGTTCTGGTCTTGTATCCAAGGGCATTCAACAGTGCCGAAGCCCCTTGTGGTGCGCTTCTACAGGCTCTGAGAATTGCCCGTTCGGTTTCCGACAGATCATGGGCCTCGACATGGGCCTCGACATGGGCCTCGACATAGGCCTCGACATGGGCCTCGACTTGCTGGGTACCTGGTGGGCGCTTGCTGGGTACTTGCCGGGTTTCAGGTGCTTTTTGCTCACCGTACTCAGGTACCTTGATCATCATCCTGAAGACATCGCCCTCCACCAGTTCCGGATCAGCACCACCGTATGCTCGGCTGTACTTCATCATCTTGCGCATGCCTGAGCCCAGCTCATCAGCCCGGCCAATCTGGCGGAAGAACCGGGCAATGACCGGGTTTTTCGGGAACGGGGTGAAATTTTCAGGGTCCAGACGGCCAAAGCCGTGAGGTCGGCTGCTGTTCTCGGTGCGGACTTGACCATATTCTATGATCAGCTTGGCGGGGAAAGCGTTGGTGTATTCCCGATGAATCAGGATGTTTGATGCCACCTCCCGGAAGATGGCATCTCTGATGCTGATGCTGGTCGTGTCCTCCAGGTAAAAAGGATCCGGCAGGTGCTTGTGGACAAAGGCCATGATTCGCTCGTAACTTTCCACCAGATTGACATCTACGAAATCCCGGTCGTCGTAACGGTCAAGATTTACCTTGCGCAGGATCAGGTCAGTGCGGTGATGTGGTACGGCCCGCAACAACGGCAATGGTTTTCCCAACAACAAAATCCCGGCGCGGGTGACGCCACTTTTCCCGGTTTTCAGGTCGGTTTGGTATAGCTGGGCGCTTGCCAATAGTTCCAGATCGTCCAGATCCTGCCAGGGATGATCTTCCCAACGCAGGGTGGCGATCTTGCGGCATCTGGCAATCAAATCGTGATCCAGGTCATCAAGGCCTAGATGGGGAAACACCATATTCTCGCTGTAGGTGACCTGCTTGCGCTGGTAAAGTTGCGCCACCTGGGCGGTGTGATCGGTGATATCCAGATCGCCGTCTTCGTTACGGTCGTAAATGCGACCGTTGCAGCGATGAACCTGCGAGCTTTCCGGCACATAGATGCGGAGCAGTGGTTTGCCGTCAACCGTGACTTCATCCACTGCCAGATAGGTAGGGGGTGATATCTTCTGTGGATTGTTGATTGCCGTGACAAAGTCTTTCCGGATTTGCGCCACCGCATTCGGCTCGATGCCCTGAATAATCCCGTTATCCTGAACGCCAAGAAGCAAGGTGCCGCCATGTCGGTTTAATAAGGCGCAAACCGTCTCAAAAACATCCCGGTTGAGCTGATTCCGGCAGGCTTTGAATTCAAGATCGAGTCCTTCTCCCTTGCGGATCAGTTCCAGTATCTGCTGTTCGACATCCATCTCAGGCTCCTATTCCGGCACAATCCTGACTTTTGTCGGATCTTTGCTTTTGGTCAGGCTGACCAGGTAATCGTTGACCCCTCGCTTGATCTCGTCCGGTTAGGCTGAAATCATTTTGCCGCGTCGCCTCTTCCTTTGCCGGTTACGGTGAGGAGGATGTAGCGGAAGCGGTGCCACGGCCCGGCGCAACCCTTCATCTACGGACACCGGCGGCTGCCACAACATTGTGATGAATTGGAGCCGGATATGGGTCTTGTGATGGGCTTGGCCAGGAACTTCCCATAATGGATAGTAAGGCCAGGCAGGGTCTTTAATGCATTTAGATAGATCTGTTGTCGTCTGGGCTGATCAGGATCAACACGCCCGGTGACCATGGCAGTGAAATATCTTATGCCAACAATCCTGTTATTTTTGGACAATATCCGGGAAAAGAGGGTGTGCAAATCAAGCCACTTGTAAGCAGTGTTTGTCAGCGCCCTGTAATACAGGTTGAAACCGTCAACATATACAATAGTTCGCACAATTTCTCCCCATAAAAGCAAAGGCCGCACAGCGGCCAAGACCTCAGTAAGATATACTGCCCACGAAATAGCACGAAATATCACTAAATAAAGACAAGAGGTTTTATTTCCTTTCACTGCTGGAAAAG
>SKQS01000031.1 GCA_007118895.1 Wenzhouxiangella sp.
GATCGCGCTTGCCGTTGAGGACTTCATAGACCCGGTTGCGGCGGCCGATCGCGGGCACGAGGTCATCAATGGTCAGGCCCTGCTGCTCCATGCGAAACTTGATGGCCTCGACCGGGTCGGGATCATCCATCGGGTAATGGCGAGCTTCGTAGGCTTCCACCAGTGTTACGAGCACATCCAGCCGATCACCTTCAGGGGTCGCCGCTTTTGCCTCCATCAGGCCTTCAATTTCGCGCAAGGTTGCGCGATAGTCGGATTCGGTCTTGATCGGTTTGATTTCCATGCCTTCGTCCCGTTAAATCGTTTGGGCGTCTATCGCGTCGTACTGGGCGTGGGTCCCGATAAAACGGATGTAGACCACGCGATAGGCGTAGTTGATCCACACCACCAGTCGATACTTGTTGCCCGCAATGTTGAAAACGGCGCGGCCATCCTGCAGGATGCTCGCGCTGGAAAACTTCGCTTTCAAGTCAGCAGGCGACGACCAGTCCGCCTTGCAGACCTCTCGGTACCAGGCCATCACGGCTTTTTCGGCATCCCGGAACTGGGGGTATTCCAGCCAGAATGCCTTGAGGGTTGATAGCGCGATGACCCGCATGGCGCCATGTTAGTCCCAATCCGGGACCCTTGCAATGGTTGGCGACGAAGGGTGTTGCGAAAATGTCAGCGAATACGTGCGTGACCTGATTCGCTGCGGGGTAATGGCGGTGGTGGCGTGCGGCCATTGCGCCGCCGGAACCGCCTCGAAACGCGCTCCGGTCCAGCGCGCTGCGCCGCCTGCGGTGCCCGCCCAGACCGTCTCGGCCACCGACAGGGCAATCACCGACGCCGCCGGCAGGCCGTGGTTGTCGTCCAAGGTCTGGAACCGTCCGTTCGCGCGTCGGATCAGCCGGGTATCTTCGGTAGCCATCCACAGCGCGCCGGTCGGATCCCGCTCGAGCACCAGCAGACGACTGCCGGCCAGACCGGGCGTGTTGCGGGTGTTGAAGACCTCGAAGTGAAGGCCGTCGAACCGGGCCAAACCGTCCATGGTCGCCAGCCACAGGTAGCCGTTCTCGTCTTGAACCATGGCGTTGATCGAGTTCACCGGCAGCCCGTCGCTGCTATCCCATCGGGTCAGCGACCAGTCGTCGTCCACGACCACCGCCGTCGCCGCCTGCGTCAGGCCCAGTGCACAGGCCACCAGGACCCCCAGGCAGAAACGCAAACGTCGACAACAGTCCATCATGCCCGTCATTCTAGTCGCCGCCTGTTGGAAGCGTTGTTGCCTGCAAAACGGCTCAATCTCGCAACATCCGGTCGGATGTTCGCAACCAGGGGTCGAGCCAGCGCCGGATGCCTTCGGTAATCTGGTCATCCGCAGAAGATGGCCCCATAGATGACCGATACCGCTCGATCGACTCAGCCCGTGCTCCTCGTTCGCAAAGGCCCGAATGTGTTCCTGGCGTTCGCCTGCATCTGCGCCCTTGCAGGGCCGCTCTCACTGCAGGCTCGGCAGACGATCACTTACAACGACGGAGATAATGACGGCACGACCTACGTCACCTCCGACCCGACCACCCTGTCGATCGACAGCGATTCGGCCATCCAGAGCGGGGATCTGTCCGGAAGCGGTCGGGTCATCAAGGAGGGTGCCGGCGCGCTCACGCTCACCGCCACCAACACCTATACCGGGTCGACCCGGGTGGAAGGAGGCACGCTGGTCGTGACCGGGAGCATCGCCTCCGAAGTGGTGGAAGTGACAAACAGCGCCAGACTGTCGGTGGATGGCGCGGCACTGTCGGATACGGCGGCGGTTAGCCTGGAAGGCTCAAGCAATCTGACCCTGACCGGGGCGGAAACCATCGGAAGTCTTTTCGGCGGGTCATCTTCTCTTGGTGATGATTCTATGAGCGTGTCGCTTGGTGCGCATACATTGACGCTGGGCTCGGGCAATAAAGAGTTCTACGGTACCGTTGAAGGCACCGGTGGCGTGTCGGTGACCGGTGGGGCGCATCGCCTTTTCGGAATAAATACGTTCAAAGGCCCGATCACGGTGACCGGCGGTTTTCTGTTTGTTAACGGGGTCCAATCAACCGATGCGAGCGTTTCGGGTGGGAGATTGGCAGGCCTATTGTCCGCTGGAACCGCGCTGACGATTTCCGGGACGGGCGAATACAGGAACGGCAACCCTCAGACCATCGCCGACTCGGTGAACCAGTCCGGCGGCACGCTGTCCGGTGACCGGGGGCTGACCATCGCGAACAACTACAGCCTCAGCGCCGGGTCGGTGACCATCGCCGGCGCGACAAATCCGACCGTGACCGCCGGCAGCTTCAGCATGTCGGGCGGCACCATCGCCAGCGGCACCTCCGTCACTTCCACCGGGGCCAAGACACTGTCGGGCGGCACCATCGCGGGCACGCTGGGCGGTGCAGAGTCGACCACCGTCAATGGCGGCACGGTCACCGTTTCCACGGGGTCCATCGTGGGCGACGTCACGCTGGACTCGGGCACGCTGAGCCTGGGCAACAACAACGCGGTTACCGGGACAGTCAGCACCACCGGATCGGTCATCAACTATGCCGCTGGCATCACCTCTGCCGCACCAATCGATCTAGATTCCGACACCACCCAGTTGCAGGTTCTGACCGGCAGCGCGACCCAAGCGGGTGTGATCAGCGAAACCACTGGTCCGCACGGGTTCGAAAAGATCGGGGACGGCACGCTCACGCTCAGTGGCACCAACACCTACTCCGGCGCCACCACCCTCAACAGCGGCAGACTGAACATTGGCAACAACAGCGCGCTGGGCACCGGCGATCTGATCATCAATGGCGGCACGCTCAGCGACGACGGTACGGCTCGCACCATCACCAACAACGTCGTGGCCAACAGCAGCTTCGCCGTGGAATCTGCCGATTTCAGTGGTGCGCTCGATATCGGCGGCCTTGATATCGCCGGCCCGGGCATCACTATCGACTCGATCGGCGGCAGCAGCCAGGCGGATTTGAGGGTCAACGGCGCGGTCACCGGCTCCCATGGGGTCAGCTACACCGCCTCGCAGGGGAACTTCTGGACGGTTGATTATGAAGGCACCGCAGCCAATACGCTCACCGGCACAACAACGGTCGGCGATCAGGTGCAACTTGGACTCTTCAAGACAGGCGGGGTGAACGCGATCGCTGGCGATCTGACCATTGATGCCGGCGGTCGGGTCCGATTTGGTGGTAGCAACCAGATGGATGACAACGCCACACTCACGAACAACGGCACTTTTTCGGCTGGAACTTTGGGTCCCACTATTTATGAAACGATCGGCACCCTCAACGGCTGGGGCCTGGTCCAGGCATCTGGAACCGTCATCCTGACCGTCAGCGATGGCAAGTACGCGGGTACTTTCAGTTCTACTAGCTCCAGCCCCGGCGCGGTCCCGGATTTTGAACTAATCAAACAAAGCCCCGGCACGCTCACGCTCTCGGGCGACAGCAGTTCGACGTGGACGGTCGGTTCTGCCCAGGTGAATCAGGGCACGTTGCTGATCAACGGCAACGTCCCGGTTCCGGTCACCGTCAACGCCGGCGGCATCCTCGGCGGCACCGGCACAATCGGTGGCAATACCACGATCAACAACAATGGCACCCTCTCGCCCGGCACCTCGCCCGGCACGACGACCTTCGGCAGCGATCTGATCCTCAACAGCGGCTCGATCCTTGACTATGAACTCGATACGCCCGGAACTGTTGGCAGCAACGTCAACGACCTGGCCGTGGTCAACGGCAATCTGACCCTGGACGGCATCCTCAATGTCACCGATCTCGGGAGTTTTGGCGCCGGCACCTATACGCTGATTACCTACGGCGGCATCCTGACCAACAACACTGTGGAGATCGGAACACTCCCCGCTGGCTACTCAGCCAGCATTGACACTTCAACCGCTGGCGAAGTGCGCCTCGTCGTTTCCACCAACACCTACACCATCAGCACCAATCCCGGCACCGGCGGCAGCATCAGCTGCACACCCAACCCGGTCTCCCACGGTGCTGACAGCCAATGCACCGCCACGGCCAACAGCGGCTATAGCTTCAGCGGTTGGAGCGGAGCTTGCTCCGGCAGCATCAATCCCTGCATCCTGAGCAACGTGACGGGGGCCAGGACGGTGTCGGCCACTTTTGCACTCCTGGTTCCGGCTGTCGGATTGAATTTTTCATCCATTGACTTTTCCAGCGTGCGCGTTGGAGATTCCAGCAGCACCCAGACCGTGACCATTACCAACACTGGCACCGGTGCGCTGACCTTGGGAAGCCTGACGATTTCCGGCAGCCAGGCCAGCGAGTTTGGTATCGATGTCGACAACTGCTCCGGTCAGACCTTGGCCGTCGACGTACCGTGCAGCGTCAGTATCGTGTTCTCACCCACCGCGAAGGATGCGCGCTCGGCGCAACTCAATATCCCGTCCAACGCCGCCAGCTCTCCAGACAGCGTTAGTCTGAGCGGCACGGGCATTCAGTCTGAAGTATCGATCAGCCTGTCGCCGCCTGACTTTGGTGAGGTGCGGGTTGGTGAGACCTCTGACGCACTGACCGTGACGATCAACAACACCGGCACGGCAACCAAGAACGTCTCGGCCCTGACCGCTGCGGCCGCGCCATTTGCGCAGACGGATGCAGGCACCTGTGGCGCCGCGCCGTTCAGTGTGGATGCAGGCACCTTCTGCACCCTGACCTACACCTTCAGCCCAACCGAGGCGGTCGAGGCGACGCAAGCCTTTAACCTGACCAGCGATGCCGAGTCGGGCAGCGGTACGTTTGAATTGTCGGGGAGGGGTGTTGAGTCCGTGGTAAGTCTGAGTCTGGATACCCTAAATTTCGGGCTGCTGCCTCCCGGAGAAAGCGCGCAGCAGAGCTTGACGATCACCAATAACGGCGAGGCTGACCTGAATCTGTTTGAAATCACCGACCCGGGACCACCATTCGCCGTTGTTGTCGGCGAGGCGCTGGGTGATATCCAGCCCTGCACCATGCCATCGGTCTTGGAGCCGGGAGAAAGCTGCCTGGTGACCGTTGAATTTGCGCCGCAATCGGCGCGCGGTGGCAGTTTCGAGGCGAGCTTCGAAATCCGCAGCGATGCGGCGAACAGTCCGATTACCGTCACCTTGCGCGCATCGGCAGAAGCCATTCCAATCCCGATCTTTGGACGGAACGGGTTGCTTCTGTTGATCCTCGGAATGCTTCTGGCGGGGTTTCTCGCGCTTCGGCCGGAACCTCTCGCCAAGTTGAGGGGCTGAGCTCGCGCGTCAGTCTGTAGGATCAGGCTTGCCCCGTCCGCGCTTGATCTGCCCGCGCTGACGCTTGGCTTCCAGCCGTTTACGCTTTGCGGTCCTGGTTGGACGGGTCGGTATGCGGCGGCGCGGCGCATGGCTGGCCTGTTCGATCAGCTCGGCCAGCCGGGTCCGGGCGTCTTCGCGGTTGCGGCGCTGGCTGCGGTGGCTTTTGGCCTCGATGGTGAGGACGCCGTCGCTATCCATGCGGCGGCCGGCAAGCCGGGCCAGGCGCACTTTGCTGGCTGGGTCGAGAAAATCCGACGCAGCGACGTCATAACTCAGCTGCACCCCGGTCTCGGTGCGATTGACGTGCTGCCCGCCCGGTCCGCCGGTCAGGATGAAGCGTTCCGAAAGCTCGGCTTCCGGCGGCAGAAAACGGCTTTGCGGAAATGAACCCACGACCAGGGCCTAAACGCCCAGCGCAGGAGCCCCGCGGTCGAACGCCTTGAACAGGGCTTCAGCTTCGCTCAGCGCGTTGGGCCAGTGTGGCGACAGCCGCAGCCATCCGTCGGGCGTCCCGCAGCTGATGCCCAGTTCGGCCAGCTCACCGGCCCAGGCCGAGGTGGTGTGTGGATCAGCCGGGCGCACGCTCAGAATGCCGGAACGCCCGCCCGGATCGGCCATGCGCGCGCTGAGCAAGATGGGGCGGTCGTAGCGCAACTGGCCGGGGCCGTCGGTCAGGAAGGCGAACGGTTCCTCGTGGCTGAGCCAGGCGGCAACGTTGGGCTGCAGGCGCTCGGCCGCCTGCGGGGCGGCATAGAAGCCGGCCAGGCCTTCCGGCGCCATCAGCCACTTGTGGCTGCCGGCGGTGAGGTAGTCGATGCACATGGACTGAACGTCCAGCGGCACCACGCCGGCGGCCTGAATGGCGTCGACGAACAGTTCGCTGCCGTGGTGCCGGCACATCGCCCCGATCTCGGCCAGCGGCATGCGCTGTCCGGTGGTGAACTGCACCGCGCTGACCGCGACCAGGCGCACGCCGGCGCGCAGCTGGTCTTCCAGCTGCTCCAGCGCACTGGCTCGGTCATGCCTAAACGCCTCGGCTTCCATCCACACGATCTCCAGCCCGTGCCGGCGCGCGGCCTGCTGCCAGGGCGTGACGTTGGTCGGAAACTCGCCGTTGAACAGCACGATCTTCTCGCCGTGCTGCCAGGGCAGGCACAAGGCCACCGTCATCACCCCGGCCGAGGTGTTGGGCACCAGCGCCAGGTGGGGCGCCTGAGCCCCGATCAGCCGGGCCAGCTGGCCGCGCACGCGCTCGCGCCGGTCCATCTCCTCGCTGTACCAGGCCATGCCGCGCCGGGCGTAGCCGTCCATGGTGCGGATGACCGCATCGCGCACCGCCAGGCTCGGCGGGCTGACCGAAGCGTGGTTCAGGTAGACGGCAACCTCAAGGTCGGGAAACAGTGCGCGTGAGCCGAGCTCAGCTTTGCCATAGGCGTCCTAGGACGACAAGATACCAGCCCTTTGCGCTCGGATTTAAGAGTCTTTGACGCGCGGCAGAAGAACCGGTGGATGCCGGGCTGCGTTTTGGCGCCATTGGCACGTCGCGTGGCGAGATTTCGTAGGGTAGGGCAGGTCGAATCATTCAATCGGAGACGAAAAAATGAAGCCAGATCGACTGAAACATGCGCTTGCGCCCGCGTTCGCTGCCCTGCTCTTCCTGTCGCCCGTTCAGGCCGAAGACATCAGCGGCAGCGGTGACCACCCCCAGATCCCGCGCGTTGCCGGATCGAGCATCGTGTTTTACGACACCAGCGATTTCGATGAGCTGGTCGTGCCGACCGGGCCCTGGGACGGTGACGAACTGGAAAGCAGCGCGCGCCTGGAAGGCGAAGTCATTCGCATGAGCTACGCCTTCGACGACCCATCGGTTTCGACCCTGCGCATTCAGCGCAGTTACGAGCAGGCGCTGGAGGCGCGCGATTTCGAAATCCTCTACAGCGCCAGCGGCAGCGAGCTGTCGTCGGGCGATGGACGATCATTCTTCGTCCACGGCACGGATCTGTTCGCCCGCGGCGCGCGCTCCTGCTGCCGGCTGGCCAATCGCAATCGCGACCTGCGCTATATCGCGGCCCGGTCGGCCGACGGCAGCGTGCTGGTCGGCATTGCCGCCTTCAATGCCCGCCGGGTCGACGGTCCGGCCGTCTCGCTGGCCGTGGTGACGGCCGATGAGATGGACGCCAGCATGGATCATCAGGTGCTTGATGCCGACGAAATGGCCGCCGGGCTGGTGCAGGATGGCCGTGTCGCCATCCAGACCATTCTGTTTGAGTTCGACTCGGCCAGGATCCTGCCCGAATCGGACGAGTCCCTGGAAGCCATCGCCCAGCTCCTGGCCGAGCGCGGTGATCTCGACCTGCTGGTCGTCGGACACACCGATGCGCAAGGCGATTTCGACTACAACCTGCGGCTGTCCATGGAACGGGCCGAGGCGGTGGTCGAGGCACTGGTCGATGACCATGCGATTGCCCGATCGCGCCTGCGGCCGGCCGGCGCGGGCATGATGAGCCCGGTCACCACCAATCGGACCGAGCAGGGCCGGGCGGAAAATCGCCGCGTGGAGCTGGTCGAGGTCGTCGACTGAGGCTCGGGCGCGAGGTCGGAGGATTACAATAACGGCTGGATCAGAACCGCAGGGCCGACCCCGCATGCACGACGAAATAGAGCACACCGACGTGGCCGTGGTGGGCGCGGGCCCGGCCGGATTGAGCTTTGCCCGGGCGCTGGCCGGCAGCGGCCTGACGGTGACCGTGATCGACCCGGCCGATGCCGAAAGCCTGGCAACGCCGGCTTTCGACGGCCGCGAGATCGCGCTGACCCACGCCTCCCGGCGCCGGCTTGAGCAGCTCGACATCTGGTCGCGCCTGCCGGCCAAAGAGATCAGCGCGCTGCGCGATGCCTGGGTGTTCGATGGCGACAACGAAGAGCCGATGCGGATCAGCCACCAGGACGGCGGCGCCGGGCAGCTGGGCTTTCTGGTGCCCAATCACCGCATCCGCGAGGCCGCTTTCGCCGCTTTTCAGGACCTTGGCGAAGCACAGCTGATCGAGGGCCAGCGGGTCGAGTCGGTCGAGCGCGGTACGCGGTCCCACCGTGTTCGCTTGAGCGACGGTCGCTGGCTGAGCGCGCGCCTGGTGGTGGCCGCCGACAGCCGCTTTTCGGCAACCCGCCGCGCTTTCGGCATTGCCGCACGCCAGCGCGACTTCGGCCGCTCCATGCTGGTCTGCCGGATGCGCCTGGAGCGCGATCACGAGCACGTGGCCTGGGAGTGGTTCGGGCGCGAGCAGACCCTGGCCCTGCTGCCGCTCAACGGGCGCGAGGCCTCGGTCGTGATCACCCTGCCGCACGGCGAGATCGAGCGGCTTGCCAAGCTCGACGACGAGGCCTTTAACCAAGAAGTCAGCGAGCGCTACCAGCATCGCCTGGGCGCGATGCAGCGGGTCAGCCCGCCTTGCCTGTATCCGCTGGTCGGGGTGTGGCCGGACCGCCTGGTCGTGCCGGGATTTGCCTGCATCGGCGATGCCGCGGTGGGCATGCACCCGGTCACCGCGCACGGCTTCAACCTGGGCCTGGCCAGCGTCGATGCGCTCTCGCGCCGGATGCTCTCGGCCTGCCGCTCAGGGCGCGATTTTGCCGCTGATGCGCTGCTGCAGGCCTACCAGCGCGAGCATCGTCGCGCCAGCGCGGCGCTGTACCTGGCCACGGGCGCCGTGGTGGGCTTGTACACCAGCAATTCCCTCCCGGCGCGCTGGCTCAGGCGCGCCGCCTTGCGCGGTGCCGGCCGTCTGCCGCCGTTCCGCCGCCTGATAGCGCGCACGCTCACCGACCGCAAGGCCGCCTGAGACATAAAAAAAGCCCGTCCGGAGACGGGCTTTGTCGAACCTCGAGTTGGAGCAAAAGGCTTCAGGGCGTGATCACGGCATCGATGACGTGAATCACGCCGTTGCTGGCTTCGACGTCG
The DNA here is from genome assembly GCA_007118895.1 of Wenzhouxiangella sp. Taxonomy (GTDB): domain Bacteria; phylum Pseudomonadota; class Gammaproteobacteria; order Xanthomonadales; family Wenzhouxiangellaceae; genus SKQS01. The sequence continues at coordinate 9,267 of SKQS01000031.1, forward strand.
ACGGTGACGACGTTGGCCCCGTCCACGGTTACGCCGGCGTCGGTGACGACGATATCGATATCCGAGCCCTGCAGCGTAGTCGCGCTGTCGAGTTCAACCACCTGGGCCGAGGTCACGGCGCCGTCGACGACGTGGTAGGTCGGGATGGCGGTCAGGGTTTCGTTGTCGGCCAGGATGGCGGCCAGGTCGGCTTCCGGAATGGCGGCGAAGGCGGCGTCGGTCGGGGCAAAAACGGTGAACGGTCCGCCAGTGGCCAGGGTTTCGGTCAGGCCGGCCGCTTCGATGGCGGTCAGCAGGGTGCCGAACTGGCAGAGCCCCAATCGGCGTCCCAGCCCGGCGCCGGCGCTTGCCAGCTTTCCCCGGCGTCGCTTGATCGGTGCAGCAAAGTGCCGATGGCATGGTAAACCCGATCGGCATCGGCGTCGCTCGTCGCCACATGGCGAGATGAGCGCCATGGCAGGCCGGACGAGATATCCAGCCAGTTCTGGCCGTCGTCATCGCTGCGAAAGACGCCGCCCTGGCTCGACAAGTAAATGCGTTCCGGCTGATTGGCACTGACGGCGATGGCGATTACGTTGCCGCCTTCCGGCCCGCTGCCGGTCCATACGCCAGGCCCGGCGTGAACCTGAGGGGCGAGCAAAAGCTCGGCGATAAGGGCGAAAAGAAGGGCTAGAGTCTGGGTAAAACGTTGCATATCGCCTCCCTGGGCGGTTTTGATCATCTGCTGTGGGGCAGGACATCGCCGCTTGTACGGCCTTGGATCTGGTTACGCATTTCCGGCGCCCGGGCGGCCATCTGCGTTTGCGAGTATCGGGCAGGGGCTGGGAGCAGGGTCGTTCAGAGGCTTCTTAGCCATCAAAGCGATCTGAGAAAACGCCATTCGGACCATCGATATGCATGGTGAATCTCCGTTCGGCAGTCACGGTACTCTGAATTGTCACTGATCCTCACCCCGTGCAGTGTCAGCTCATATTGACCCCTGAGCCTGATGCTGCCGCCGCCGGTGAGCAATGCCATGAACGTGGCCAGGATCAGAGATCGAATAGAAGATGCTTGGGAAATGATGGCCAAGGGGTTATGGAAATCGCTCGGATGCGGCTGTTATACATCCGGCCTTTCTCGAGCCATTTGCTAGCGCTGTTCAGGCGGTGGCACGCGAAGCGTTCGGGCTTCGAGCGATTCCAGGCTCTCGACTGGCACCTGAAAAACCCGGCCGCTGACCCGGGCATAGCGCGGGTGGTCGGCGTCTTCGGCCACCTGC
>SKQS01000009.1 GCA_007118895.1 Wenzhouxiangella sp.
ACCCAGTTGACTGCCGGCATGAAGCGGATGCCTTCCGACACCAGCCAGTCGTGGACCTCCGGCCGGGAGCGTTCGACATAGTGCTCGGCCCAGGCCCGCGACCAGTGATCGCCGGCGGCCAACTCGCCGAATCGCAACCAGTCGCGCAGCGCGGCTTCCGGTGTGTCGGGAATCTTCATCCTCGCCTGCAGCGGGGTGCCGACCAGCGCCATGCCGCCAAACGCCCAGCGCGCCAGCCCGCCGAAGCGCTCGGCGCTGTCGCGATCGACCAGGATCACCGAATGCCCGCCGCGCAACAGCACCAGCGCGCTGACCAGGCCGGCCAGCCCGCCGCCGATGATCAGAACATCAGCATTCGCGGTCGCCATCAGGGGTAGCGCGCTCGGCGGATGTTGCAATGGCAGATGATGCGCATAACGGAGAGTTTACCGTCGATACCGTAGGCCAGGCCAATCAATGCGTCTTGAATACTCCCTGAGCGGAAGCTAGAATCAACGCTCGGCAAATGACGGTAAGGGAATTCCCCATGAAAATAGTCTCAGCTCTTGGTGTTTGCCTGGCGCTTCTGTTTGGACATGTGCTTGATGCGCAAGCCCAGTGTCAGCGTTGTGGAGAGAGTGGTAGATGCCAAGGTGGTCATATCTGGGGGGGCAACGTGTGTTACTCGGAGTGCTTTGGTGGCGAATGCACCTGCTGGACCTCCGGCTCATGTGGTCAGCCCGATCCAGGATGGCCGCCTTGGCCTTGGCCGCCTGATGATCCCAATTCAAGTCCCGAATCACCTTCGGTGTTGGCTCTTGGCGGTGATGGCCAAATTCACTATCAGGATATCGAAGGGCTGAAATTCAAGATCCCCATTCTTTACCGCACATTGCGTGCACTGACCCGTCATGCAGCCCGTCCACTGGAACCGGGCTACTTCGAAGGCTCTCACGCCATAATGCATGATGGAGGTGATTATGAACCTGCCTTTCAATTTGCAGGTTTCGTGCAGCTGGATGAGGACCAGACATCCATTCAACTGGAGCTTGCCGGTCATCCTCACTTCGAGTCGGTACAGATGAGCATCTTTCATCGCGACCCCGATCTCCGAATGCGCGCTTTCGCCGTTTCGCCGGGCGGAGATCGAACCCTGGAGGTCCAGCGTTAGCTTGCCCCCAGCGCCGCAAACCACGCGGCAAATGACTGCCAGGGTGGGGTGAAAGTCAGGCCGAGCAGTGCCGGTATCTGGAACGTCAGGAATACCGCGAGCATCAGCGGGAATACCCATCGGCCTGCTGGTGAGCGGCGGTCGAACCAGATCAGCAGGCAGATCACCGTGTTGGTCAGTGCGAAGGTGAACAGCTGGTAGTTCCAGGCCGGCTCCGGGGCGATCTGGAACATCAGCCGGACCACGACCGGGTCGATGAAGGTGACGCCGGTGAGAATCATGAAGCGCATGTGGACCGCACGATTGCGGCGGTACCAGATCGCCATCGCGTAACACAGGGCAAAGATGGCCGCCAGCGACAGCTGCAGGTACAGGATGTAGGTCTGGATCAGCAGGCGCTCGCCCTCGAATCGCTGCATCTGCTGATGGGCCAGCAGCACGATGGTCAGCACGACCATCGGCGCGATTATCAGCGAGGCTCTACCCAGTGCCCGGTGCAGTCCGCGCCGCCCGGTGCGGATCGCCAGCGGCTGGGCGATCAGCAGCAGCAGCCACAGCGTGGCGGTGATGGCATGCCAATGCGTGTAGGTGCTCTGGGCGGTCAGCTGCGAGATGTAACTTGGCCAGAAGGCGACTACCGAGACCGCCAGTACTGCCACGAACCACGACGCGCAGCGGGCAAGATCAAGAGGTCTGGCAATGGCCGTCGGGGGTGGCTGAATCGGACTGTTCATGGTGGCTGTTTCCTTGGCGTGTTCGACCGGCCAGGCGCCGGACGGAACAGACAATGCCAGCCACGAGTCGCGGAGTTATTCAGCAACCGTGATATTTCGCTCCTGATTTCATCAATGGTGCCATCTCATGTGCTCAGCCCGCTCCGTGCTCACGCCAGCCGGGCTTGCAGCCGACCAGCCACGGAACGATGAGGACTGCCAGCAGCACCACTAGCCCGGTGAGCTGGAAAATCAGATCCACCTGCGCGGCCTGGGCGGCCTCGATCTGGAACAGGGACTGCTGGTCGTCGCCGACCCAGGTGCCCCGGCCGAGCTGGAGAAAACCCAGGTGGAAGCCGACACAGGTCCAGACGCTGCCGGTGATCACGCGGAGATAAATCAGCACCGCGCCGAACAGGGCAATAGTCAAAAGATAGTCGATGCTCAGGCTGCCGCTGCCCGCAAAAGCAGCAAACGGAATGCCTGGCAGGTAGCCGAGCAGGGCCACTCCAATCGGAATGATGAGGAACAGTCCGATGCTGGCCAGTGCCGCCAGCCAGCGTGCCAGCACCGCGTTGAGATTGCGATACAGGTAGCCGCGGATCGCGATCTCCTCCGGGAACGCCTCGAACAGCAGGGCGACCAGCAGCCAGGCCAGCATCGTCCACAGCAACGACGCCGTGATATTGACCGAAACCGTGGCCCAGTCAGTCAGCGCCAGGACCAGTACCGGGATCAGGACGACGGAAAACACGATGCCGAAACCGAGCAGGAAGAAACCTGCGGCACTGGCCGGCCGGCCGAAGCCGATGCCCGACAGCGCTCGCCGGTCGGCGCGCAGCCGCAGCAGGCAGATCAGCGGGATGACGATCAAGCTCATGACCA
>SKQS01000078.1 GCA_007118895.1 Wenzhouxiangella sp.
GCCAAAATCTGTTCTAAAAAAGAAAAAAGTGTTCAAATACTATGCCCTAAGACACTCAGAGTCCCAATTAATGAAAAATTTAAAAAAGAAAATCTTTTTGTAACAAACAATTCAGTGTCCAAGGATTTTGTTGTAAGTGTAGATTACAGCGTTGGAAATATAGATAGAGTTATTTGTAAGAGAGACGAAGAAAGCAAAAAGTTAAATTTTGTAATTACCCCTAAAGACGAGTTGTTTAATTTTGACAATGTCGAACTTATATCTGGAGGTAGTTCTTTTGACTTAGTTTTCTCGTTTGGACTCAGAGATATTGATGAGGTTAGTGAAGAGTTTGAACCTGTTTTTGATGATACAAGTGTTATTTCAATAACTAGAAAAGAGTCGTCTGTTGGCAAATACAAATTTTTGATTAATGGGCAGAAAAGTTATAGTGAATTTGCTTACGAATTTGCAAAGTCTTTTTCAGATGTTATTTCCGAAGCTATCTTGAATACTCTGCTTCAAGGTGTTATTTCACGTTACAAGCTTTTGGAAAATGGTGACAATGATGGGTGGTTAGTTGCAAATAATTTAATAAAGTATGGTGCGGATTTTAATCAATCGGTTAGGGAGTTGTATTATTCTAAGGATTTTAAAAATTTTGAATTACAAAAAAAAGTTTTTGAAAATGTAAGAGTTGATAAAAAAAATAGGGTTGTTTGGTCTAAAGTAGCTATTATGTTAGATGTGGATTCTTCGAATTTGGATGTTAAGGGTAAGATATTATTTAACATTTGTGAAGATTTTGATATTGCCTTTGTCATATATCATTTAAGCAAAGAGGAAATAAAGGTAGTTTTTGAATCCAATGTTCCAGAAAAATATTCTGCTCTTGAACTTGCAAAGGCATTTTCTGGCTATGGAACAAAATCAAGGGTTGTTTTGACTAACAAGGGTATACTTGCAGAGGATTTTGAGAAAAAATTCTTTGAAGCTATTTATTCTCTGTTTGGGATTTCGGTTCTTTAGCTAAAGTATAGTCTATTCCTCTGACTCGTTCTATGCTAGGTAGAGCTTGTTTCGCATATTTATCTACGTTACCTTTATGTACTCTTACGGTTGTACTTTCTTTCATAGTTATTCTTTTTAACGCTCCTCTAGCAATTTTTTGTAGATTCCTTTCGAGTCTTCTAACTCCCTGCTCTTTTCCAAAGGCTTTCGTGAGTTCAGACCATACATCGTCATCTATTACAAATTCTTCTTTTTTTAGACCAGCGTATTGTAGAACTTTTGGAAATAGATAATATTTAGCTATAATTGTCTTCTCTTCAAAACTGTAATCATTGAACTCTATAAATTCTAATCTATCTAGAAGCTCTCTGGAAATTGTTGTAAATCTGTTCGCTGTAGCTATGAAAAGTATCTTTGATAGATCGACTGGATAATCAACATACCAATCTCTAAATGTGCTGTTTTGTTCTGGGTCTAAAAGCTCAAGCATTATTGCCATAAAGTCTTTCCTTGAACCTTCATCTCCACTAACTTTGTCGAATTCATCCAAAAGAATCACGGGGTTCATACATCTTGCTCTAACTATTGATCTTACTATGCTTCCAGGTTCTGCACCGAGGTTTTCCGAAGGAGACCCTCTTAATTCACTGGCATGTCCTAGTGCTCCTAGGGATATTCTGTAAAATGGTCTCCCTAAAGCTGCTGCAATTGCTCTTGCTAGGCAAGTTTTTCCAGAACCTTGAACACCCACAAATGCAAGTACAGGAGAAGAATACTTGGTATCTCCCAAATCGTATTTTCTTGTAAGCATAGCTAGGTATTCGAGTACTACAGATTTTACATCTTCACTCCCATAATGTAGTGAATCCATAACTTTCTTGGCACTTCTTAAATCTATATTGTCTTTTATATAATGTCTCCAAGGGATACTTAGGCACCAGTCAATATATTTTGCTACACTTTCGTACTCTCCAGCGGCATGACCTTGTCTAGCCATTCTTCTCAACCTTTTTATTTTCAGAGAAATATTTTCCTTTAAATCTAAAGGGATATCCGCTTCATCTAGCTTTGCCGTTAGATAGAGGACCTCTGATAATTGCGTCGTTTTTTCGGCCATAGGCAGTTATATAATTTTTAACTGAATTCATTATATACACTTTATCAAATTATGCAAAGACCTTGACAAAAAGCCCATAAAATAGTAAATTACAAGCATTAGGCAATTAAATTGAATTTTAAATTTCCGTTTTTGTTGCTTGATTTATTTTTATTGATTTTTGTTGCATCATGGCTTTGAATAGCGAGAAAAAAGAAAAAATTATTAAGAAGTACGCTTTACATGAAGGCGATACTGGTTCTCCAGAAGTACAAATCGCTTTAATGACGAATCGCATTAACCATTTAAATGAACACTTAAAAACTCACAAAAAAGATTTTCACTCAAGACGTGGTTTGTTAAAAATGGTAGGTAAAAGACGAAATCTGCTAAATTATCTTAAGAAAAAAGATATTGCAAAATATCGTCAACTGATTGAGAAACTTGGTTTACGTAAATAATTCAAAAGATAAGAGCGGGATTTCCCGCTCTTATCTTCTATGGAGAATACTAAAGCATTTTATTCATGAACTCTCGAAAGGAGGAGAAGCATTTTATGATTCAAACGTTTAAGACCGAAATAAACGGCAGGACTTTATCCGTCGAAATAGGTAAAGTTGCCCTGCTCTCCGGTGGTAGCTGTTTGCTTACCTATGGAGAA
>SKQS01000045.1 GCA_007118895.1 Wenzhouxiangella sp.
CCTGCTCGGGCCTTGCAACTAGTACCTGCATAAGTATTGCCACGCTCAGCTTGTCTCTCGGCGTTCGTGGCAAGGCGTCGGCGCGAAGTCTGTAGCTTGGCCTACATCGAGCGCCGACAACGCAGCCCACGGACGCCGAGAGGCAAGCCCGAAGGGAGCTTCGGACGCGCCCGCTCGCAGCGCAGCCCGAAGCCACAGTGCGATTTCCGAAGCAAGAAGCGCTGTGGCGCAGGGCGTGGCGCGTGTTCCGCTGGCTCGACGTAGGCCCACTATGCCTTCGCCAGCGCGCCTTGCGAGCGAACGCGTCCGAAGCTCTGAGTGAGGCAATACTTATGCAGGTACTAGTAGGTGCGGGGTTACAATAGCGATTGGAGTTCGCGGCCGGGTCCAGGATCGGGTCCGGGCGTTTTTTCTACGAGCTGGCGATGCTGGATGTAATCGGTTCCATTTGGTGGTTGATCGTTGCCCTGGGCATTCTGGTCACCTTTCACGAGTACGGCCATTACTGGGTGGCCCGGCGCTGTGGCGTGCGGGTGCTGCGCTTTTCGGTCGGCTTCGGCAGTCCGCTGTGGTCGCGCTACGGGCGCGATGGCACCGAGTACCGGGTGGCCGCCATTCCGCTGGGCGGCTACGTCAAGATGCTCGACGAGCGCGAGACGGCGGTGGCGCCGGGTGAGCGGGACCAGGCCTTCAACAACAAGCCGGTCGGTCAGCGCATTGCCATTGTTGCCGCCGGTCCGATCTTCAACCTGATCTTCGCGCTGTTTGCCTTCTGGCTGATGTTTGTGGTCGGCATTCCCGAGACCCGCCCGGTGCTAGGCGAGCCGCGCGACATGGCGGCCGAGGCCGGTCTGCAGTCCGAAGACCTGATTACCCGGGTTGGCGACCGTTCGGTGCAGACCTGGACCCATGCCCTGCTGGCGCTGATTCCGCCGGCGCTGGACCGCCGGGCAGTGGAGCTGACGGTACAGTCGGCCGACGGAAGCGAGCGTCGGGTAGAGCTGCCGCTGAGCAGGCTGGGTGCCGATTTCCGCGAGGACAACGTGCTGGAACACATCGGCCTGCAGCCGTGGCGGGTCGATCTGCCGCCGCTGATCGGCGAAGTGTCGGCCGATTCCCCGGCCGAGCGCGCCGGACTGGCCGGAGGCGACCGCATTGTCAGCATCGGCGACCAGCCGGTTACCGGCTGGCAGGATATTGCGCGGTTCATCCCGGAGGCCGCCGAGCGCGATCGGAGTTTCGACCTGGTGGTTCATCGCGATGGCCGCGAGCGCGTTTTCTCCGTCTCTCCGGAAATGATCGACGGCCGGCCGATCATCGGCATTCAGGCGCCGCCGCCGGGAGATGCCGAGGTCGAGGCGATGGAGCGCGCGTTCACCATTCTTCGTCACGGACCGGTTTCGGCGGTTGGCGAGGCTTTCGGCGAAACCTGGCGTCTGACCGCCGGCACGCTCGGCATTCTCGGCCGCATGATCACCGGCAAGGCTTCGCTTTCCAACCTGTCCGGCCCGATCACCATCGCCCAGATGGCACACTCGTCGGCGCGGCTGGGCCTGTCGCGGTTCCTGTGGTTCCTGGGCCTGATCAGCCTGTCGCTGGCCATTATCAATCTGCTGCCGATCCCGATGCTCGACGGTGGCCACCTGATGTATTACCTGGCCGAACTGGTCAAGGGTTCGCCGGTTTCGGAAAAAACTCAGGTTGCAGGACAGTACGTGGGTCTGTTATTGATTGTGGCGCTTATGAGTCTGGCGATATTTAACGATATATTACGCCTGTTCACCTAGAATCCACTGCCGGCCACACTGGCTGGCCGCAGAGACCAAAAAAATACAAATCCCGATGCCCTGGATGAAACGACTGCTGACTTCACTGATTTTGCTGCTGGCCACCGCCTCCGCCCTGGCGCAGGGTTTCCGCGTCGAGGAGATACAGGTCGAGGGCCTGCAGCGCATTTCCGAGGGTACGGTGTTCAGCTTCGTACCAATCGACATCGGGGATGAGCTGACGCCGGCCCGCGCACGCAGCACCATCCGCGATCTGTTTCGCACCGGCTTTTTCGCCGACGTGGCGCTGGAGCAGGAAGGCAATACGCTGATCATCCGGGTCCAGGAGCGACCGGCGATCGCCGCCATCACCATTTCCGGCAACCGCCAGATCACGACCGATGACCTGCTGCCGGCACTGGCCCAGATCGGCATTGCCGAGGGCGAGGTATTCAACCAGCTGGAGCTGGACCGGGTCCGCCAGGAGCTGATCCGCCAGTACTTCGGTCGCGGCCACTACGGGGTCGATGTCGATGCGCGCATCACCGAACTGGAACGCAACCGCGTCAACCTGGCCATCGTCGTCGAGGAAGGCAAACCGGCGCGCATTCGTCATCTCAACATCGTCGGTAACGAGAGTTTCGATCAGAGCGAGATTCGCCGCGGCTTCGAGTCGGATTCCAGGCGCGGCCTGGCGTTCTGGCGCGGGCGCACGCGCTACACCCGCGAAAAGCTCTCCGGTGACCTGGAACGCCTGCGTGCCTTCTACCTTGACCGCGGCTATATCGACTTTGCGATCGAGTCGACCCAGGTCTCGATCAGCCCGGACAAGCGCGACATCTTCATTACCGCCAATATCTTCGAGGGTGAGGTGTTCCGCGTTTCGGACGTATTGCTGACCGGTGACCTGGTGCTCAGCGAGGAAATCCTGCGCCAGCTGATCATGGTCGAGACCGGCGAGAACTTCTCTCGCAAGGATCTGGAAGCCACCGTGGACAGCATCAGCCGTGTGCTGGCCAATATCGGCTATGCCTTTGCCAACGTCAATCCGATTCCGCGCATCGACCGCGAGACGCGCACCGTGGAGATCAACTTCTTTGTTGATCCCGGCAAGCGCGTCTATGTGCGAAGGATCGAGTTCCAGGGCAACACCCAGACCAAGGACGAGGTGCTGCGCCGCGAGATGCGCCAGTTCGAGGGCGCCTGGTTTTCGCAGGCCGCCATCGACCGCTCGCGGCTGCGCCTGCAGCGACTGGGCTTTTTCGAAAACATCAATATCGAAACCCCGGCAGTCGAGGGCACGGACGACCAGATCGACATCATCGTCAGCGTCGACGAAACGCCTTCGGGCAGCTTCCAGGTGGGACTGGGCTACTCCCAGGTCCAGGGGCTGATCGCATCGGTCACCGTCCAGCAGGACAACTTCCTGGGCTCCGGACGCCAGGTCGGCTTCTCGGTCAGCCGCTCGCGTATTCTGTCGCAGGTCTCGCTCAACTACAACAATCCCTACTGGACCGATGACGGGGTCTCGCGCGGATTCTTCCTGCGCTACTCCGACTTCAACCAGGGGCGCGCCAACATCTCGGCATTCTCCACCAGCGTCGCCGCTGCCGGCATGTCGATCGGCTTCCCGGCCTCGGAAATCGATTTCTTCCGATTCGGCGCATCGGTGCAACGCCTGGATATCAATGCCGGTCGCGCGGGCCTGTTTCCCAGTGACCCGGAAGACCCGGACAGCCCACCGATATTCCGCATCGAGGCGACCAGGCCGCTGGCCATTTCACTCGATGCCGACGGAGATGGGTTCCTGTCACGCAGCGAGCGACGGGTCAACACCTATCGGCTCGATGCCGCCTGGTCTCGCGATACCCGCAACCATTTCCTCAATCCGACCCGTGGTTCGCTCAATCGCATATCGCTGGATGTGGCGGTGCCGGGCAGTACCCGCGAGTTCTACAAGGTCAATTACCGCTTCCGCAAGTTCTTCCCGATCGGCGAGCGCAGCGCATTCGGCCTGCGCGGCGATCTCGCCTACGGTGATTCCTACGACAACTACGACAGCAGGCTGCAGGCCGAGGAGATCGAGCCGGAAATCCTGGCCGGCAACTGCCAGCTAGACGAAGTCGTGACCCTGGACCGCGGCCTGCCGTTCTACGAGCACTTCTTTGCCGGTGGTGTACGCGACATCCGCGGCTTCGAGGACAACACCCTGGGACCCAAAGACCAGTTCTGCCTGGCTGTCGGTGGTGACTTCAAGGTCTCCGGCGGCGTCGAGTACGGCTTCCCACTGCCTTTCGTCGAGGGCACCAGCACGCGGCTGGCATGGTTTGTCGACGTCGGCAACGTCTATCGCGACTTCGACGACTTCGACGCCAGCCTCCTGCGTGCCTCGACCGGCCTGTCGCTGACCTGGCAGGCACCGGTGGGACCGATTATCATCAATGTGGCCCAGCCGATCCGCCAACGGGACGGCGACGATACCCAGCTGATCCAGTTTTCGTTCGGCGGGCAGTTTTGAACCCGGTTTATTCATGACCCGGGTTGTACCCGTGCCCTTCGGGTCGAGACCAGGATAGTTGCTTTTGTGCCGGTGCCTGACGATTCTGCTGCTGTTGACGAGCGCTCTGGCGAACGCAGATACCCAGGGCACGCGGATCGGCTATGTCGACATGAAGCATGTCCTGGACAACGCACCCCAGGTCCAGGCGGTACGCGAACGACTCGACCAGGAGTTTCGCCCGCGCAATGATGCGCTGATGGCCGACGAGACGCGCCTGGAGCGGATGCGCCAGTCACTGCAGACCGACGAGGGGCTTGATTCAGAGACCCGTTTCAGCCTCGAGCGGGAAATCCGCAACCTGGCGCGCTCGATCGAGCGCCGCCGCGACGATCTGCGCGAGGAAATCAGCTTCCGCACCAACGCCGAGAAGCAAGCCCTGGAGGAGGACATCCGCATTGCCATCCAGGCCATAGCCGAGCGCGACTCCTTCGACCTGATCCTGACCATCCCGGTCGCCTATGCCTCCGAGTCGATCAACATCACCGGCGAGGTCCTGGAGTTTCTCGAGGTCGAGTTCGAGGGCAACGTGAATCGGCGGGTGGAGAGGTAGGAGCGGCTAGACGTTGCGGGGAGTCTCGGGGGGAAGGGGTCAAGGAAAGGCGAGGTGCGGCTGTGCGTCTGTGCGTCTGTGCGGCCGACGGAGTGAGGTTTAAGGTTTAAGGAACAAGGTTTAAGGGGAAGACGGTTTCCGGTTTCCGGTTTCCGGGGAGCCTGTACCGACTTCTGACGCACTGAGGCTCAAGGCTCAAGGCTCAAGGAGCAAGGAGCAAAGTTCAAGGAAAGGACGGGTACGGCGATTTGTGCGGCTGTGGGACCGACGCACTGACGCACTGACGCACTGACGCACTGACGCACTGACGCACTGACGCACTGACGCACTGACGCACCGACGCACCGACGCACCGACGCACCGACGCACCGACGCACCGACGCACCGACGCACCGACGCACCGTCTCCCGTCCCAAATCCATGGCGAATTCCGACGCCGCTTGTCGCCTAAATCAGCAGTAAACCCATTTGCTTTGGCATTCTTCTGGAGTCTGCTGCCATGTTCTTCACGCGTTTCGCGTTCTTGCTGTTGAGTTTCTTTCTGACTGCTGCTGCGCCGGCCTGGTCTGCCTCACTGGACTGCAGCTACGGCGGCAATGGCATTGCCTTTACTAATATCTCCCCCAACAGCGACATTCTGGGTGATGCCAGGCTGGATGATCAGGGACGGATCCTGCTGTCCGGTCACTCCAACCTGGAATCCATGGTCCTTGTCCGGCTGTTGCCCTCGGGGGCGCCTGATCCGAGCTTTGGCAACAACGGGCGGGTCGTAACGCCTATCGGGCCGAATACCGAGGGCACCAGTCTGGCCATCGACTCGGTCGGCAGAATCGTGGTGAGCATTACCCAGGGGTCTTTCAACGCCAACGATTACGAAGCCATCGTGGCCCGCTTTCTCACCGACGGCAGCCTGGATACCACATTTGGCGATGAAGGCATCTCCCGCATTGTCTACAGCGACGACGCCGGCGGCTCCACGGTGCGCCGGGTGATTGTCGACAGCCAGGACCGTCCGGTGCTGGTCGGTAGTTTCAGGCGCGAGATCACCGGTCGCCCCAGCCGCCTCGCCGTCGCCCGACTGACCACCAGCGGCGCCCTGGACTGGCGCCTGACCTCGCTGCTGGCCGGCAGCCAGCAATCCGGCAACGACCTGATCGTGTTGAGCGACGGCAAGCTGATGGCGCTGGCGACGGTCTCGACCGGCAGCACTTTCACGCCGCGCAGCCCCGGCCTGGTAGGCATCAACGCCAACGGCACGATTGATACCAGTTTTTCCGGCAACGGCATTTCGGTTGCCGCGCCCGTAACTGGCGCCGACAGTATCGGGCGCTCGGTCGTCGCCGATGGCAGTGGTGGCTACATCATCGGCATGAGTTCGACAATTGGTGGGTCCAACAACATCGCCATGGCCCGCTTCAACGGCAACGGATCGCTGGATACGGCCTGGGGAGACAATGGCAACGGGGCAATCATGGTCAACCTCGCCCAGGATCATCCCAATCGGCTGATCCTGGACGACCACGGGCGGCCACTGATCACGGGAAGCACAACCTTTCAGGCCCCGGGCGCCTTCCATACCTTCGTGCTGCGTGCACTGGCCGATGGCAGCGCACTGGACGACAGTTTCAACGGCAGCGGGCTGATGCTGCACAGCTACGGCGGAAACCAGCGAGGCGAGACCGTGCTGATGCAACCGGACGGGCGTATGCTGCTGGGTGGCTATTCCACGGCCGGCGGCCCCGGCAGCTGGAAGCTCGCCACGGCGCGTTATGTGTTCAATGACCAGAACCAGGCCTCGATTGCCATTGACGACATTTCCCCTTCCCCAGGCACAGTGCTGGAACCGGTTACCGTTGACTTTACGGTCAGCGCCAGCGATGCCACACCGCAGGGACAGGTATGGGTAAGTGATGGCGCCAATGCAACCTGCTCGGCCACGCTGATCGACGGCCAGGGCAGTTGCCAGGTCATCCCCCAATCCAAGGGCACCCGCACCTGGACCGCTCAGTACCAGGGCAGTTCGGATCATTGTTCGGCCTCGGCGACCGATTCGCAGACCATCGCCGGCCTGCCTGCCACGCTGGAAATAGTCGGCACCACTCCCGGCTCATCGGTCTCGGGCCAGGAAGTCAGCTTCATGTTCAATGTGTCGGCAGCCGTACCGGCCGAGGGCACGGTAACGCTGAGCGCAGATAGCGGAGAGTCCTGCAATGCCCCGGCTTCGGACGGCGAGTGCTCGATGACTTTCGCCAGTGCCGGCCCACGGCAGATCTCGGGTGTTTTTGACGGCGACATGTTCGAACCGGCGAGTACCGAGGTGCCTTACAACGTGTCGCCGGCGGCGACTGCGATCACCAGCATCGAAACCAGCGCCCCGCCAGTTGCCGGTGAACAGGCGCTGATCACCTTCGAGCTTGTGGTTGCCGCCCCCGGCAGTGGCACACCTGATGGGGCTGTAATGATTTCCGAATCGGCCGGCGGCTCCTGTGCCACCACCGTGGCCGAAGGCGGCTGCGAGCTGACCTGGCACGGCCCCGGCATGCAGGAGGTGACGGTCAGTTACCAGGGCAGTAACGACTTCCAGAGCACTTCGGCACAAATTCCGATTTCTGTCGCGCCCTTCCCGGTGGCGGTCGAGCTGGCCACGGCGCCGAGCCCGTCATTGCAGGGCCAGCAGATCACGGTCGAATTCGATCTGACCGCATCGCCGCTGGCGCCACCGCTGAGCGGCACGGTGTTCGTTCGCGATGAGCAGGACAACCTGCTGTGCAGCGGGACGGTGGAGGACGGCAGCTGCATCACGAGCATCACCGATGCCGGTCCGGCCACGCTGATCGCTCAGTTCCCGACCGACGAGGTAACTTTTGCCAGCAGCCAGTCGGCCCCGTTCATTCACCAAGTCCAGCAAACGGCCAATCTGCAGCTCAGCATCAGCGCACCGCCAAGCATGGCTGCGGGCATGCCGATGCTGGTGGATTTCGAGATACTCAGCGACCAGCCGGGCACCGCCACCAGTCCCGTCCTGGATATCGACTTTCCCGAGGGCGTCATGGTCTTCGGCATACCGAACTGCCCCGATGGCCTGCCCTGCACCCTGCCCGAGATGGCGCCGGGCGGCTCACTGCTGTTGATGGTGCCGATCGGCATCGAGCCGGACTACCTGCTCGACGAGCTGCCCAATCCGCTGATCATCAGCGCCGAAGTCAGCTCGGAACTGCCTGGCCTGTTTCCAGCCGACCGCGTCGACAGCCACTCGATCGAAATCGTCGCGGTCGCTGATCTGGGAGTCACTCTGGACGTGCCGGAGTTCATCCCCGAAGGCGACCAGTTCGAAACCACGATGACGGTGACATCAATGGGGCCCAGCGCGACCGAACCGGTGGCAGTGGTACTGATACCGGGTGATGGCATTGACCAGGTTCAGTGGACCTGCAACAGCAGCCTGAACGGCGACTGCGGCAGCGGCAGCGGCCCGCCCGACGAGATGCTCTCGCTGTTCCCCACCGAGGAAGTCGTGTTCACCATCCAGGCCAGGCTGGCCAACGCCGGCAGCGACGAGCTGGCCACGCTATCGGCCCTGGTCGAACCGGGACCGGAGTTGATTGACCCCGACATGGACAACAACACGGCTACGGTGGTGGTGCAGTCGGGGATTTTTGCGGATGGGTTTGAGTGAGGCTCAAGGAGCAAGGCCCGAGGCGAAAGGCGAAAGGCGAAAGGTAAAAGGAAAAGGGAAGACGGGAGGCGGAAGGAAACGGTTTACGGTTTACGGTTTACGGCCACCGACCACTGACGCACTGACGCACTGACGCACCGACGCACTGACGCACCGACGCACTGACGCACTGACGCACCGACGCACTGACGCACTGACGCACTGACGCACTGACGCACCGACGCACCGACGCACCGACGCACCGACGCACCGACGCACCCGTCACCCCCTCCCGGGGATGACCAGAACCGATCCGGGGTGGATGACGTCGCCGTTGAGTTCGTTGGCCTGGCGCAGCTGGTTGACGCTGACCTGGTACTGGCGGGCGATCAGGCCGAGGTTTTCGCCGCGCTGAACGATGTGCCGGTCGGGGCGGCGGTTGGCGGCGAACCAGCTGCCCTGGGGAGCGTTCTGGTAGAAATGGTTGCGCACGCCACCGACTATGGCCCTGGCAACGCGGGTGCGGTGCTGTGGCGTGTTCAGATTCTGCTCGTCCTGCGGATTGGAGATGAATCCGACCTCGATCAGCACGCTGGGCACGTCGGGTGAGCGCAACACCATGAAGTTGGCGCGCTCGACCCGGTTGCGGTGGACCCGCCCGACCTGGGTGAGCTGGCCGAGTATGGATTCGGCGGCATTGTTGCTGTATTCAAGCGAGGCGCTTTGCGACAGGTCCAGCAGGACGGTATTGAGCATGTCGTCGCTGTGATCCAGCCGCACCCCGCCGATCAGGTCGGCCTTGTTCTCGCTCTGGGCCAGCAGCCGGGCTGCCTCACTGGAGGCGCCGCTGCGCGACAGCACGTACACCGAGCTGCCGCGAACCCGAAAGTCACGAAAGGCGTCGGCGTGGACGGACAGGAACAGGTCGGCCTGGGCCTTGCGCGCCCGCTCGTAGCGTTCGCGCAGGGGGATGTAGTAATCACCGGTACGCACCAGCACGGCGCGCATGCCAGGCTCGGCGTCGATCAGCTCGGCCAGCTCCCGGGCGATGGCCAGGGTGACAACTTTCTCGAAGGTTCCGCCGGGTCCGATCGCGCCGGGGTCCTCGCCCCCGTGCCCGGGGTCGATGGCGACAATCATGTCGCGATTGGTCTGTTCGACGGTGCGGGCCACGGCGCGAACCCGCTCGGCGGGGCTTTCGGCATCTTCTGGATACAGGTCGATGACCAGGCGATGACCGTGCTGCCCGGCTGGCTCGAGCAGGAAGCTCTGGGCCTTGGCCTCGCCCTCGAGATCGAAAACCACACGCAGATCGCGGCTGTTGTGCACCCCGTGCCGGACATTGCCGATCACGCCGCTGTGATCGGGTGACAGCGACAGCTCGCGGGACAGGCTGGTTGACTCGATGTCGACCACCACGCGCGAGGGGTTGCTCAGGGTAAACAGGCGATATTCCACGCGCCCGTCGAGGTCGAGCACCGCGCGCGTCTTATCCGGACCGGCCCAGACGCGCATGTTGCGCACCTCGGAGGCGATGACCGCATCGGCCACCATCAGCAGGCCCAGAATGATTGTCAGCAGAGCAATGCGATTGCGAAGCACGGCATTATTCTCCCGGATTTGCGGTAATCATGCCTTGAAAACCGGGATTTTTCAAGCCAAATCGGTTACATACGGGATATTCTGAGAAGAAACAGCAGCTTTCGTCGCAAACAACCTGAATCACCGTTGAACGGAGCTCAGGCGGCAGTCCCCGCACCGACCTGGAATCCCCGTGCCCGGATGTCGCGGATGCGGTCCCTGAGCTTTGCCGCTTCCTCGAACTCCATCTGCTCGGCGGCCTGGAACATGGCCTTTTCCAGGCTGGCAATTTCGCGCGCGGCCTGATCCGGCGACATCGGTTCGGGCTCGTAGCGAGCCGGCTCTTCGGCCGCGACGCGCCCACGCCTGGCCTTGTCGCC
>SKQS01000159.1 GCA_007118895.1 Wenzhouxiangella sp.
GGCCGCTGCTGCGACCTGGCTCTTGCCTGATTCTCTCTCATCCATGAATACTTTGACCTGTTGCTTGGTGGCCGCCATCCAGAACCCCTTTCCGGGTCAAGAAGTAACGGCCAAGCTTAGTGGCAACCGGCCAGAATAGTTGTCGTCTACCGGCCAAAGTAATTGTCGCTCAATACTCAGATACCCCCCGCTGCGAGAGCTATGCGCAAGCTGCAGGCTTGCCATGGGCATCGGCTCCTGAGCCAGCAGACTTCTCACAAACGTCAGGTGGCGAGCGGTTTTGACCGGGGCCGGGATCGAGGTGGCGGTGGCGGGCGGGATTCATCCGCACTTGGGGACGCCCGGAAACTTCAACATGCCGTCTGCTGGCGCCGCCGGCGCGATGGATTCGGAGGCACCCCAAAGCCACCGAACATGAATCCGGAACGCGACCGATCCGCCTCGATCCCGGTCACGGTCAAGGCCGCTCGGCACCCGGCCAGCCGAAAGTTACGCGCCCCTTAGGCATTGCGATATCTGGATAGCCCGCTCAAGGTGTGGGCGAGCTTTGTAAGGGATGATGGTGCCGAGGAGAGGACTCGAACCTCCACGTCCAGATGGGCAGTGGCGTTTAACTCGCCTCATTCACCACCGTGCCGCAGCAGGCAGGATGGAGAATGAGGCGGGTTCTGGAGCTTCGCGCTCGCTTACAGCCGCTTCGCGTCTGTACCGCTCGCGCTCCGCGATTGTTCTTTACGCTTCAGGTGCCTGAACTTTGGGGGGGGCTTTTGAAAAATGGTGCCGAGGAGAGGACTCGAACCTCCACGTCCAGATGGACACTAGCACCTGAAGCTAGCGCGTCTACCAATTCCGCCACCTCGGCAGGTGGTCTGGCGCCGCCTGGTGAGGCGGGACCGGGATTATATCGCCGGGGAGAACGATTGTCAGCATCCGGCAAAATAAATCGGCCGGAGCATGGGCTCCGGCCGAATCTGTTAGGTGTGGCCGAGGCAAGGGGGGAAACCTCGGCCACGAACCGGTTAGGGGAAGGGGGGAACCCCGTACCGGTAGTGAAATTGTAGCGCTTGCATTTGGTGTGTCAAGTGATCCTGTTCACGAAAAGGCAAATTTCTCGTCCTGCGACGGTGGCTCGGCGGTGACGGAGGATTGTTGATAAACGCTATACTAAGGAGCGGTTAAAATCCCGGCTGTAATTGCTTAAGTTGCTCAGGTCGGCACGGCCCGGGGCTTTTCTGGCCTTGGCCACGGCCCACCAAGCCGCAGCCGAGGTTCGATCTCAGAAATTCGAGTGGCCAGCTGGCGCTCATTGAAGTGCCGGGCCCTTGCCGCCGTAGGCTTCATTCGTCACACCCCACGTCCAAGGAATCGAGTCAGATGGATTTCAATCTCAGCGAAGAACAACAGATGATTCAGCATGCGGCGCGCACCTTTGCCCGGGAAGAAATTCTTCCCGTCGCCGCCCAGTTCGATGAATCGGGTGAGTTTCCGGTCGACACCATCGCCAAGATGGGCGAACTCGGGTTGATGGGTATCGAGGTGCCCGAAGCCTACGGTGGTGCGGGACTGGACACCATTGGCTACGTGCTGGCCATGATCGAGATCTCTGCCGCCTGTGCCGCACATGGCACCATCATGTCGGTGAATAACTCACTGTTCTGCAACGGTATTCTGAAATATGGTACCGAGGAGCAGAAGAAGGAGTTTGTGCAGCCGGTTGCTTCCGGTCAGCTGATCGGTGCCTACGCGCTGACCGAACCGCAGTCCGGCTCGGACGCCTCGCGGATGAAGTCCCGTGCCCGGCTGAGCGAGGACGGCAGTGAGTACATCATCAATGCGCGCAAGTCGTGGATCACCTCCGGTCCTGTGGCGAGATATCTGGTGCTTTTTGCTGTGACCGACCCTGAGGCCGGTGCGCGCGGCATAACCGCGTTTCTGATCGACACCGAGCAGGACGGGTTCCATCGCGGCAAGACCGAGCCCAAGCTGGGTATTCGTGCCTCGGCCACCTGTGAAGTCGAGCTGGTTGACTACCGGTGTTCGGTCGAGAACAGGCTGGGTGAGGAGGGTCAGGGCTTCAAGATTGCCATGAGCGTGCTCGACGCCGGTCGCATTGGAATCGCAGCGCAGGCCGTGGGAATTGCCCAGGCTGCTTATGAAGCCAGCCTGGCTTATGCCCGTGACCGCAAGGCCTTCGGGCGCGAGATTGGCGGTTTTCAGATGATCCAG
This sequence comes from Wenzhouxiangella sp., assembly GCA_007118895.1. Lineage (GTDB taxonomy): Bacteria > Pseudomonadota > Gammaproteobacteria > Xanthomonadales > Wenzhouxiangellaceae > SKQS01. Next base: position 2,227 of record SKQS01000159.1, read on the forward strand.
TCCAAGCTGGCCGACATGAAGACGCGACTCGAAGCCGCTCGGTTGCTCACTTTGCGTGCGGCCTGGGCGAAAATGCAGGCAACGGATTCGGGTTCGCGATTTACTCTGGATGGCTCCATGGCCAAGCTTTTTGCATCAGAAGCGGCGATGTGGATTGCTCACCAGGCCGTTCAGCTGCATGGTGGAATGGGATACTCTAAGGAAATGCCGGTCGAGCGTTATTTTCGCGATGCGAAGATTACCGAGATTTACGAAGGCACCAGCGAAATCCAGCGCCTGGTGATCAGCCGGCTGGAGACCGGTTTGCGCTAGTGCCGCGGGGATGACTGGCCAGACCGGGTGGAGCACCAGTCGATAAAAACGACACTGCAATGACGGGTCGGGGATGAAAGCGAAAGACGAGGATTGCAGGCAGGCGCTGATCGAGGCGGCCGCCGAGCGTGCTGCAAAGCAGGGCAAGGGCAATGGGTCGCGGGAGCGACAGTTTGCCAGACAGTTCCTGTCGCGGGTGCCGGCCGACGAGCTGGCGAGCCGGGATGCCGAGGTGCTGGCCGGAATGGCCACGCATGTCCTTGCCCTGGGCAGTCAGCGACTGTCGGGCGAGGTCAACCTCAAGATTTTCAATCCCGACCCTGCTGTCGAGGGATGGGAGTGCCCGCATTCCGTCATCGAGATCATCAATGATGACATGCCTTTCCTGGTGGACTCGGTGGTCCTGGCGCTTTCGAATCTTGGCATCGTCGCCCACCTGATCATCCATCCGGTGATGCGTGTCGAACGTGATCAGGGTGGCCACTTGATGCGGCTGGTCGATGCCGATGCCGATACCGACGCCGGCATGGCCGAGTCGATCATGCACCTGCAGGTTGATCGACAGACCTACCCCGAAGCGTTGGCCCGAATCGAGAAACGGCTGCTTGCAGTGCTCGAAGATGTGCGCAGGACAGTGCGTGACTGGCGAGCCATGCGAACGCGGGTGATGGATATTGCAGGCGAGCTGGCCGCCGACAATTCGCTGATGGACGAATCGGCGATCACTGAGGCCAGGGAGTTTTTCGAGTGGCTGGCCGATGACCACTTCACCTTTCTCGGTTTCCGCGAATATGTGATCGAACAGGACAATGGTCAGCGCATCCTCCGGGCAGTGCCCGACAGCGGCCTGGGACTGATGCGCGAGTCCTATCGTCCGGCGCCCGAAAGAGCATTGGAAACCCTCACTGGCGGTGGCTTCAGCAAGGAGGATGTTGGCGAACCGATCATCATCACCAAGACCAACAACCGATCGACGGTACATCGCGGCGGTTACATGGACTATATCTCGGTGCTGAAATTCGATGCTGATGGCAAGGTTTGCGGCGAAAAGCGGCTTATCGGGCTTTTCACCAGCGGTGCCTATATCCGTCGCTGCCAGGATACTCCGCTGGTTCGGCGCAAAGTGGGTGAGGTCACCGAGCGCTCCGGTCTCAGGCCGGGCAGTCATGCCGGAAAGGCCTTGCTGCATATTCTCGAAACGCTGCCGCGCGATGAGCTTTTCCAGGCCACCAGCGACGAGTTGCTGGAACTTGCCCTCGGCATCCTCGACCTGCAGGAGCGCAGCCAGAGCCGGGTATTCATCCGTCGTGAGCGCTTCGGGCGGTTCTATTCCTGCCTGGTCTTTATCCCACGCGATCGTTTCAATACCGAAAATCGTGAGCGTATTCAGGGCATCCTCAAGCGTGCGCTCAAAGGGGACAGGATCGATTTTTCGATCCAGGTGGGCGAATCCAAGCTGGCCCGGGTACACGTCGTGGTGAGGTTGAAGAACGGCCAGCGGGCTGACTTCGACATTGACGAGATCGAGACCCGGATCAGGCAGGCGATCCGCTCCTGGGAAGACGGATTGACCGAAATTCTGGTCCGCGAACAGGGCGAAGAGCACGGTCTGGCGCTGGCGCGACGCTTTGCCCGCGCCTTTCCGGTCTCCTACATCGATGATGTCGGTCCCGGGGTGGCGTATTTCGACGTCATGAATCTTTCCAAATTGAAAGATTTCAATGACCTGAGAATGAGTCTTTACAAGCCTCGCAAGAAAGAGCTGGGTATTCTGCGCTTCAAGCTGTTCAAGTATGGCGAGCCGATACCGCTGAGTGACGTGCTGCCGATGCTGGAGAATCTCGGCATGCGGATCGTTTCCGAGCGCCCCTACCAGCTTTATCTTGATGATGGTAACCGGGTCTGGATACAGGATTTCGACATGCGCCCGCCGGACGCTGTGCCCGACAATCTTGACGAAATCAGATCTCAGTTTCAGGGAGCATTCGAGCGCACCTGGCGCGGCATGAGCGAAAACGATGGCTTCAACCGCCTGATCATGCTGGCCAAACTGGATTGGCGTCAGGTCACGGTGCTGCGGGCCTGCTGCAAGTACCTGCTGCAGACCGGTGTGCCATTCTCTCAAAGCTACATGGAGCAGACTCTGGCTGCCTGGCCGCTGATGGCCCGCTTGCTGGTCGAATATTTCGCTGCACGTTTTGATCCGGCCCGCGACAGCGAAACCCGAAGCCAGCGTGTAGCCGCGCGCAAGCAACTGCACGCAGACTGCCGTGAGCTGAGCGAAGGCCTGGATGATGTCGTGCTCGGCGAGTTCATCGACGAGCTGGTGCAAGCCCGCGAGTTGGCAGAAAGCCGGGAGGCTGTCTGCAAGCCCGTGCGCAAGGCCTACCTGCGAGCGCTGGAGCAGGTGTCCTCTGCCGACCAGGATCGCATTCTGCGAGCGTTTGCCGACCTTGTCAGGGCTGCTTTGCGCACTAACTTCTACCAGCGTGACGAGCGCGGCGAATTCAAGGATTATGTCAGCCTCAAGTTTGACTCCAGCCAGGTGCCCGATTTGCCCAAGCCGGTGCCTTACCGAGAAATCTGGGTCTATTCACCGCGTGTAGAAGGGGTACACCTCCGGGGCGGGCCGGTTGCTCGCGGCGGCTTGCGCTGGTCGGATCGGCGGGAGGATTTCCGGACCGAGGTGTTTGGCCTGCTCAGGGCGCAGAACGTCAAGAACACGATGATCGTCCCGGTCGGCGCCAAGGGCGGATTCTTCGTCAAGCATCCGCCAGTCGAGCCGGACCGCAGTGCGTTGATGGCCGAAGGCGTTGCCTGCTACCGCACCTTCATCAACGGCCTGCTGGATATCACCGACAATCTGGATGGTGAGTCCATCGTGCCCCCTGACGGGGTGGTGCGTCAGGACGACGACGACCCATACCTGGTGGTGGCGGCCGACAAGGGCACTGCCGCGTTTTCCGACATCGCCAACGCCATTTCGTCGGAGCAGGGATTCTGGCTGGATGACGCTTTCGCCTCGGGTGGTTCGAACGGCTATGATCACAAGAAAATGGGCATCACGGCCAAGGGTGCCTGGGAGTCGGTAAAGCGCCATTTCCGCGAGCTGGGTATCGACACGCAGAGTCAGCCATTCTCGGTGGTCGGCATCGGTGACATGTCTGGCGATGTGTTCGGCAACGGCTTGTTGCTGTCGGAATTCATCTGCCTGAAGGCGGCGTTCAACCACCAGCACATTTTTCTCGATCCGGACCCGGATCCGGCTGCCTCCTTCGCTGAGCGCAAGCGCCTGTTTGCCCTGGAGCGCTCGTCCTGGGACGACTATGACAAAAGCACCCTATCGGCTGGTGGCGGGATTTTTTCGCGCCAGGCCAAGACCATACCCATCAGTCCGCAGGTTCAGGCCTGGCTGGGCATCGAGGCTGAACAGCTCACCCCGCATGCGCTGATTCGGGAATTGCTGAAGGCGCCGGTCGATCTGCTTTGGAACGGCGGTATCGGCACCTACGTGAAGTCCGCGCGCGAAACGCACGCCGATGTGGGCGATCTGGCCAACAATCCGGTTCGAGTCGATGGTCGTGAGCTCAAGTGCCGGGTGATCGGGGAGGGCGGCAACCTGGGCCTGACCCAGCTCGGCCGTATTGAGTTCGCCCTTGAGGGTGGTCGCCTCAATACCGACTTCATCGACAATTCGGCCGGGGTCGACTGCTCCGACCATGAGGTCAACATCAAGATCCTGCTCAACCTGGCCGTCGAGCGCGGGCGGCTGGATCAGTCGGAGCGCAATCGATTGCTGGCCGAAATGACGCCGGAAGTCGAGTCCCTGGTGTTGCGCAGCAATTATCTGCAGACCCAGGCGCTGAGCATGCTGGAGCGCCTGACCAAGGACAGGCTGGGCGCCGAGGCACACCTGATTGCCATGTTCGAGCGCCAGGGCGTGCTGGATCGTGATCTGGAGCACCTGCCCGACGAGGAGGAGCTTCGAGAAAGAATTGCCCGCGGCCGTGGGCTGACCCGGCCGGAACTGGCGCTATTGTTTTCCTACAGCAAGATCACTCTCAATCAGGAGCTGCTGATCTCCGAGGTCCCCGAAGATCCCTACCTGTCGCGCGAGCTGGTCGACTATTTCCCCTCTCGCCTGCGCGAGGACCATGCCGACCTCATGGGCGAGCACAGGCTGCGCCGTGAAATCATCGCTACCCGGGTGACCAACAGCATTGTCAATCGCATGGGTCCGCAGTTCGTGACCCGATTGAAGGAAGACACCGGCGCCAATTCCGCCACCGTGGCAAAGGCCTACACGGTGGCGCGTGAAATCTTCCATGCGCGTGATTACTGGAGCGAGATCGAGAGCCTGGACAACCAGGTGGAAGCCTCGGCCCAGCTTGAGGCGCTGATGGAGATGTGGAACCTGCTCCGTCACATGACGCGGCGCCTGATCACGCTACCGGGCGGCTATGCCATTGACATATCCAGCAGGGTCGAGCGTTTCGTGCCGGGCCTGGACGAATATCGCGGCTGCCTGATGGAAGTGATCGGAGACAGCCTGCGCGGGCAGCTGGGTGAGCGCCGAGACGAGCTGGTCGGGCTCGGCTTCCCGGCAACGCTGGCGACAATCTGCGCCAGCCTGCGTTACATGCACTCGGCGCTCGATATCGTCGATGAGGCGATCAATGAATCGCGCTCGGTGGCGCAGGTCGCGGAAGTCTATTTCCGCCTTCTGGACCGACTGAGCCTGCGCTGGCTGCGCGCCCAGATCGAGAGTCTGCCGGTCGAGCAACCCTGGCACGCCCACGCCCGCGGCAACCTGCGAGATGAGCTGTTCAGCCACCATCGCCTGCTTGTCCGGCAAATTCTTGCCGAGTGCGCCGACGAGCAGGATCCGATCGAAAGCTGGTTCCGGCGCCACGACAGCGAGGCATCGCGCGTCAGCCTGATGCTCGAACAGATGCGCGCCAGCACCAGCAGCGACTATGCCGCACTGCAGGTGGCCGTCCACGGATTGGGTCAATTGTTGCACGCGGCTTCGTAATGAACGAGACGCTGGCCATGGCCGTGCTGGCCAGCGAGCATCCGAGTGCGCAAGCGGCGTTAGGCCGACTTCGGTCATGCTACCGGATCGTCGAGCCGGACCAGGCCGAGGTGCTGGTCGTGCTGGGTGGAGATGGTTTCATGTTGCACACCCTGCATGAACAGGCTGATCGCGACCTGCCGGTATTTGGCATGCGATTCGGTGAGGTCGGCTTTCTGATGAATCGTTTCGACCTGGAAGACCTGCCGGCGCGCATTCGCCAGGCGCGCGAAGTCCGTCTGGTGCCGCTGCGAATGGTTGCCACAGACCGTGCAGGGCAGGCTCATCAAGCGCTGGCCATCAACGAGGTCTCGCTTCTGCGCCAGTCCAGTCAGGCGGCGCACATCCGTGTGCTGGTCAACGGCCAGGTGCGGGTTGAACGCCTGGTCGCCGATGGTGTGCTGGTGGCCACCGCGGCCGGCTCCACGGCTTACAACCTGTCGGCTCATGGTCCGATTCTGCCGCTGGATACCGAGGCGATCGTGCTCACCCCGATCAGCCCGTTTCGACCAAGACGCTGGCGCGGCGCCATTCTCCCGGCCGGTGCCGAGGTCGGATTCGAAATCGATCAGCCGGAGCGGCGCCCGGTCAGCGTGACTGCCGATTACGACGAGTTCCGCGATATGACAAGCGTCACGGTTCGGCGCGAAGCGTCGATCAGTCATCGACTGCTTTTCGACGCCGAACATTCACTCGAGGACCGTATCCTCGAGGAGCAATTCCTGTGAGAGTTCGCTCATGAGTGATCACCATGCCAACCGGGAGCAGCCGCAACCCGGTCCGTTGATGGTGGCGATTTCCTCGCGTGCGCTGTTCGATCTGGACTCCAGCCATCGCATTTACGAGGAGCATGGCCTGGAGCGTTACATTGCCTATCAGCGAGAACGCGAGGATGAGACGCTGCAGCCGGGAGTAGCCTTCGAGCTGGTCCGCAAGCTGCTGGCGCTGAACGATGACGGCATGGATCATCCAGGCGTGGAGGTGATCCTGATGTCGCGCAACAGTGCCGATACCGGGCTGAGAATCTTCAACAGCATCGAACACTATGATCTGAGGATCGAGCGAGCGGTTTTCACCAATGGCGCCAGCCCGGCGCAGTATATCGAGCCGGCCGGGGCGCAGCTGTTTCTGTCAGCCAACGATGACGATGTCCGGCGCGTGCTGATGGCCGGACATGCCGCGGCAACCATTCTGCCCTCGGCAATCCGGGAAAACCGCTCCAGCCAGCTCAGGCTGGCTTTCGACGGCGATGCGGTCATTTTCTCCGATGAGGCCGAGCGGGTCTACAAGGAGCAGGGCCTGTCGGCGTTTTCCGACAGCGAGCGCCGGGCCGCCGATCGGCCGTTGGCAGCCGGACCTTTCAAGGCCGTGCTCGAGGCGATCCACCGCGTCCAGTCAGCCTACCCGATGGACGAGAACCCGATCCGCACCGCGCTGGTGACGGCTCGCTCGGCGCCGGCTCACAAGCGGGTCATCATGACTCTGCGCGCCTGGGGCATACGCATTGACGAGGCGATGTTCCTCGGCGGTCGGGACAAAGCCCGCTTTCTGCGCGCCTTCGGCGCCGACATCTTCTTCGACGACCAGCAGCTGCATTGCTCCAGCGCCAGCCGCGAGGTCGCCACTGGTCACGTCCCCCACGGCGTGGCCAACGAAACTTCCCCAAGGGATGAATGAAACGATGAACCAGATCACGAAAGAGCCATTGTTTGCCCGACTGCTGCTTGCCGCCCTGTTCAGTGCTACTGTCTGCGCGACCAGCGTCGTGGCCGAAGAAAGCGAACAGGGCTGGTCGGTCAGTGAACCGCCGGGCGAGCGCCAGGCCATTGAAATTGACACAGAAAGTTTCAGCTGGTCGGACGTTGACGTCAGCCCCGACGGCAAGACCCTGGTCTTCCACATGCTTGGTGACATCTATCGGGTCGGCGTGGCCGGTGGAGATGCCGAACCGCTGGCGACCGGCATCGAGTGGAATTTCCAGCCGCGTTTTTCTCCCGATGGTCGCTACATCGCTTTTGTCAGCGACCGCTCCGGTGCCGAGAACATCTGGATCATGAATGCCGACGGCAGCGAGCCGCGCCAGGTTACCAACGAGACTGATCACCTGCTGCACAATCCGGCCTGGTCGCCGGACGGTCAGTACATCGTGGCTCGAAAGGGCTATGTGTCGATGCGATCGATCCCGGCCGGCAGTCTGTGGATGTATCACATCGCCGGCGGCTCGGGCATCGAGCTGGTCGAGCGTCTGCACGGTGAGCAGTCGCAGAAGAACATTGCCGAACCGGCGTTTTCGCCCGATGGCCGGCACCTGTATTACAGTCAGGACATCACCCCGGGTCGGGTCTGGGAATACAACCGCGATGCCAATCGCGGCATCTTCGCCATCCGTCGCCTGGAGCTGGAAACCGGCGAAACCGAAACCACCGTCGGTGGCCCCGGCGGTGCGATCCGACCGGTTCCCTCGCCCGATGGGCGCTACCTGGCTTTCGTGCGCCGCAATCCGACCGAGTTGAGCTCGCGGCTGGTGGTCCGCGATCTCGAGTCGGGCATCGAGCGCACCCTGTTTGACGAGCTGGATCGTGACAAGCAGGAGACTTCGGGCGACATGGGCAACTATCCCGGTTTTGCCTGGCTGCCGGACGGCCAGGCGATCGTGATCTGGGCGACCGGCCGCTTCCACCGGGTAGGGCTGGACGGTGAGCGCGAGCCGATTCCGGTGCGGGTGCAGGCCCAGCTGAAGGTGGCCCCGGCGCTGAGGCGAACGGTGGAAGTGAACCCTGACCAGTTCGATGTGCGCATGGGGCGCTGGACCCAATACAGTCCGGACGGTCGCTATGCGGTGACCCAGGCGCTGGGCTATCTGTGGCTGTATGACCTCGAACGCGACAGTCGCCGTCGGCTGACCAGCCAGACCGATCACTGGGAATTCTATCCAGCCTTTTCCCCCGACAGCCGCTGGATCGCCTATGTCACCTTCGACGACGAAGCGCTGGGCTCGGTGCGGATCGCGCCGGTCGGGCGGGGACGATCGAGAATCCTGACTGATCAGCCAGGCCACTACGTGGAGCCGGCATTCTCGCCCGACGGCAGCCAGCTGGTGTTTCGTCGAACCACCGGTGGTTTCATTACCTCGCCGACCTGGTCGGAAAATCCCGGTATCTACCTGGTCGATAGCGACGGCAACGAGTCGCCGCGGCGACTGGTTCAGCAGGGTCGCCAGCCGCATTTCGCGGCAGCCGGTGACCGCATCTATATCTCTGTCAGCGGCGAGAATGGGCGGCTGGAACTGCACAGCGTTGATCTCAACGGACAGGATCGGCGCGAGCATCTGCGCGGCCAGTGGGTTACCGAGTACCGGGTGTCTCCCGATGGTCGCTGGGTTGCCTTTGCCGAGCATTACAACGCTTGGATTGCGCCACTGTTTTCTGCCGGCAAGCCGGTGACGCTGGGCGGCAACCAGCGCGCATTCCCGGTGCGCCAGGTTTCGGCCAGGGCGGGTGAACATCTGCGCTGGCTTGGCGACAGCCAGACCCTGACCTGGTCGCATGGCGTGCGGCTGTTCCGCCGCGATCTCTCAGAGGCTTTCGAATTCGTCGAAGGCGCAGTCGACCCCTTGCCTGATCCGGTCAGTGAGGGTCTGGATCTGTCGTTTTCGGTGGCCACGGATCGCCCGGACGGGCGTATTGCCCTGGTTGGCGCGCGGATCGTGACCATGCGCGATGCCGACAGCCAGGCCGAAGTCATTGACGATGGCGTGCTGCTGGTGCGCGGCAATCGAATCGAGGCGATAGGCAGTGCCGATCAGATCGCGGTCCCGGAGGATTACCGGGTCTTCGAGCTCGATGGGAAGACCATAGTCCCGGGTCTGGTCGATGCCCATGCCCATGGCGCGATGAGCAACCAGCAGCTTACCCCGCGGCACAATTGGCAGCAGTATGCCAACGTGGCCTTCGGTGTGACCACCATTCACGATCCGTCGAACGACAATGCGGGCATCTTCTCCATGGCCGAGCTGCAGCGTGCCGGCCAGGTTGTTGCCCCGCGCATCTACTCCACCGGGCGCATCCTCTACGGGGCGATCTTCCCGGGCGCCACGGCCCGGATTACCGGCTATGAAGATGCCGAGTTCCATGTGCGGCGTCAGAAGGAGCTCGGTGCGATCTCTGTCAAGAGCTACAACTACCTCGGGCGAGACCAGCGTCAGCAGGTGCTCGAGGCCGGACGGCAGCTTGACGTGATGGTGGTGCCGGAAGGGGGCATGCGGCTGGAGCAGAACCTCAACCAGATCGTCGACGGTCACACGGGGCTTGAGCACAGCCTGTCGATCAGTCGCATGTATGGTGACATCATGCAGCTGTGGTCGCAGACCGGGGTAGTCTATTCGCCGACCTTCAGCGTCGCCTATGGAGGGCTGATGGGCGAGGAATACTGGTATGACCGAACCCGGGTGTGGGAGAACGAGAGACTGCTCAACTTCGTTCCGCGATCAGTGCTCTATCCTCGATCGATCCGGCGCCAGACCGCGCCGGACGAGCACTACAATCATATCCTTGTGGCAGAGCAGGCCCATCGCCTCAACCAGGCCGGTGTGCCGGTGGTGATCGGTGCTCATGGCCAGCTGGCCGGGCTGGCCGCCCACTGGGAGATGTGGATGATGGTGCAGGGCGGATTCAGCCCCTGGGAAGCCCTGCGCGGGGCAACCATAGACGGTGCCCGCTATTTCGGCCTGGATGCCGATATCGGCTCACTGGAGGTCGGCAAGCTGGCAGACCTGGTGGTGATCGATGGCGATGTGCTGGACGATATCCGGCTCAGCGAACATGTATCGCAAGTAATGCTTAACGGTCGGCTTTACGATGCTGCCAGCATGGATCAGCTGGCGCCGGATTCCGTTCAGCGTCAGCCGTTTTTCTTCGAACGCACCGGTGGTGATGCCTGGCAGAAGCAGACCATGCAATATTTCCACCAGCTTGGCATCAGCCTGGGCTGGCAGTGCCGGCACTGAGCCAGAAAACACCCATCGGGCACGGTCAACCCGTGCCCGATGTGATAACTCTGGCGAGGGTTGACTATTGCCGATGGCCGCCGCGCATGGAGCCGACTTCGTTGGCACGCTCGATGATGTCTTCGCCGGTCAGCCCGTCGAGATCGGCATACAGCGCCGGCAGGCCGGACCAGGCAACCGGATCATAGATGCCCAGGAACTGGATCGCGGTGTTGAGCCTGTCGTACTGTTCAGTCGTGGTTTCCTCTGCGATCATCTCCAGTGAGCGCTGAAAAGCCTCGGGACTGGTGCCGTCGACCATCAGGGTCAGGCCGTAGCTTTCTTCCTCGGCGATGCCGCGCAGGTTGGGAACCTGGGTTTCGGGGTTTTCCGGGGCCAGGGTAACCTGGGCCGGCGAGCGGCGTTCGCGTTCGCGCGCCGGAGGCGCAGGCTCGGCTTCGGCAACCGCTTCCGGTTCGGCTTCGGCGCGCGGGGTGCTGGCATTCTGGCTGGACTGGCAACCGGTCATCAGGGCCAGTGCAAGGGCGAAAATGAGGGTCAGGCTGATTTTCATTGCAGTATCTACTCCGTGGCCGTCAAGGCCATGATTTGGTTAACGTCATGGGAATCCGGCTAGCTTGGACCGGGTACCCCCTCTACAGTTCCGGTGCCTGGTGTCGTAGCAGCTGGTCTCGTAGCAGCAGGCCGGGTCATTAATCATCCGGTTTCACCTGGCCAATAATACTCCGAAGTCGCTCGATGCCTTCCAGCAATCTCGGGCCAGGCCGTCCCAGCCACGCTTCGCTGACAGCGAAAATCCGGTCATTGCGCACCGCGGACAACTGGTCCCAGCCTTGGCGACGGCGGACCACGTGCGCCCGGTACTTGTCTTCTGCCACGCCGCACCAGCTCATGACGATGGCCGCCGGCCTGGCGTCCAGCACTGAGGGGGTTTCGACTGGCAGGCTCTCGGCATCGACGGCAGCCCATGGATTGCGCCCACCGGCCAGCGCAAGCATCTGGTTGACCCAGGAGCGCGCCCCTGGCACGATCACCGGTTTTGGCCACCATTCGATCAATATCGGTACCGGCTTGGCGACCGGCGAGGCAGACATGGCGCGCCGGAAATTCGCCGCCAGCCTGGCGGCGGCTTCCCGGGCATCCAGCAGCTGTCCGATCTTCAGAATATCGTCGACGACATCTGCCAGACTCTGCGGACGGGTAACCACCAGCGGCAGTCCGGCAGCCTTGAGCCGCTTTAGACAGCGCTCGTGGCCGGGTACGGTCAGCGAAGTGATGACCAGGTCCGGGCGCAGCGCCTTGACGCGTTCGATGTCGATATCGAGGTCGGGGCCGATGCGCGGCAGGCTGGAGACGACCTCGTCGGGAAAGTCGGAGTGATCATCGACGCCGACCAGCCAGTCGGCGCGCCCCAGGGCGCAGACGATCTCGGTATTGGAGCAGGTATGGCTGACGATGCGCATGTCGGCAGCGAGTTGTTGAAAAATCGGATTTTAACCGGTAGCTTTGCCGGGATCCTGCGTGTCACGAGCTGATGAAGCATCTCGCCACTGCTCGGCAACCCGGCTGCCGCGCTGCTCGTTGACGCCGAAGGCGATCAGCAGTGCCAGTCCGAACAGCAGTAGACAGAAGGTGATGGCGTTGGCCAGTCCGAACCAGGCCTGCAGCAGTCCCAGCCCCAGAATACCGAAGATTGCGGCCAGCTTGGATGCGGTGCCCCAAAACCCGAAGAACTCGGCGGCCTTGCCATTCGGAGTCAGTACGCCGACCAGGGCGCGACCGGCCGACTGGGTCGACCCCAGGCTCAATCCCGCCAGACAGCCAGCGAACAGGAAAACATGCTGGGCTTCCCAGGAAACGCCCAACAGGCGCCCGGCCAGGTCACTGAGTGCTGGCGTCTGCCAGATCGCGCAGATCGCCGCCAGCCACAGAACCAGGGTGGAGACATAGGTGCGCCTGGCTCCCAGGCGGGATTGCAGCAGGCCGAACCCGATAGCGCCGATGGCCGCAGTGACCTGCACGGTCACGAACATCATGACCCGCACCGACTCGTCCCAGCCTATTACCTGGGCGCCATAGATGAAGGCAAAGCTGATCACGATGTAGATGCCAGCCATGGCAAAGAAGATCGAGATCAGCAGGATGCCGAGGTCCCTGAACCGTGACAGGCTGCGTGCGGTTGATTTCATGCGCGCAAGACCGGCGCGCAAGGGGCCCTGGCCGGGAGGCAGCGCGCGCCTGCGCCCGCGTTCTTTGAGAAACATGAAGGTAGGAATGGCGGCAACCAGGAAGAACACGGCGGCGAAGGGGCCAACCCAGCGCACGCTGTCATAGTTGTCGGCGCTGACCTCGCCGAGAAACATCAGGGCAAACAATGTCGAGACCAGCCCGCCGACATAGCCCAGGCTCCAGCCCAGTCCAGAAATCCAGCCCAGATCACGGCGCGGTCCCAACCCGGGTAAAAAACTGGCAATGAAACCCTCGCCGATGGCGTAGAAGAAGTTCGACAGAATGATGAGAATCATTGCCGGGACAATCCAGCCCGGCTCGACAAAGTAGAGCAGGGCGGTGGTGACCACCGTGGCCAGGTAGCTGACGAACAGAAAGCGCTTGCGCAGCCGGCCATGGTCCATGATGGCGCCGCATACCGGATTGGCCACCACGACCATGAAATAGCTGATTGCCAGTGCCAGGCTCCACAACAGATTGCCAAGTCGATAGTCAGGACTGTCGCCTACGATGACGCGGGTGAACAGGTCGCCAAACACCACCGTGATGATCAGCAGGGTATAGGCCTGGTTGGCAAAGTCGAACATCGACCAGCCAAGGATTTCGCGCATCGGCGCCCGCTTGCGACTGACCATCAGCGATAAAATCGGACGTAGACCAGCCACAGCGAGATGGCAACCAGGCAGGCCATTACTCCGTAGCGGAAATCATCGCCGAAACGATAGACAGCGACCATTGCCAGCACACAGCCCAAACCGCTCAGCACGGAAATGCCGACCGGGTGTCGTGGCGCCTCGGGATGCCGCGGGCCGGTGCCGTTTGCCACAAGGTAAGCCAGCGGCGGCGCCGCCGCCAGGATCATGCCGAGACCGGTCAGGTGCTGCCGTGAGGCCAGGAACAGGTCGATCAGGCCAGCAATGACCATTGCCGCCAGCACGACCCGGCAGGTCCAGACGAATGCGGTTCTGCTCAATTGTCGGTGGCCCGGCGGCGGAACCAGATGGCGCCGGCAAGCAGCACGACGGCCACGCCAACTCCGATCCACAGGTTGATCGAGACCAGTCGTGCCCACAGGTCCGACAGCTCCAGCGAGATCGGCACACCGCTGGCGTCCAGTGCCTGGAATTCGGCCTGGCCATCCTGGCCGCCGGTGTTGAAGTTGAAGCTCACCGGTAGTACGCCCTGACCGATCCGGCCGAAGGTCAACACCCAGATGTTGAAATCCGGAAACCGGAAGCCGGTGAACATGGTGTAGAAATTCTGCCCCAGTCCAGCCAGTACGGGGATGCCGATAGCGACCAGGATAGGTAGCCGCGGCGCCCAGGATGAGCAGAACAGCAGCCAGGCATAGACAGGCGCAAGCCACAGCGCCTGTACAAGGTAGCTGGCGGCCAGGGTCAGCCACATCATCGGCAGACCGGCCGGTTGCCAGAACGCGCTGAAAGGATTGATGCCGGCGCCCAGCGCGTAAACGCTGGCGATCATGAGAATGCCGATCTGGGTCAGCAAGATGCCGATCAGAAACAGCAGCGGCGCCAGGATCATGGCTGTCAGCAGCTTCGACAGCACCGTGCTGGTGTCGGAGACCGGCAGCGACTTCCAGAACAGGATCGAGCGGTCCTTGCGGTCATCGTAAAGGCTGCCGGCCAGGTAGAACACGATGATGATGAACAGGATGGCGTTGAACAGCGCGACGATGCCGTACAGCGCCGGCGTGATGATGGCGCGGCGCTCGGCCAGCGACTGCTCGCTGAACTGGCGGACGATGTCATAGGTGAAAGCCAGCTGGTAATCGACCTGGGCGCCCATGGCCAGCCCCATCAGCACCAGCACGATGCACAGCCCGCCCAGGATCAGGGGTGTCCACTTGAAGGCGATCGGGCTTTCCCACAGCTCGCGCCGCAGCAAGGTTGTCATGGTCGCAATCCCGTTCATGCGGCGTGCTCCTTGAGCGAGGCTGACTGTTCGTTTTCGTCACCCATCAGCGCAACGAACAGGTCGGCAATGCTGGGCTTGTGAATCTCGCCCAGGGCGCTGAGCTGGCCGATATCGGGCTGGTCGAAAAGGAATATGTGGCGCCCGAAAAGCACGCGCTCATGAATAGGTTGCCATTGCCTGAGCTGCTCGGCACGATCGGCCCGAACCATCACCTCGACATAGCGCTCGTGGATGTCCTCCATGCTGCTGTTGAGAACGATCTCGCCGTCGCGGATGAAGATCAGATCGGTGAGGATATGTTCGACTTCCTCGACCTGGTGGGTGGTGATCAGGATGGTGCGCTGCTGATCAAAATACTCGTTGAGCAGATTGGAGTAGAAGCGTTTGCGGAACAGAATATCCAGGCCCAGTGTCGGTTCGTCTAGCACCAGCAGCCTCGCCTCGATGGCCATTACGAGGGCCAGGTGCAGCTGCACGACCATGCCCTTCGACAGCGCCTTGATCTTGTGTGTCGGTGTGACCCGGGTGTTTTTCAGGAACTTCATGCATCGGTCGCGCGAAAAGCCCGGATGCAGGCGCTCGGTCAGGTCAATGATCTGTTTCACCCGCGCCCAGCGCGGCAGCACCGCCACATCGGCGATGAAACAGACCTGGCGCATCAGCTCGTCGCGCTGACTGGAGGGGTTGAGCCCCAGTACTTCCAGTTCACCGCGGAACCGGGTCAGGCCCAGCAGCGCCTTCAGAAGGGTGGTCTTGCCGGCGCCATTGGGGCCAATCAGGCCGACGATGCGCCCGGCCGGAATATCAATGGAAAGATCCTTGAGGGCCTGAAAGCGACCGTAATGTTTGCTCAGCCCGCTTGCCCTGACAATGTTGTCCACGATCTGCCTCACTCCTTGCGATTGTCGACGGCCTGCAACAAATGCTCGATGTCCAGGCCCAGCTGGCCAATGCGCTCGGCGACTCTTGGCCACTCGTCCTTGAGAAAGCGCTCACGCTCGCTGTTGAGCAGTCGCTCACGTGCTCCGGGTCGAACGAACATGCCCACTCCTCGGCGCTTTTCCACCAGCTCGTCGTCGACCAGAGACTGGTAGGCCTTGGACACGGTCAGCGGGTTGATCTGAAAGTCAACCGCAACCTGTCGGACCGAGGGCAGCGGCTGCCCCTCGTCCAGCGTGCCGTCCAGAATGGCGGCCACGGTCTTCTCCCGCAGCTGCCAGTAGATCGGCTGGTTATCGTCCCAGTGGGCGGCCATTCACGAGTTGGGCCGGATGAGCAGCGGAAACCATTGCGGATTGATGGATCGGCGCGGAGCGCTCTGCTTGACCTGGCGGGCGCGCTCGGCCAGCTCCATCGCCTCTTCCTCGGTCTTCAGGCTGGCTGCTACTTCCAGCGCGGTCTCACCATTTTCGGCGCGCAGCTGCTCGTGCAGCTCGCCATGATCGAGAAAAAGGGCGAACAGCAGGCAGACCGCGGCGGCTACGGCGGCCAGGCCGTGGGGAATACGGAAGTTCTTGCGCTGGCTGATCGGCATCATGGCTGAAGCTCCTGCGGGGTGTGTAAATCGTATTGGTGTTGTAGTCTAGTATAACACCATGACAGAGTCAAGTGATCTGGCGCTCGACGTTGTCTCTCAATCGTCACCGGTCATGATCGACGGGCATCTGTTAATATTCGCCGGATGAACCAATGCCGACTTTTATTTGTCGGAGTGCCTTGTTCGGGCAACAACCTTACGGCTGTCTGTCCGCCTCGAACCCACAAGAATATTTCAAGGAGCTTCATTGTCATGCGAACGACAAGAATTTTAGCCGCTGCCGCCCTGGCCAGCGCTATAGCCATGCCGGCGATCGGATCCGAACTGGAAACGCCGAAGGATCGACTCAGCTATACCATCGGCATGGATATCGGCCAATCACTGGCAGACCAGGACATGGAACTGGACCTGGATCTGCTTGTCGAGGCCCTGCGCGCCGCATATGCGGGCGAGGAGACCCGTCTGACCGTCGAAGAAGCGCTCGAAGAGCGTAATGCCTTTATTGCTCGCCGGCAGCAGGAAATGGAACAGACCATGGCGCGTGATGCCGTGACGAATCTCGAGGCCGGCCAGGCCTTCCTGGCCGAAAATCGTCAGCGAGAAGATGTGATCGAAACCGACTCGGGCCTGCAGTATCGGGTGATTGAGGAAGGTTCCGGGCGTAGCCCGTCGGCGACCGACCAGGTTACCGTGCACTACCGTGGTACGTTGATCGACGGCACGGAGTTCGACAGCTCCTACGCCCGCAACCAGCCGGCCACTTTTGCCCTGAACCAGGTCATCCCCGGCTGGACGGAAGGTCTTCAGCTGATGAGCGAAGGGGCCAAGTACGAGTTCTTCATTCCTGCCGACCTGGCTTACGGTGACCAAGGCCGTCCGGGTCCGATCGGGCCCAATTCGACCCTGATCTTCGAAGTCGAGCTGCTTGAAGTCGGCGGCTGATCCCGCCTCGATTGACCTGACCATTCGACCCATGGGTTCCTTGCAGGATGCCCTGCTTGAGGCAGGGCTGGTCGATGAACGAAAGGCTGCTGATGCCCGGCCGGGCAAGCAAAAGTCCCGGCGCTCGAACAGGGCGCCGGGCAGCGGCCGCCAGCCGCCACGTTCCCGGCAGCGAGACGAGCCCAGTGATCTGGCCCGGGCCTGGGAGGCTCGGCGTCGGGCTGAACAGGCCGAAAAGGCCGAGAGCAAGCGTCGGAAAATGGCCGAGCAGGAAGCTCGCCGAAAGCGCAACCAGGCGCTGGACAAACTGATTCGTGGTCACACCCTCAACCGCAAGGATGCCGAATATCCCCGCTACCTGACCCATTTCGGGCGCATCCGACGGGTCATGTGCACCGCCGAGCAGCGCGAGTTGCTCAACCGCGGCGATATTGCCGTGGTTTGCCTGCGTGGCAGCTACCTGCTGGTGCCGCTGGAAATCAGCAGGTCATTTGCCGAGCTGGCGCCGGAGCTGGTGCCTGACTTGAGCGGCAGCGAGCCGGAAGACGACGGCAGCGATTATCCTCCGGTGCCGGACGATCTGGTCTGGTAGACAGGCCGGATCTGCGCCACTCCGCGCGGAGTCTACACACCCGGTACCCGGACCGCCGTCGCGAAATGAACAAGAAGAGCAGACTACAGAGACACAGAGGCGGCGGAGAAAAGAAGTGGTTTGTCAGATCTTTCTCTGCGACCTCTATGCCTCTGTGGTGGATTTAAGGGATTTGTTCAAAAACAGTCGTTCAGAGCCTCCCTAGTAGCCGAGATTGGGCCGCAGGAAGCGCTCGGCTTGCTCGCGGCTGATGCCCTTGCGCCGGGCATAGTCTTCGACCTGATCGCGATCAAGCTTGCCAACCACGAAGTAGCGTGAGTCAGGGTGAGCGAAGTAATAGCCGCTGACTGCTGCAGCCGGCCACATGGCGAAATTCTCGGTCAACTTCAGGCCAATTCTCTTTTCTGTATCCAGCAATCTGAAAATCTTTGTTTTTTCGCTATGATCCGGGCAGGCCGGGTAGCCGGGAGCCGGGCGAATACCGCGATACTTTTCGGCAATCAACGCGTCGTTGTCCAGGTCTTCGTTGTCGGCATAACCCCAGATCCGGCGCCGGACCCGGCGGTGCAATGCTTCGGCCAGCGCCTCGGCCAGCCGGTCAGCCAGGGCCTGGAGCAGGATTCGGGAATAATCATCATTGTCCGGCAGCGCTTGCTGGGCCTTTTCCAGCCCGTGACCGGTGGTGACTGCAAACAGACCGATCCAGTCCGGCCCCTCACCGACATCGATATAGTCGGCCAGGCACAGGTTGGGACCGTCCTTGTCGAGTTGCTGGCGGACAAATACAAGTCGCTCGATGGGTTGCTGGCGCTGTTCGTCGGCAAATACCAGCACATCGTCGCCGTCGCGCTGGGCCGGCAGGATGCGGCACAGCGCCCTGGCCTGCAGCCAGTCTTCGGCAACGATGCGTTCGAGCATGTCGCGGGCATCGCGGTAGAGCCCGCGAGCGGTCTCGCCGACCACCTCATCGTCAAGAATGGCCGGGAACCGACCGGCGAGTTCCCAGGTCTGGAAGAACGGGGTCCAGTCGATGTGGTCGACCAGGTCGGCCAACGGCCAGTTATCGATCTGTTCGAGCCTGGTGCTGCGCGGGGGTTCCGGCTGGTAATCGGCGGTCTCCGGGCGCCAGGCGTTGTCCCGGGCCTGGTCGATGGAAATCAACGGCTTGCGCTTGCGTCCGCCGGCCTGCCGCTCGCGATAGCTTTGGTAGTCGGCCTTGATTTCCTCGGCGTAGGTCGCCCGGTGGTTTCGGCTGGCCAGCTTGCGCACCACGTCGACCGAGCGCGAAGCGTCCTTGACCCAGACCACGGCATGGTCCGGGTAGGCCGGATCAATGCGCAGTGCGGTGTGAGCGCGCGAGGTCGTCGCACCCCCGATCAGCAGCGGCAGGTCGAAGCCTTCCTTCTGCATCGCTTGCGCCACCGTCACCATCTCGTCCAGTGATGGCGTGATCAGGCCCGACAAGCCGATCATGTCGACCTCGTGTTCTCTGGCCTCGGCCAGTATCCGTTCGACCGGTACCATGACGCCCAGATCGTGGACATCGAATCCGTTGCATCCCAGCACCACGCCGACGATGTTCTTGCCGATGTCATGAACATCGCCCTTGACCGTGGCCAGCAGGACCTTGCCCTTTTTTTCCTTGGTCTTCTGCTCCTTCTCAAGGAACGGCACCAGGTAGGCGACGGCCTTCTTCATCACCCGAGCGCTTTTGACCACCTGGGGCAGAAACATGCGGCCATCGCCAAACAGGTCGCCGACGTGATTCATGCCGTCCATCAGCGGGCCCTCGATGACCGTCAGTGAGTCCGGCAGTTCCTGACGCGCCTGTTCGGTATCCTCGATCACGTACTTGTCGATGCCCTTGACTAGGGCATACTTCAGCCGTTCGGCTACCGGACGCTCGCGCCAGGCTTCATCCTTCTGCTCGCGCGGGCCCTCCTCGCGGTAGCGTTCAGCGGCCTCCAGCAGTCGCTCGGTGGCGTCGGGGCGGCGGTTTAGTACCACGTCTTCGACCAGCTCGCGCAGCTCCGGGTCGATGTCGTCATAGACCGCTAGCTGTCCGGCATTGACGATGCCCATGTCCATCCCTGCACGCGTTGCGTGGTAGAGAAACACCGAGTGCATGGCCTCGCGGACAGGATTATTGCCGCGGAAAGAAAACGACATGTTCGACACGCCGCCGGAGACATGACAATCTGGAAAGCGTTTCTTCAGCTCGCGGGTGGCGGTGATGAACTCCACGGAGTAGTTGGCATGCTCATCCATGCCGGTGGCCACCGGGAAGATGTTGGGGTCGAAAATGATGTCCTCGGGCGGAAAGCCGGCCTGCTCGGTCAGCAGCCGGTAAGCGCGCGCAAGAATCTCGACCATGCGGTCGGTGCGGTCGGCCTGGCCCTCCTCGTCGAAGGCCATGACAATGACGGCCGCACCATAACGACGAATGGTCCTGGCCTGCTGGAGAAATGGCTCCTCACCCTCCTTGAGGCTGATCGAGTTGACCACTCCCTTGCCCTGCAGGCACTTCAGACCGGCCTCGATCACGCTCCACTTCGATGAGTCAACCATCACAGGGACCCGCGAAATCTCCGGCTCGGCGGCAATCAGATTGAGAAAGCGCACCATCGCCTGCTCGGAGTCCAGCAGACCCTCGTCCATGTTGACATCGATGATCTGGGCGCCGTTTTCGACCTGCTGGCGGGCAACTTCCACCGCTTCCTCGTAGTCATCCTCGGCGATCAGCCGCTTGAAGCGGGCCGAACCGGTCACGTTGGTCCGCTCGCCAACATTGACGAAGCCAAGTTCTGGCGTGATCACAAGCGGCTCCAGCCCGCTCAAGCGGGTGTAGCGAGGTTTGCGATCGCTCATGCTGCCTGCCTGTTGCGCACTGTTCGGGGGCGGGCTCCGGCGATCACCTGGCCGATGGCCGCCAGGTGTTCGGGCGTGGTGCCGCAACAGCCACCGACGATGTTGACGATGGACTCTTCGGCGTAGCGTTTGAGGGTCGTCGCCATTTCCTTTGGCGTTTCGTCGTACTCGCCGAACTCGTTGGGCAGGCCGGCATTGGGGTGGGCGGTGACCCGACACTCGGCAACACGGGCCAGCGCCTTGACGTGGGCCTCGAGCTGGTCGGCGCCCAGCGCGCAGTTGAAGCCCACGCCAAAGGGCTGGAGATGGCTGACCGAGTAGTAAAAGGCTTCCGGCGTCTGGCCCGACAGGGTGCGGCCGCTGGCATCGGTGATGGTTCCGGAAATCAGCAGTGGCCAGCGCTTCCCCTGTTCGGCAAAGACTTCCTCGACGGCGAAACCGGCGGCCTTGCAGTTGAGCGTGTCGAAACCGGTTTCGATCATGATCAGGTCGATTCCGCCGGCGATCAGACCGCGGGTCGCCTCGGCGTAGGCGTCGGCCAGCTGGTCGAAGTCGATGTTGCGGAATCCGGGGTTGCTGACATCGGGTGAGATCGAAGCGGTGCGATTGGTCGGCCCGAGCACACCGACCACAAAGCGCGGCCGCGAAGGGTCTTGCTGCTCGAATTGATCTGCGGCCCTGCGGGCCAGGCGCGCCGCCTCGCGGTTCATTTCCTCGCTGAGCTCGGCCATGTCGTAGTCGGCCTGGCTTATGCGGTTGGCGCTGAAGGTGTTGGTCTCGACCAGGTCGCATCCAGCCTCCAGAAAAGCCCGATGAATGTCAAAGATCATATCCGGCTGGGACAGGGTAAGCAGCTCGTTGTTGCCCTTGACGTCGCAGCCGTGATCGGCAAATCGCCGGCCGCGATAAGTCGCTTCATCCGGCTTGTGCGCCTGGATCATGGTGCCCATGGCACCGTCGAGCAGCAGAATGCGCTCATCCAGGGCATGCGTCAGCATTTCGACCCGATCAGGATTGTTCCAGGGCAGTGGCTTCATGATTGCGGTTTCCTTGCCAATAGCGTGATGACGTTGAAGTGCGGTGGCTTGCTTTCCACCGAGGTGACCTTGCAGAAGGTCACGGTCAGTCCAGCCTGACTGCACAGCTGTTCGAGCTTTTTCTCGCCGAAGCCGCAGTTCACATGACCGAATGACTGCACCTGTCTTTCGTGGCGATGGCGCTTGAGAGTCGCGCACAGCAGGCGGCCGCCGGGGGCAAGCACCCTCGCCGCTTCGGCGATGGCCACGTCCGGCTTGTGGCTGTAGGTCAGGGCGTGCAGCATCAGCACCGTATCGAAGCTGGCCTCGGCATAGGGCAGGGCATGCATGTCGGCCTGGCGAAATCGGACCCGCTCGTTACTGGCCAGGCGCCGCCGTCCGGCGCTGACCACGCGCGGTGAAATGTCGATGCATTCCATCGTCTCGGCCTGGCCGCCCAGCAACTCGCCCATGACCCCGTCTCCTGAGGCTACATCCAGGATTCGGCCTGGTTCGATCAGCCGGACCAGGGCGCGTGCGGTGGCCTCCCAGGTCCTGCCCGGCGAGTAATGACGCTCCATGTCACCGGCCACCGCATCCGGCCAGTTCCGCCCTGGTGTGCGCTGCGCCAGCACTTCGGCCAGCCGTTCCAGGTCAGAGCCAATCAGACCATCGGACAGGTTGTCCTTGAGCACCAGCCACATCGCGGTCAGCTTTGGATCGGCTCCGTCCCGGGTCAGGCGATAGTAGACCGAGACCCCTTCGCGGCGGTCGGCCACCAGTCCGACTTCACGCAGCCGACCGAGATGGGTCGAGACCCGTGGCTGGGCCAGGCGGGTGATCTGTGCCAGTTCGGCAACTGTCAGTTCTTCACGCTCGAGCAGGGCGAGCAGGCGGACACGGGTAGTGTCGCCCAGCAGGCTGCAGTAGCGGCTGACCAGCTCCAGGTCGATGACGATATCCTTCTATCAAGATTGAAAGATATCGTAACAGAGCCGGGCGCCCGTGCTCAACCGGTTTTGCCCTTTGCAGCCCGATCCTGCTGTTTCTGGATCAGCCGAAGTTGTCCTTCCAGCGGCGCAGCACGCCGAACACGGATTCAGGCGACCTGTCACAATCCGGGTCACGTTCCCGGGCGGCGGCTATCACCGCCGGCTCGCGGGTTCGCATGAACGGGTTGTAGGTCTTTTCCTCGCCCAGCGCGGAGGGCAGGGTGATGCGGCCGGCTTGCCGCAGCTTGTCGACCTGTGCGGCGCGCGCTTTCAGTGCCGGATTGTCGGGCTCCACGGCCAGCGCAAAGCGGCAGTTGTCTCGGGTGTACTCGTGCGCGCAATAAATCACAGTGTCATCGGGCAGCGCGGCCAGTCGGTCGAGCGAATGCTGCATCTGTTCCGGCGTGCCCTCGAACAGCCGGCCGCAGCCGGCCGAGAACAAGGTGTCGCCAACCAGGGCTAGCTGATCGGTCACGAACACGATATGGGTGGTGGTATGTCCCGGGGTCTCGATGACCCGCCAGTCCAGGGTTGGGGAGTCGGTAGTGAACCGATCGCCATGTTCAACCCGATGCGTCACCTGGGCTATTCGGCTGTCAACAGGGCCCCATACCGGTACCGGGTAACGAGTCAGGATCTCATCCACACCGCCGATATGGTCATGGTGATGGTGGGTCAGTAGCAGTCCGCGCAGTGCAAGTCCCTCGCGGGCCAGGAAATCCAGCGGCTCGGCGGCGCTGCCGGGATCGACCAGCAGGCAGTCCTTTCCCTCGATCAGGGCCCAGATATAGTTGGTCTGGAAGGCCGGAATGGCTTCGATCCTGAGCGGCATGGTCGACTCCTTGGTATTCTTGCGCGATGGCTTACCAGCATTCTAACGTTCCCGGCGTGTGCGCCGGCTTCGCGGCACTACAGGCCCTGGAATCGCGGCTGATGAAGGAGGCATTGCGCGATTGCCGGGCCGAGTGGCTGCTGGAATGCGCGCCCCTTTCCAGCCCGTCACCGCAGGTTTCGCTACCACGGCACAAACTGCTGTTCGATGCCGGAGGTGTGGTCTGGCCGGTCAGCGCCGAGCTCGGCGCCTGGCCGCTGGAAGGCAACAGCGTACCGATGGTGCTGTTGCGCCATGTCTGGCAACCTGGCCTGGAGGGTGATGTGCTGGCCGAAGCCCTGCGGGTACTGCGGCCCGGTGGTCTTTTGGTGTCGGTCTCGGCCAATCCGTGGCATCGCGCCAGCTGGCGCGAGCTGGGCGGTCGCAGCCTTAAACTGCCAAGCTGGCCGCACTTCCAGTTCATTCATGCACGTCAGGAGTTCCATCTTTCGGTGCCGATGTTGCAGCGCCTGAAAGGGCTGGTGCCTGGATTCAGCCCGCTGCTGCTGGTGGCCGGCCACAAGCCCTCACCGCCGTCGGCGATCCACCGCCGTCGCAATGCGCGCCCGGTCCTGGCGGCTGGTTCCGCGCCGGCTGCGCTGTGCAGGGCAGCATGAGCGAAGAAGCAGTTCGGATCTGGACCGACGGCGCCTGCCGGGGCAATCCCGGGCCTGGTGGTTGGGGGGTCGTGTTGCGCTACAACGCCCATGAGCGGGAGTTGTCCGGGGCAGAGGCGAATACCACCAACAACCGTATGGAACTGATGGCTGCAATCCGCGCGCTGGAGGCCCTGCGTCGCCCGTGCCAGGTTGTCATCACCACCGACTCGGAATACGTGCGGCGCGGGATTACCGAGTGGTTGCCGCGCTGGCAGGCCAACGGCTGGAAAACCGCGGCGAAGAAACCGGTCAAGAATGCCGACCTGTGGAAGGAGCTGGCCGAGGCTTGCGTGCCGCATTCAATAAAGTGGCGCTGGGTGCGAGGTCACAGCGGCCATCCGGAAAATGAACGCGCCGATCGCCTGGCCACTCAGGCTGCCGATCGCCTGCGCAGTTGATCGGGGAACTGCTCACACGATGCGACAGATAGTTCTGGATACCGAAACTACCGGCCTGGAGCCGGACGATGGCCATCGCATCATCGAGATTGGCTGCCTGGAGCTCAAGGATCGGCGCCTGACCGAGCGCCGCTTTCATGTCTACCTCAACCCGGAGCGACCAGTCGAGAGCGGTGCACTGGAAGTTCACGGCCTCACTGACGAGTTTCTGGCAGACAAGCCACGCTTTGCCGATATCGCCGAGGATTTCCTGGCTTTCATTCGCGACGCTGAGCTGATCATTCACAACGCCTCCTTCGACGTCGGCTTCCTCGATGCCGAGCTGGCGCGGATTGACTCGGCACCACGAGTCGCCGAGGTGGCCGGTGTTCTGGACACCCTGGCGCTGGCCCGAGAGTTGCATCCGGGCCAGCGGGCCAGCCTGGATGCGTTGTGCAAGCGCTACGAAATCGACAATTCCGGACGCGCCCTGCACGGCGCGCTGCTGGATGCCGAGCTGCTGGCCGAAGTCTACCTCGCGATGACCGGCGGCCAGGTCGGGCTTACCCTGGAGCTGTCCGATGACCGCGCCGACCAGCCCGGCACCGAGTTCGGAGAGCTGGACCTGTCTCGATTGAAGATCATGACACCTAGTGCCGAAGAGCTGAAAGCGCACCACCAGCGGCTGGAGGCCATTTACGAGGCGGCCGGCAGGTGCCTGTGGCCGGAGCAATGAGCGCTCTGGGTAAAGCAAGCCGCGATTCGCGTCTCCTCCAGAGCCTCGGGCCGATTCATTGCCGAGTTGGGGTCAACACGTCTTGAGGGCGCAGCCGACCCGCCGCGAGGGCGGACAAGGCAACCATCATGGTCGCCGTGCCGAGCATCAGCGCGAGACCGCCGAGCTGATAGCTCAGGCCAGACAACAGCGTGCCGAGCAAGCGCCCGCTGGCATTGGCCATGTAGTAGAAGCCCACATCCATGGTCACCCGTTCATCCCGGCTGAAGGCGAGAATAAGCCAGGAGTGCAGCGATGAGTTGATCGCAAACAGTACCCCGAAGATCAGCAGGCCGGCGACCAGCGTGGCGGTCAACCAGGGCTGTGGACCGGATGCAATCAGCGCGGCCACTGTGAGTCCTGCGGGCACCAGCGCTAGTGCCCATGCCCAGTCACGCGCGCTCAGGATCAGCTCAGCCTCGCTGCGGTGACTGGCACCGAGCAGTCTGGGTGCCACGGCCTGCACTGCTCCATAGAGGATGATCCACACGGCCATGAAGCTGCCGATCAGGAAAAACGCAGCGCGATTGCCCTCGGCCGTCCCGTCCGACAGCACAGCATAGAAATACACCGGCAGACCGACCACGAACCACACATCACGCGCCCCGAACAGAAACACCCGTGCGGTACTCAACCAATTGATGTTGGCCGACTTCGACAGGACCTCGGAGAAGCGGGTCCCCTTGCGACCCTTCGGGAGCCCCGGCGGCATGGCAATCAGCACTGCCAGCAGGATGACCCCCAGCACCGCGGCCATCGCTATAACTGCGGGGACGAAACCCAGGGTGCCGAGCAGGGCAGCACCCAGCAGGAAGCCCAGCCCCTTGACTGCGTTCTTCGACCCGGTCAGCAGCGCAACCCAGCGAAACAGCCCGCCAGCCTCTGCCGGCGCCAGCAGCTTGACCGCAGATTTCGAGGACATCTTGGCAAGGTCCTTTGCCACCCCGCTTGCTCCCTGCACGATCATCACGTAGACCACCGAGACGGCAAGCGTCCATGCCGGGTCAAGCTGCGCAAGCGCCAGCAGGGCTGCCACCTGCAGCCCGAGGCCGGAATAAAGCGTTCTGGTCAGCCCGAAGCGTGCAGCGATCCAGCCGGCCAGCAGGTTGGTGACCACACCGGCAAGTTCGTAAAGCAAGAAGAGGTAGGCCAGTTGCACCGGGGTGAAGCCAAGGACGTGGAAATGCAGCAGCACCAGCATCCGCAGTGCGCCGTCGGTGAGCATGAAGGCCCAGTATGAGGCGGTCACGGCGATGTAGGCTGCAAGCCCCTCCGGGCGGGCATGCCGCGCGGCTGTCACTGCCCGCCTGCCATCATCGCCACGTCGACCAGTCGGTGCGCATAGCCCATTTCATTGTCGTACCAGGCATAGATTTTCACCTGGGTTCCGTTGACCACCATGGTTGATGGTCCATCAATGATCGCCGAGCGCGTGTCGTTGACAAAGTCAGCCGATACCAGCGGCCGTTCCTCATAGCCGAGAATGCCTTTAAGCGGCCCCTCGGCGGCGCTGCGGAACAGCCCATTGATTTCCTCTACCGTGGTCGGGCGCTCGAGTTCGAACACGCAATCGGTCAGGGAGGCATTGAGCAGCGGTACTCGCACAGCATGTCCGTTCAACCGGCCCTTGAGTTCGGGGTAGATCAGGGCGATGGCGGTGGCGCTGCCGGTGGTGGTCGGGATCAGCGAGGTCAGCGCCGATCGGGCCCGGCGCAAATCCCTTGCAGGGCGGTCGACGATGGTCTGGGTGTTGGTCACGTCGTGAATGGTGGTGATCGAACCATGACGGATGCCGATGGCCTCCTGCAATACCTTGACCAC
>SKQS01000157.1 GCA_007118895.1 Wenzhouxiangella sp.
GGTGACCTCGATTTGCCTGAGCAAATCCCGGCACGGTTCCGTACACTGTGAAAGCCTGCAGATGGCCCGTCAGATCAGGCTTGGAGCAAAGTCAGTGCGTTGCGAAACCCGGATATACCCAAGAATTGCACCAGGGAGTCGGACTCAAACAGTCCATTGATCAGCCAGTCATGGGAGCGGGGTTTCAGGCTGCCAGCCTTGACCAGCGCGAAGACGGCGGGGCTTTTCGGTTTCTCGGGTTGCTCGAAACGTTGCCGGATTGCCTCGGCCCCCTGGTCGCTGTGCAGGTCGTTGAAGTCGCCAGCCTGCCCAGGTGTAACCACTTCGCCGGAAACTGCCTCAGCGGCTTCCCTAGCCATTTTAAGGCCGTGATTATCGTCCTTCTTTCGGTCATCGTCAGCGGCCAGGATCAGCCGGGCGTCGGGGTACTTGCGGCGCATGGCTTCGGCCACTGGTTTCAGGTTGCCGGCGTTCATCGCCACGGCTACCGGGTGCCCGGTGGCTTCGTGAATGCTTGCGCCGGTCGAGTAGCCTTCAGCGATTACTAGGACCTCGCCAGGGGTGCCGATCAGGTGGCAGTGTCCCTTGACCTTGCCGCCAGGGTGAAACCGTTTGTTGCCCTTGCCGTCGATCGTTTGCAGGGTTTGAATTTCCCCATTTTCGTCGCGTATCGGGATCAATAGCCGGT
Organism: Wenzhouxiangella sp.; assembly: GCA_007118895.1. Lineage (GTDB taxonomy): Bacteria > Pseudomonadota > Gammaproteobacteria > Xanthomonadales > Wenzhouxiangellaceae > SKQS01. The sequence goes on from SKQS01000157.1 coordinate 689, forward strand.
CGCCTTGCTGGCGTATGCCGTGGGACTGTATGCCCTTGCTCACTGCATAGCCATGCAGGGGGTCGGCAGGCTCTGCGCTGGCCCAGGCCTCGGCAGCGGTTTCGGCGGCTCTCTGGTTGGCCCTGGCGCGTTCCTGTTCGGCCTGTTTCCGGGCTTGTTCGATCTGCTGACGCCAGCGGCGTTGCTCGGCTTTGTCGGCTGGTTTCCGTGCCTGCCATGTCTCGCTTAACCCGGTCGACCAGTCACCAAACGCGGCGCCCTCGCCATCGTCAAATAGCAGGCACCAGCCAGCACGGTTGCCGTTGCGCTTGCCGGCACCAGGAAACCGGGTCATTCGGCCAGGCTCTACATGCTCGGGCGGGGTCAGTCCGTGGGCGGCCATTGCCTCATGCAAGGATTGTTCGATCATGCGCGGCCTCGCTTTCGCCAGACGGCGCAATGTGCAGGCCGATATGGTCGGCGGAGGCTGATGGTGGTATCCCTAGATTTAGATCGCGTGCCGCGTATCTCTGGCCGGCGCCCTGTTCGCAGCGGGGGGCGGCCTTTGCGTTCGGTTGTCATCACGCTGACTCGCATGTGTTTGAGCGGACACGCGCTTCAATGAACTTATCAAGATCGCTGCGGCGGTATTTGACGAGCCGGCCAAGTTTCACGAACTTGGGGCCGCCTCCACGGCAGCGCCATGCCTCCAATGTGGTTCGCTTCAGACCGAGATATCCAGGGGCTTCGATGGTATCGAAAAAGTCGACGCGTTCGTCGCGCCATGAATGTGCGGAGTGCATTTCCTGTCCTATACGGTGTGCCTAGACAGGATTGCATCAAACTTCGCATATTGCAGCGTACGAAAAAGCCGAGGCAGTCACCTACCTTTTCGTACGTTTAAAGCACTCTCAAGAATTTCTTCGATTGACCGTTCGAATTTGCGGGTAGTCAAGGCCCAGAAGAGCGCGTCGTCATCTGAAAACGAAAGGCCCGATCGCTCAAATACTTTGAGCGCGTCTACCGTCGGCTTCAGGTAATGTGCGACATTCTGCGGCCCCTTGAACCCGACCGCCTCGCAGCAGAGCCGCATGAGCTTGGCCAAGTCCGAGTTCGGCGTGGTGCGTGGCTCAATCCCAATTTTGCCTGTCCCGATCAAATAACACAGTCTGGCTGCAATGGCATGTCCCATCATGTTGCTTTTGCCCCGGCCTGAGGCTCCAGATGTCCGGGATGGTGTTCCGGAGTGTTGTCGCACTATTTCTCTCAGACGGTCGATATCCGACGACCAAAGCTCCGTGGATGACTCTTGTAAGAGGTCTGCAAGTTTTCCAGCATGTTGGGCAACTTTTTTCCTGGCTGCCCGGCCACGTGATGACTGCGGATCAACCAGATTTCCCTTGCGCCCCTGCAAATCGGCAATGAGTTGACCAACATGGGCTATTTCATCTTCGCGGTCGTTCAAAAGCCACCCCGGGCGTTCCTGAATCTCAGGGCTCAGCCGCGTAGGGGTTCGTCCCGAAGTCACGGTTCGCCAAGGCTCAAATGCGCATTTGCAGCCGCTGGTGGCTGGGTCGATTCGAAAATCGTTGCTTGAACTTCAAAGTATTTGGCGATTCGGTCGGCTTCGGGCTTAAGGAACGTGCGGTCTGGGTCATCGGCATAGCTGGCGAGTGTGACGTCATTCTTTGGTATCTTGTGATTGCTCAGCAGCTTGATCTTCCAGATTTCGATGCGCTCTTTCTCCGGCAGCATTTTCAGCCCGACCTGAATAAATGTTCTACGCAGATCGTGATGAGTGACCGTTACCCCGGTTTGTTCCGAAAGTATCTCTAACTGGCCGCGCCCATCCTTGAGATAGCCCTTGCCCGATCTTGCCGGAAAAACAAACTCTGACACTTTGGGTCGGGCCTTGAGAACTTCGACAGCCACGTCCGACAGCGGCAGAATGACGTCGGTGCGGTTTTTTGTGTCGGTCAGCCTGACGCTCTTGTCAGGCAGGTTGACATGTTCCCATAAAATCGCACGTGCCTCCCCCAGCCGCATACCCGTCAGGACCAGCAGCGCGATCAGGTCGATCGCTGACTTGCTGGAAGTCGTCTGGGCCGGATTTGCTCTCATGGCTTGGACTGCCGACCACCATTTGCCGATCTCTTTTTGCTCAACCTTGGTCTTGCGTGGCTCCACTCCCCGCCATTGCTTCTTCTCACTAAGCACGTGAACCGGGTTGTAGGTGATGATCGGCGTACCATCAGGGCCTCGGGTTCCGGCTGCATAGGCGATGATCGCCCGCAGGTTCCGCATGGCCTGATTGGCTTGCGCGACGGACCGCTTGCACAGCTTGGAGTAACGCGCTTCCACCATGTCGCCGGTGATGCTCGCTACCGGCTTTTTCCGCCAGTCCGGGAAACTGTGTTTCAGGTGGTAGCGAATATCCGCCTTTGTGCGATCTTTCAGCGCCTTGCCTTGTCGGGTTTTCCGCTTGCCGAGATAGTCCTCTGTAACGGCGGCCAAAGTGATACTCTCTGCCCTTTGGCGGCGTTTTTGCGCTGTCGGGTCGATTCCCTTGGCCATGTCCCCTAATGTGCTCTTGGCAATTTTGCGGGCCTGGTCAGACGTGAAAATGCCATGCTTGCCGATCGTGGCGCGGCGGGTCTTGCCACTGACTCGTGACTCGACTATGTAGCTCCGCGCGCCGGCGGCCGTGACCCGGACACCGAAACCAGGCAGGTCATCATCCCAATGCAGCGAGTAGCCCTTTTCTGGCGGGCTGATCCGTGAAACTGAGGTGTTGGTGATCTTCATTTTCTGAGTCCGTTGCGTTGCCGTGTAGGCACTATGTAGGCAAATGTAGGCAAAGCCAGTCCAAGCGCATCGGACTTATTGTTACTCTAAATAGCTCATATATCAATAATCATGTGCCTACATACAAGCCCGTCATATCCATGTAAAACGGACTCAAAATCCGGTTCCAGTGATGGAGTGAGGGTTCGATTCCCTCCCCCGGCACCATCTAGCATTTGCAATCAATAACTTGCGAGCGTTTCTCAGGTGGGCTCAACATGAGGCCAACCACCAGGGATGTTCGCTTCGCCAGCCATCGACCCATCCGGAAGCCATGACCGAATCCAATTACCTGATCGATCTCTACACCCGCTGCATCCGCTGGCCGCTGGGCCGGACGCTGTTTTCGCGGCTGTTCGCGCGCAAGGCGCCCTACTTCGCCACCATTCGGCCGCTGGTAACCGAGCTTCGCCCCAATTTCTGCGAGCTGCGGTTTGCCAAGCGCCGGAAGGTCGAAAATCACATCGGCACCGTGCACGTGATCGCCATCTGCAACGCGCTGGAAATGGCCATGGGCGGGCTGGCCGAAGCCACCATTCCCAGACACCTGCGCTGGATACCGCGCGGCATGCAGGTCGACTACACCGCCAAGGCCGACTCCGACATCCGCGTGACCGCCGAAACCAGCCCCGAGGACTGGAAACCGGGCGACCTGCCGGTACGGGTCACCGCCTACCGGGCCGACGACACCATCGTCGTCCAGGGCACCATCATGCTCTACGTCTCGGAGAAGCCGCCGAAGCGTTGACCCCCGGCTGAACGACTCGACCCGGGGCGCCGCCGTACAGCTGGTGCTCCAAGACCGAAAGTATCTCGCTCCGGTCCGCTTTCTCAGCTTTCGAGAATCGATTGCGGCATGATGGGACGATGGAACAATCACAGGCGCTGATTCTGACCCCGACCGCGCGGCTGGCGCGGGCCGAGCAACTCAGCCAGGCCAGGCGGCAGATTGCTGAGGGCCGCTCGGCCTGGCTGCGCCCGGATGTCTTGAGTCTGCCGGCCTGGCTGGCTCGGCTGCGCGAGGACTATTTCCTGTCCGGCGATGACCGGCGGGTGCCAATCGACGGTGATCAGGCGCTGGCGCTGTGGCAGTCGGTGATCGATCATGAGGTCTTTGTTGGCGAGCCCCAGGTGGCCGAACTTGCCCACTCGGCCTGGCGAATGATCCACGAGTATGGCCTGGCCAGGCCGGAAGACTGGGACAAGCCCTGGCTGTCGGAAGACCAGCGCAGCTTTCGCCACTGGGCAGCACGTTTTACCGGCTTGTGCCGCCAGCGCCGGCTGGTCGATGAGTGGGCGTTCTGCGCCGAGCTGCCGGAGCTGATAAACCAGCGCTGCGTCCCGGCACCGTCGCGCGTGGTCCTGCGCGGCTTTGACCTGCCGATGCCGCCGCTTAAGCGCCGGATCCTGGATGCGCTTGCCGAGGCCGGCAGCCAAGTGGAGCAGGAGCCATCCTCTGCCGAGCCGGCAAGGCTTGAGTCCCTGACCGCCCACCCCTTGCCGGACGACGAGCTGAAAGCGGCGGCCTGCTGGGCGCGCCGGCAGCTGGAATCCAATCCCGGGCATTCGGTTGCCGTGGTGGTACCCGATCTCGAGGTGCGGCTGGCAAGCGTCGAGCGCATTTTTCGACAGGTATTCGACCCACCCGGTTTCGCCCTGCACCCGGCGGCCGGTGCCGCCTTTCATGTCTCGCTGGGCCCGAAGCTCTCGCGCTGGCCGCTGATCGCCCAGGCCCTGCTGCTGCTCGGACTGTCACCACGGCGGATCAGCCATCCGCAGGCCGTCAGCCTGCTGCGCTCGCCGTTCATCGCCGGCGGGCAGGACGAGGCTGCCGCCCGCAGCCGGCTGGTCACCGAACTGATCGGCACCGGCAGGTACTGGCTGGATGCCGGCGAGCTGATCCGGCGCGCAAGCCGGGACGCCCCTGAGCTTTCCGGCTGCCTGCAGCGCTGGCGCGAGCTGGTGACGCAGCAGCGCCGACCGGCGCTGCCTTCGGAGTGGGCCGGGCGATTCCAGCAGACCTTGTCCGCACTGGGCTTTGGCCAAGGTCGGATGCTCGACAGCGTCGAGTTTCAGGCTCTTGGCCGCTGGCACGAGCTGCTGGAAACACTGAGCCGACTGGATGTGATCGTCAACCGACCGCTAAGCCGCAGCCGCGCCCTGCGCTGGCTGCGAGAGCGCGCCCGCACAGCGGTATTCCGCCAGCGCAATCCGGGCGCTCAAGTGGAAATCCTCGGGGTTCAGGAAGCGCTGGGCTCGCGCTTTGACGCGCTCTGGATCACCAGCCTGGACAGCGAGACCTGGCCATCCCGGGCCCGGCGTCATCCGCTGATCCCCGGTCGCCTGCAGTCCGGCGTTCCTGGCGCCACGGTCGACGGGTGCCTGGCGCAGGCACGGCTGGAACTCACCGCCCTGCTTGGCTGCGCCCGGCAGGTCCGCGGCAGCCTGTCGCTGGGCGACGAGGAAGAACCGCGACGCTGCTCGCCGCTGGTCGGAGATTTCCAGCCCGAACGCGTTGAGCCTGAAGCAATCGAGGGTGCGTCGAGGCTGGAGAGGCTCGAAGATGACAGTCGCGCGCCGGCCCTTACCGCGGGCGCGGTCCGCGGCGGCGCCTCGGTGCTGCAGAACCAGTCGGACTGCCCGTTCCGCGCCTTTGCCATCCACCGACTGGGTGCATCCGACCTGTCTCCGCCCAGACCCGGCCTGGATGCCCGCGATCGCGGCGCGCTGCTGCATCGGGCGCTGGAGCACTTCTGGCGACCACTGGCCGACCAGGCCGCGCTGCTTGCGCTGTCGCCGACCGAACGGGACCAGCGAATCAACCTGGCCGCGGACCGGGCGCTGGCCGAGCGGTGGCAGGCGATGGACATCAATGACGCCGGAGCTGAGCTGGAGGCTGAGTGCCTGCGACGGGCACTGGCGGCCTGGCTCGAGCTGGAAACAGCGCGTGCGCCGTTCACCATCGACCGCCTGGAATGCGAGGTCGAGTTGACCTTCGACCAGCTGCAGCTGCAAGGCAAGATCGACCGCATCGATCTGAGCGCCGATGGCGGCGCCATCGTCATCGATTACAAGACCGGCCGCAGCGGTCGCAACGGTTGGGTGCCGGATGTCCGACTGGCCGACGTTCAGCTGCCCGCCTATGCGTTAGCTATTTCTCCGCGCCCGGTGGCCTTGAGTTTTGCGCGCCTGCGCGCCGACGACATGGGCTTCGAGGGGCTGGGCGGGGTCGATGTCGGCATCAATGGCATCGAGGTGATCGGCAGGATCAGTCGCAAGCCGTTCAAGTCCGTCGAGTCATGGCCATGGCTGCTTGAGCAATGGCAATCGCTGCTGGATCAGCTGGCAGAGGATTTCGTCCAGGGGCGGGCCGAAGTCGATCCGCGCTCGACGCAGGTCTGCAGGAACTGCCATCTGCATGGCCTGTGCCGCATCGACGAGCGCGTCCGGAACAGGATGACCGACGATGACTGAGCCAAGCATGAGCGACCACAGGCATCGCGCACTGGCAGTAGAGCCTGAACGTTCGGTCATCGTCCAGGCCCCGGCCGGTTCCGGCAAGACCACGCTGCTGGTCGAGCGATACATCGGCCTGCTGGCGGTTGTCGAAGAGCCAGAACAGATCCTGGCGATCACCTTCACCCGCAAGGCCGCCGCCGAGATGCGCCGACGCATCCTCGACCTGCTCGACCCCGAGGCCGCCCCGGCACCGCATGAGCAGACGGCCTGGCAGAAGGCCAGGGCAGTGGCCGAGCAGGTGCGTGCCTGGGGGCTGCGCGAGAATCCGCAGCGCATGCTGATCCGCACCATCGACAGCTTCAACCACTACCTGGCACGTGCCATGCCGGTGGCCAGCCGCCTGGGACCGGTACCGGCCCCTGCCGACAACACCCGGTCGTTCTACCGGCAGGCCGCACGCCGCGTGCTGGCCGAGGTCGACGGTAGTGAGCCGGTGGCCGAGGACCTAAAGAAACTGCTGCTTTGGCGCGATCATCGCAGCCAGGACATCGAGGACTTGCTGGTCAGCCTGCTGGCCCGTCGCGACCAGTGGTTGCGCGCACTCGGCGTCAGCGGCAGGCCCGACCGCCAGCGCTTCGAACTGACCCTGCGCGCGCATGTCAGCCAGCGGCAGGCCGGGGCCAGCCGGATCACTCACCAGCAGCTGGCCAGCCATGGAATTGACGGCGGGCAACTGCTGGAGTTGCTGTCGTTCGCCGCGGCCAGCCTGTCCGAGAACAAGCCCGACTCGGCCATCTGCCAATGCCCGGATCTGGTCGGCTTGCCCGGCAGCGAGGCCTCGGATCTGCCGGCATGGCGCGCTGTAGCCGAGCTGCTGCTGACCGGGGACGGCAATCTGCGCCGCACCGTCAACAAGACCCATGGCTTCCCTGCCGGCAGCCAGGAGCGCGACCGGATGCTGGCAATTCTTGCGACAGTCGAAGGTGACCAGGCGCTGGCCGAGGCCCTGCATGAGCTGCGCGAGCTGCCCGATCCCGGCTATGACGATACCCAGTGGGAAACCCTGGCGGCGCTGATCCGGGTGCTCGAACATGCCGCCGGCGAGCTCGAACTGGTATTCGCCGCTGCCGGCCAGACCGATTTCACCGGCCTGTCGCGGGCCGCGCTGAGCGGCCTGGGCGATGAGGATTCAGGCTACACCGACCTGGCGCTGTACCTGGACCGCCGCATCAATCACATCCTGGTCGACGAATACCAGGACACCAACTGGGCTCAGTTCGAATTACTGTCCAGGCTGGTCGGCGGCTGGCAGCCGGGCGAAGACCGCAGCCTGTTCCTGGTTGGCGATCCCATGCAGTCAATCTACCGTTTCCGCGAGGCCGAGGTGGGCCTTTTCATGCGAACCCGCCGCGACGGCATTGCCGGCCAGCGCCTTGAGTCGCTGCGCCTGAGTCGCAATTTCCGCGCTCGCGCCGAACTGGTCGATTGGGTCAACCGGCAGCTTGGGCCAGCCTTTCCCGACACCGAGGACATCTCGGCCGGTGCGGTGACATTCGCCGCCTCCGAACCCGGCCGCTCGGAAGGGGGCCGCGTCGAGGTGCTGGCACGCGCGGATGCAGCCGCCGAGGCTCAAGCCATCGCCGAGCGGATTGATCAGCTGCTTACCGCCCACCCCGACTACCGCGCTGCCATTATCGTTCGCTCGCGCAGTCATCTGGCCGCGATCCTGCCGGCGCTGGCGCGCCAGGGTGTTGCCTACCGCGCCGTCAAGCTGGACCGCCTGGTTGACCGACCGGTGGTCCGCGATCTGCTGGCACTGACCCGCGCGATCCGCCACCCGCACGACATCACCGCGGTGCTCTCACTGCTGCGATCGCCGCTTGCCGGTATGAGCCTGGAAGAGCTGCACGCGCTGGCCGGCGAAGGGCGCGATCCCTTCGCGCCCGATGCGCTCGACCGTCAAAAAGGCCCGGCAAAACAGCGCGCCAGGCGCTTGATGACCGCGCTGGCCCTGGCCGAAACCGACTGGCAGCGAAGGCCTCTTCGCGAGCTGGTAGAGGGCGCCTGGCTGCGCCTGGGTGGTCCACACTCGCTGACCGATCCGGTCAATGATCGCCGTGACGCCGCGGCATTTTTCGAGTCACTCGGTGCCGCCGAGCAGCAAGGCCTGCTGGAGGACTGGCATGACTTTGCCGAGTGGCTGGGCGAGCGCCACACCTCCGGCGAGCCTGCCGACAACGATGCTCGACTGGAAATTCTGACCCTGCATGCCGCCAAGGGCCTGGAATGGGACCTGGTCGTCCTGCCGGGACTTGATCGCTCGACCCGGGGACAGGATAGAGAACTGCTGGCCTGGCTGCCGGTGGTTCCCGAGCAGGGCGAGGAAACAGTGCTGCTGGCGCCGCTTCGAGCGACCAGCGAGGCCAGCGATCCGGCGCTCAACCGTCTGATCCACGCCGAGCAGAAAAAGCGCGACGCCTTCGAGCGCCAGCGCCTGCTGTATGTCGCCACCACCCGGGCACGCGAGCACCTGGTGCTCTCGGCCGTGCTCGACCCGGAAAAGGAAGAGCCAAAACCGACTGCCGGCAGCCTGCTGGCCGATCTATGGCCGACCACCGGGCACGAATTCATTGCCGCCCTGGCCGAAGCGCCGAATCAAGGTGAGAGGGAAACCGTTCCGAGTCTGCCCGACCAGGGCCTGCATCGACTGCCCGCGGACTGGCAGAGTGACTTTCAGCCTGCGGTCGACTTCCGGGCCGACCCGCTACCACGCGCGCCGCGCTTCGAGATCGAGTTCAACTGGGCCGGCATCCAGGCACGACGTAACGGAACCGTGCTGCATCGATTGCTCGAGCAGGTCGGCAGGATCGGGATAGAGAACCTGGATGGGACGCGCCGCCAGCGTTTGATCGAGCGCATTCCGGCGCTGCTTGGGTCCATGGGCAGCAGCCACGAAGTCGCAACCAGGGAGAGCAAGCTGCTCAAGAACGCATTGGTTGCCACACTGGACAGCGATACCGGCCGCTGGATTCTCAGCGGCCGGCACCAGCAGTCTGCCTGCGAGCTTCCGATCAGCGGGCTGCTGGACGGGGAGCTGGTGCATGCAGTGATCGACCGAACCTTCATCGATCAGGACGGCACGCGCTGGATCATCGACTACAAATCAGGCTATCACGAGGGCGCCGACCTGGACGGCTTCCTGGCCGAGGAAGCCGCCCGTTACAGCGTCCAGCTGGAGACCTACCGCCGGCTGTTTCAGCTGATGGGCGAGACCTCCATCCGGACCGCGCTGTATCTGCCGCGGCACGGCCGGCTTCAGGAAGTCTGATCCGCGGATCATCAGCTCGAACGAACATTTCGCACGA
>SKQS01000142.1 GCA_007118895.1 Wenzhouxiangella sp.
AATGCCAGGCAGGCAAGCATCGTCGTCAGACCAATGAATTTGGGGGTTAGTGCGAATTTGTTAGTCATGCTGTTTTTCCTTTCGCTCGGGTTCTTTTTCCACCTATTTCGGTTAACGATTACGGTGGACGATTGGGAAGATTCTACTCGTAATCCGTAATCGTCGCCCGTCATCGTCAACCGACCTCTGCTTTTCATTTTCCTATTCATGGTTTTCATAAAACTTTGGAAAGCACCTCCCCCACCCTCAGTCGGTCGACAGCTCGAACGGGGGCCAAAGGGTGACATCCTTTCGGCGCGATTCGGGGGTGACGATCAACTCGACGACGCGGCCGTCGCGGACTTCGGCTTCGACGGTGGTTTGATTCGGGGCGTGGAGCTTGAAGCGGACGTCCCAGTCCACCGGCCAGGCGGGCAGGAGCAGGATGCGGTCGCCCTCGCACTGCAGCAGCATGCGCTGGAGGGCGATCATCGTCACGCTTCCAGTTTCCTCGCCGTCGTTGTTCATCCCACCCCAGCCCGGGAACCGTCTGCGGGCATTCTGCACCACGTATTGCTTCGCCTCGTCGGTCAGGCCCAGCAGGGCCGCCTTGATTGAATTCTGGCTCCAGCCGCCGGTGCGTTTGTTCTCCCGGCGGCGCCAGGTCTCCATCGCCACCTCCAGATCGGGCTTGCCGAGACCGTAGGCGCGGTAGGGAAACACGGCATACAACTCCGGGTTTTCCGAGTTCGCCTTTCCCGAGTATACGTGCGCCGGCTTGAGCCATTTCTTGCCGTTGTTTTCTCCGAACGGAATCGGGGGCAGCTCCGACCGGAACCGTTGCCAGCGTGCGCGCCGCTCGTTGCCGGTGAGTTCTCCCGGCAGTTCCAGGAGACCGTCCAATACGGCCCGCAAGCCGATGACAACGGGCAGGGGGTCTTCCGCGCTGTGCCAGGTCTCCAGGCTCTGCGAGGGTGAAAAGTGAACCTTGCCCTCGGCGTTGCGCGCATAGTGCTGATCGTAGAAGGTCACCACCGGACCGGCGATCGGCAGCAGCGTCTTCTGCAGGAAGGACTCATCCCGCGTGTGCCGGTAGTAGTCCAGCATCATCATGCTCAATTCGATGCCGCCGTCCCAGTAGTAGCGGATGTATGGATTGGTGGGATGCACGCCCGCGTTGCCCCACCCGAAATCGGTGTTGCCGTAGGTGCCCCAGAAATACATCGTCTCCGGGCAGAAAATGCCCTCATGGTCGTAGTATTTGCGGGTGCGGTCCTTGAGCAGCGGCAGCGCGTCGCGATACATTTTCCAGAACGGCTCCATCTGGTCGTAGTCGCCCGCGTAGAGCATCGGCCAGTAGGATAGCCGGGTGTTCTGGAACCAGTAGTTGCCGCCCCAGCGGCGGTAGTCCGCGTCCCACTGTCCTTCGTCTTTGCCGGCCAGGGTGAAGAGCGAGCCGTTGAACTTGATCGGATACTTTCCGCGTCCCGCGCCAGCCTGGATCCAGCGCTGCAGCGCGTAGGCACGCGAGACAATCTCAGCCTCGGGCGTTCCCGTGGCGTGTATGTGGCTGCGCCCCCAGAACTCCGCCCAGTATGCCTTATGCCCGGCCCATGTCTCTTCGAGCGGCTGCTTCTCTACGGCTTCACGCTGCTTGGCGATCTGCTCCAGCCAGTCCGCCGCGCTGTCGGTCTGGGCCGTCAGGGCGTGGATGCGGATGTCCACATTTTTCACGGGGTTTGCCGTCACCAGGGTGTTGTCGTCCTTGGCGACCAGGCCGTCGCCGCCCACCAGGCACCCGAAGGTCCGGTTCATCAGCGGGTCGTCATACTTCTCCAGCAGATCGCCGAGGTGCTGGTTCTTGAGAACGACCGGGTAGCACGACTTCTCGTTGCGATGATACCAGCGCAGGGTGTTGTCCTCGGCCGGCGCCACCGTGTCGGGCTCCACGAACACCGGTTCCGGGCCTCCGATCAGCGCCCGGGCGGAATGCGTTTCCATTCCCTTGAGTTGCCGCCTTTCTTTGCGCCAGAGGTCGAGCAACACCTCCGCCTCGAAGCTCTCGGTCGCTTCGATCTGGACGTTCACCACCGGGTTGTGGGCGTCGATCCAGAACAGGATCGACGAGTCGCCGGCATCGCTTGAAGCCTTGATGGAAATGCTGCCGGTCTGCGGATCCAACTCCTGCTTGAACTGCGTCGCCTCCGAAAAGAAGGGCTTGTCGAGCCGCACGCGAACCCGGCCGAGCTTCAGCAGCCGCCCGTTGCCGCTCCAGGCGTCGCTCTTGGACAGGTAGAAAACCAGGTCGCCATCCGGCTCCATCCAGACATTGGCGGCAAGGTCGCCGTTGCCGATGGGCATCGAGCCGTACTCGTCCTGGCTCGGACTGGTCCAAACCACCTTTTTGAAGGAAGGGTCATCCTCTCCGGCCGGCTCCTCGCCGAAGGTGCGGGTTCCCGGCAATGCCAGGCAGGCAAGCATCGTCGTCAGACCAATGAATTTGGGGGTTAGTGCGAATTTGTTAGTCATGCTGTTTTTCCTTTCGATCGGGTTCTTTTTCCACCTATTTCGGTAAACGATTACGGGCGACGATTACGGTGGACGATTGGGAAGATTCTACTCGTAATCCGTAATCGTCGCCCGTCATCGTCCACCGACCTCTGCTTTCATTTTCCTTTTCATGCTTTTCAT
>SKQS01000252.1 GCA_007118895.1 Wenzhouxiangella sp.
CCTGAAATCGGAAAGGCTTGAGCCGGACCAGCGTCCCACGCCGCTGCTGCTGATCTCCATCGACGGCTTTCGTCACGATTACTTCGACCTGACGCCCACCCCGGCCCTGGATCGGCTGCGCCAGGAAGGGCTGGTGGCCGACAGTCTGAAACAGGTATTTCCCACCAAGACCTTTCCCACCCACTACAGCCTGGTTACCGGACTGTATGCCGGCAGTCACGGCGTGATGGCCAACAGCATGTGGGATCCGGACCGCAACGAGCGGTTCTCGCTCGGCAATCGCGACGCGGTCGGCGACGGCTACTGGTACGGCGGCGAGCCGATCTGGGTCAGCGCCGAGAACCAGGGCCTGATTTCAGCCACCTTCTTCTGGCCCGGCAGCGAAGCGAGAATCGCCGGCGTACGCCCGACCCACTGGAAGCCCTATGATGGCAGCGTTGCCCACGCCGATCGCATCATCCAGGTGCTGGAGTGGTTTGCCCTGCCTGTGGCCGAGCGGCCCAGCTTCGTCACCCTGTATTTCAGCCGCGTCGACTCGCAGGGGCACCGCCACGGACCGGCCTCACCTGAGGTGCTGTCCGCGATCGAGGATGTCGATCACCATCTGGGGAACCTGATCGACGGGCTTCAGGAGCTCGGGCTGTTCGATGAAATGAATATCGTGATCGTCTCCGACCACGGCATGAGCGAGGTCGATCTGGACCGCTACATCATGCTCGATGACTACCTGGACTTGAGCCGTGTGCGGGTCTCTGACTGGGGCCCGGCTGCGCAGATCTGGGCTACCGACATGAGCGTCGATGACATTTTCAAGGCCCTGGACGGTGCCCATCCCCGGCTGCGGGTCTGGCGGCGCGATGACATTCCGGCGCGCTACCACTTTAGCGGCCATCGGCGCACCCCGGACGTGCTGGCCGAGGCCGATAACGGCTGGATGATTTCCAACAAACCCTACATGGCCGGGCGCACCCGCTTTAGCCTGATGGGCATGCACGGCTGGGATCCGGCCTGGCAGGAAAGCCACGGCATCTTTCTCGCCCGTGGGCCGGATTTCCCGCGCGGTGCGCGCATGCCGGCGGTACGCAGCGTTGATCTTTACTCTCTGTTTGCCCGGCTCCTGGAAATCGAACCGGCGCCGAATGATGGCAGCCTGTATGCCCTGGAGCCGTACCTGTCGGCAGCATCCGTGCCGCCGGTCAGCACCGATCACCTCGATTGCCAGGGTACGCCGATGAGGCTCAGACACGGCCTGCACCACGCCGCCCTGCACATCGGCGATGCAATCTATGTGCTTGACCGGGTCAACAGCGCCGATGCGCCGGTGCGCCAGTTTGTTGCCACCGACGTCCGCCTGGAATTGTCTGATCGTGGGGCGCAGGCGATCATCGACGGCCAGCTCCATGGCCCCTGCCAGTGGACTCAGTGAACCCGGCTGATGCTGAAACCCTCCGAGGCCAGCATGTCCAGCAGATTGCCCGGCCCGACCAGGTGGCCGGCGCCAACAGCGACCAGGCGCTCTTCGCCATCCTCGGCAAGGTCTGACAGCACCTCGGACCAGATCAGGTTGCGCTGGCGAAAAAACAGCTCGTGTACCAGCGGGAACCTCCTCGCCAGTCCCTCGACCGCTGACTCCAGCTGCTCGACAGCACCGACGATCCAGACCCGGTACAGCGCATCAACCAGGTCCGGGCCTTCTGCCGCGGTCTCCATAAGCTCCAGCAGCATGCGCCGGCGGCCTGTGTGAGGACGAGCCAGGAAGCTGCCGGCCAGCAACTCGAATCGCCCAATCGCGGTTTCCAGTGGCACGATCGGCATGCGCTGATAGCGGGCCTCAATGACCAGCCAGGCATCCGCACCCGGGGCCAGTTCAGGGCGAGTGAGGTCCGGCAATACGGCCAGGGCCAGCAGCGCAAACGCCCCGCCGGGCGGCTGGTCAGGCGACAGGCGCAGTCCGCGATCGGCAAGCGCGTCAAGTAACGCGCTCAGCTCCGCCGACGACAGCAGCCTGTCGACCGGGACATCGGCGCCATCACCGCCAGCTGCCAGCGAATCCAGTCGATCCGGATCGAGACGATCAAGACTCTCCACCACCAGCTGCCTGCTCTGGCGCATGGCCGCACGAAGCGCCGGGCTGCGCCAGTGGGCATCGGGCACCGGATCCTTCAGACGGCTGGCTCGCGGGAAACTCCGCCGCACGACGGCATGATCGGGAAACTGGTGCAGGGTGCCGAACAGCCACAGGCGCTGCTCGCCGCGCTCGGCCAGCCACAAGGCAGGACCTGGGGGCGCCGGCTGGATGGTGGCACATCCGGTAACCACCACGGCCAGCACCATGGCGAAACCGAAAGCGGAAAACAGCCGGCGTGGCGAAACAAGCTCGCCTTGTCTGATCTTCATGGTCATACTAAGACATTCATATTCAAAGCCTCATTCAGCTTGTCTGTGGGCGTTCGTGGCAAGGCGCCGGCACGCCGATGTAGCCACCCTACATCAAGTGCCGGGAACGCAGTCCACGGGCGCCCACAGGCAAGCCCGAAGGGAACCCCTGACACGTCCGCCTGCGGCGTTACGCTTGCTTGACGTAGCTCACTATGCCTGCGCAAGCGTGCCTTGCAGGCGAACGTGTCAGGGGTTCTGAATGTGGCTTTGAATATGAATGTCTTAGTA
>SKQS01000058.1 GCA_007118895.1 Wenzhouxiangella sp.
GCCAAGGTGCTCGATGCCGCCGACCAGGCCGCCGAGGCCACCGAGTTGACCCATATTGGCGGTCGCCCGCTGACCCTGGCATGGGCCGCCCCGGAGCAGCTCAGTGATCAGCCGGTAACAACGGCGACCGATGTCCATGCGCTGGGACTGCTGCTGTACCGTCTGTTGACCGGCTGCGCGCCCTACGATGTTCCGCCGGGCGATGCACAGGCCCTGAAGGCGGCAGTGATCGCACGTTCGCCGCTGCCGCCTTCGCAGCGGGTCATGGCCGACGATGCCACTGCCGCGGCTCGCCTCAGGGCCGGCAGTCGCGCCCGCCTGAGCCGACTGCTCAAGGGCGACCTGGACACCATCATGCTTTACGCGCTGCGCAAGGAGCCGGAGCGGCGCTATGGCTCGGTCGATCAATTGGCCGAGGACTTGTCCCGTCATCGGCGCCGGCTGCCGGTCAGCGCCCGCCCGGAGAGCTGGTCATACCGCGCCGGACGTTTCGTCAGCCGCCATCGCGCCGGGGTCGGCGTGGCTGCGGCGGTCATGGCCATGGTGCTGGCAGCCGTAGTGATCATTGTCAGCCAGGCGCGCGAAGTCGCCCAGGAGCGTGATATCGCCGCCCGCCAGGCGGCGGTGGCCGAACAGGTCAGCGAGTTTCTGGTCGAGCTGTTTCAGGCGGCTGATCTGGTCCATACCCGCGGCCAGACCCCGACCGCGCTGGATCTGGCCCGGCACGGCCAGGCGCGCATCGACCAGCTCGATGCGCCACCGGATGTACGCGCCCGGCTGCTGACCACGCTGGGCGATGTCCATGTATCGCTGGGCGAATATGCCGACAGCCTGGCCTTGTATGAGCGAGCGGTTGCTGCCTGGGAGTCGGCAGGCGACAGTCACTGGCTTGACCTGGCTCGAACGCTTGGGCTGCTGGCGCGCGCCCGGCATGAGTCGGGAAGCTACGACCTGGCCGAGCAGGCAGCGCGCCGGGCGCTGGAGCTGATCGGCCAGTCCGATCCCGGCCTGCGCGCAGACACCCTGAACAATCTCGGCCTGATCCTGCATGTTACTGGCCGTCACGATGAGTCGGAGGCGGTATTGCGCGAGGCCCTGGCCTTGTACGAGGGTCTTGATCCGCAAAGTCCCGGAGCGGCCAGCGTACTGGTCAACCTGGGGAATCTGGACCTGCGCGGCGGCCGACCGGAGGCGGCAGCAGAAAAGCTGGCCCGGGGCCTGCAGATTGCCATGCGCCACGGCGGCGAGCGCGAGCGCAGTGCGTTGGTCGCGATGACCAGCCTGGGTGTGGCGCAATACCAGTCGGGTCGACTTGAACAGGCCCTGGATCAGTTCCAGCGTGCCCACGATCTGGAGCAGGCGGTGTTTGGCGAGGACAACACCCAGCTGGCCGCTGTTCGACTTTGGCTGGCCCGCACGCATGCACGGATGGAAAATTTTGAATACGCCGACGAGTGGTTTGACCGCGCCCTGGCATCGGCCCGAGGCTTCGGCGAGACTCACCCCAACTACGGCTCGGTGCTCAACTCCATGGCCGGACTCGCGCGCCAGCAGGGCGACTACCAGCGCGCCGACGAGCTCTACCACCAGGTGCTGCAAATCTATATCGGGGCCTGGGGCGAGGATCATCCCGCGGTTGCCGGTGTGCTGGATTTTCGCGGCCAGGCGAGAATCGGCCTGGAGGATCCGGCCCGGGCAAAGGAGCTGTTCGAGCGCTCTCTCGAGATTCGTCGACGCTTGCACAACGCGCCGCACCCGGATGTGCTGCAATCGCTGCATCGGCTGACCACCCTGGCGCAGGCTCAGGGCTGGGTGGAGGAGGCCGCACTCTGGTTGCATGAGCTGGAAGCGACCTGGCAGGCGTTGCCGCCCCCCGCGCGCAACCCCGCCCTGAATCCGGCACTGTTGCGGTAAGGTTGCGGTTTCCTGATCAAGGAACAGAAAACCCATATGAATGCTTCCCTGGCCGAGGTCATCGGCCTGCTCAGGCTGGAACGTCTGGAGGACAATTTGTTTCGTGGCGAAAGCCGCGATATTGGCGCGCCGCAGGTGTTTGGCGGGCAGATCCTCGGCCAGGCGCTGGCTGCCGCCCAGCACACCGTGGCAGATCGCACCCCGCATTCCCTGCACGCGTATTTTTTGAGGCGTGGCGACTTCGACTTGCCGGTGGTCTACCAGGTCGAATGCACCCGCGATGGGCGCAGCTATTCCAATCGCCGGGTAGTGGCGATTCAGCATGGGCGCCCGATTCTCAACCTGGCCGCCTCATTTCATGCCGGTGAACCCGGCTTCGATCACCAGGAGACCATGCCCGAGGTGGCAGGCCCTGAGGGGCTGCCGCGCTCGATTGACCTGCAGCGCGCACTGCTCGACAAAGTGCCGGAAAAGATGCGCCGGCTGCTGGCCCATGAGCCGCCGTTCGAATTTCGTCCGGTCGAGTCTCCCAAGTTCATCGACTGCCGCCCGCGACAGGCCCGCAAGCACGTGTGGATGCGGGCCTGGGACAAGTTGCCGGATGATCCGGACCTGCACCGACACCTGCTGGCCTATGTCAGCGACTACGAGCTACTGGGCACTTCGACCCTGCCACTGGATATCGACTTCATCAAAAAGTCGGTCAGCATGGCCAGCATCGATCACGGCCTGTGGTTCCA
>SKQS01000050.1 GCA_007118895.1 Wenzhouxiangella sp.
GCCATCTGCGAGTACATGTTGTAGACCGGGGCGTGGATCAGCAGAGTCTGGAAGGGGTGCTCCTTGCCCAGCAGGATAGACGACAGGTAGCCGCCGTAGCTGCCGCCGCCGGCAACCATGCGTTCGGCGTCGATCCAGTCCTTTTCGGCAAACCACTCGGCTGCGGCAACGGTGTCGTTGTAGGGCGCGGTGATCCAGTCGGGATTGATGTAGTCGGTGAATTCCTGGCCCCAGCCGGGTGAGCCATGGAAGTTGTGCCAGGCGGTGACATAACCCCAGGATGCAAAGGTCTGGGCGTTCCAGCGGAAGTGGAAGCCGTCGGTGATCGGGCTGTGCGGGCCGCCGTGGATCAGCAGGAACAGCGGGTATTGCTTGTTTGGATCAAAGCCCGGCGGGTAATGCACCCACATCTGGATGTCGGCGCCGTTATGCCCGGTGTAGGTTACTGACTCATAGTGACCGAGCTCGACATTGGCCAGCACATCGTCGTTGATGGTATCCAGGCGGGTGCTGGTGCCGGTGGCCGGGTCGATGCGCACCACCCGCGGCGGATACAAGAAACTCTGATTATTGCCAACCAGGGTGCCGTCGTTGGCTACGCTCAAGCCCCCGAAATCGGTCTGGTCGGTGACCGCACGCACGCTGCCGTCCAGGTCAATGTGAAACAGGCGGGTGGTGCCGTTGTCGGCGGCGGTGCCGTAGAAACCGCTGGAGTCGGCGGTCCAGACCAGGCCGCCCGGAGAGCGATCCCAGTCGTCGGTAATCCGGCGGGTATCGCCGCTTTCCAGGTTCATGGCCACGATGTTGACGGTATCGGCATAGAAGCCGGGAATCTTCGTGCTGCCCCAGGCCAGCATGCGACCATCCGGACTGAACATCGGTCCGCCGTCATTGGCCGGATTGTCGGTCAGGTTTTCCACCGAGTCGCCGCCGATGCGACCGAGAAATACATCATTGGCCGGGTCGACCGGCACGTCGTCGCGGTCGGAGACGAAGGCGATATGTGTTTCGTCGGGATGGATGTCGTAGGAGCCGGCGCCCTGGCTGGAGCGCGGCAGCTGGCGGCCCAGCGGCTGGGTGATGGACTCGACCTCACCGCCGGCTGCCGGCACGCGGAACACGTGCGCTTCTCTTTCCTCGGCAATCCAGTGGTCCCAGAACGAGAACGGCAGCGCATTCCACTGGTGGGCCGAGACATGGCTGTCGCGATCGGCCTTGATCTGCTCGGCCATCTCTTCCCAGCTCATGCCGGGCCAGACCCGGCTGATGAAATAGATGTGTTCGCCGACCCACTTGAGCCCCGAGACGCCGGTCGGCACCTCACTCAAGCGATTGGCCTCGCCGGGGCCGTCCATCGGCAGCAGGTAGATCTGCGCCGCCTCGTCATTGTCTCGCCTGGCGGTGAAGGCCAGGGTGGCGCCGTCAGGCGAAAACACCGGGTTGCCGGCCGACTGTCCCTTGACGGTCAGCGGCCGCTGGACATCGCCTTCGACCGAAAACAGCCACAGGCGGGTTTCGGACTGGTCGCTGTCGACAGCGTAGCTGGTGACCGGCGCCACCACGTGACCGCCGGCCGGCGATATCACCGGCGAACCGATGCGGTCCAGCTCCCACAGCACCTCGACCGACAAGGGTCGGCTGTCCTCTGCCATGGCCAGTGCCGGGACCACCAGTGCCAGCAGCAAAAGGAAATTCTTGCTCGTTCTCATCATGGTTTCTCTCTTGTTCTTGAATCAGTAAAGCTCCAGACGGGACACGTCCATGGTGTAGGACGAAGCCGCGGTGTCGTTGGAGACATCCTCGATATTGAGCTGGCCTTCCATCCAGAACGCATCCCAGATGTTGACCATGGGTATTGGCTCGGCCAGCCGGCCATAGATGATCTGGTTGGCTGGTGGCGGCGGCACGTGGATACAGGCGCCGAAGTAAGGCACCAGGAAAAACTCCTTCAGGTTGCCCTGGCCATCGGTCTCGATCGGAACCACGAAACCGGGAATACGCGCGCTAATGCCGTCAAGCTCGGAGATGGTTCGGAAGGACTGGAATGGCTCGGGGGCGGAAAAGCCGCTGTGATCGATTGCCATTGCATCTTCCATCCAGGCCTGGGCGTCTTCCTCGGGCATCAATTCCAGCCACTCGAGTTCGCGCACTTCGGCTGCAGTCAGCAGCGGGATCAACAGCAGGATAACAGCGAAAAGCAGGGGGGAAGATTTCATGCGCAACATTGTATCAATCGGTGTTCAGCCAGATCAGACCGTTGCAGCGCGACCGGGTTCATGTACGCACCTGCATGCCGTCGGCCAGGGTCCGTCGATAGGCCAGAAGCGCCGGCACCAGGGCGACGACCAGCGCGGTCAGCCAAATCAGGCCCAGCACCAGCCACAGTCCGGCCGCGGGCAGGGACAGACCAATATGCAGCCCGTAATGGGTCATCAGCCACGGCGCGAAGGCTGCGGCGAGCAGGAACAGGACCACAAGTGCACTACCAGCGAGGCCAACCGGGTGCCGCACGAGTGCGACGAAGGTGTGCGTCGAAGCGCCCTCGGTGAGCGGGGGCTCCGAATCCGAGGAGGCCGAAGTCATCCCGGGCACCCCGCCGTGGTCGACGCGGCCGCGCGGCGAGGAGGCCCGCGCGGCCGTCGGGCCGCCCGC
>SKQS01000244.1 GCA_007118895.1 Wenzhouxiangella sp.
GATAATTACTTGAGAGTTCAAAGTTCCTGGCTCTTCGTTCCTGATAACTTGAGAGCTTATTCAAGTTTCGCCATAAATCGCAAATAATTTATCAGCAAAACAAAAGCCCGCCCTGAATCTGGTTCAGGGCGGGCTTGATGTTAAAATCTTACAGCTTTTTCCAGCTTATCCAGGCGGCTTCTCTCTTCAGCCTTTTTCAGCCGCTCATCTCTTTTTGTTTTGACCTCAAAAGCCCCGTCAATTTTTTCCATGAGTTCATCAATCTCGCATGGCTTCATGAGATAGTCATATGCTCCTGCCCTCATGCCTTCAATGGCTGTTTCCACAGTACCATGGCCTGTGAGAAGAACAACTTCAATCCCGGGATCATTGACCTTTACCTCTCCCAGAGTCTCGATGCCGTCCAGACCGGGCATCTTAATATCAAGCACCATAACATCGACATGATTGTCCCTGATGTAGTCAAGCGCTTCATTGCCACTGCCCACATCAGCCACTTGATAACCTTTTTCAGATAGCCTCTTGGCCAGAGTAGTCCTGAACCTTTCTTCGTCGTCAACCAGTAAAATCCTGGGTCCTGAATTATCCTGCATGGTCTTGCAACCTCCTGTTAATAAATATGTTTGTCGGCAAATCATGCCGTCTGCACGGCTTTAATCATGAAGAACCATAGTTTAGCCATTTGCATGTTGCACGGGGACTGGCTCTCCCAGCCCTTGTATGATTGAGTCTGTTTTTGTAAATCAACAAGAAACAAGGACTGGGGTGCCTGCCCCCTGCTTTCCCAAAAAAGGCTAAACTGTTACGAAGAACCATATAACTTTCATCTGTTTACAGAAAACATGTCAAGGCATTTCTGATTGCGGGCCGGGGCTTTGTCCCCGGCCCATTTCTTGATGGAAAGTGGTGCTATGTTAGACTGCATGAATGATATCTGCAGTTTCTCCCCTTCCTGGTAATGCAATTCAGCCTTGCCTTTTCAAAGTAATTACCTCTTACATGGCTCCGATCAACGGCCAGTAGAATAGCACAGATGTTACGCAGACAGCCAGGAGCATCAGGCACCAGGGCACCGCCACCTTGATGAATTCAAGCTGAGTGAAGTAGCCTGCGCTGTAGGCAATGATGGTTGGAGGACAGCCTATGACCAGCATGATGAAAGAGGTGGTCATGGGTGCCAGCAGCGCAACCATTTTTGGAGACAGACCGATCATGTCTGCCATGGGCAGGGTGATGGGCAGCATCAAAGCCACAGCGGCTGAATTGCTCATCAGGCTGGACAGAAAAGAACCAAACAACCCGAATCCATAAAACTGGACCCATTGATTTTTTCCATCCAGAAGGGGCAGAAAGCTCTCAGCCAGAAACAGGCCGGCCCCCGTATTGAGCATGGCCATGCCCAGGGAAACGCCTGCACCGAACACAATCCAGGACTCCCAGGGAAACTTGTCGCAGATGGTCTTAAATGAAATCCATCCTGGTGCGCAGAAACCGATCATGGCCAGCATGGCTACCACGGACACGTGCCAGCCGGTCAGGTCGCCCAGGAACCAGAGTACGAAAGCCCCGATGAACACGATAAGAACTCCCAGTTCAGCTCCGCGCAAAGGACCGGGGTAGTCGAGCTTCACTCCAGCTAATTCCTTTTCCTTGGGCCGGAACAGAAAGTAAACTACAGCCCAGGTACCCAGCGCGGTCAGAAAGCATATGGGAAACTGGATAATCATGTACTCCAGAAAGCCCATGGTTACGCCCTTTCCGTAGGTCATCAGGGAAAACTGATCCAGCATTTCAATGGCCAGGGGATTGCGGCCTCCGCCGATCATGGTCCCGAAACCGCCGGCTGAAGCAGCCAGAGGAATCAGGATCATAAAGAATTTGGGCAGATTGTGTCCCTGGCCGGGCTTGAGACCCATGGCCATGAACACCGGCACAAATGCAAAGACCATGATAACCGTGACCGTGGCATCATGAAAAATCGTAGCCATTAATGTGCAGCCCACCGCCAGTATGAAGCTGAGCCGAAAGATTTTTGTCCCTGCAAACTTGAGCAGGTGATACATCAGCCTGCGGGCCAGCCCTACTTCGTTGAGCACCACCCCGAACATGATAACCATGAGCACGAACATGACTGCCGGGTTGGCATAAGGTGTCCAGGCGTCGTTGCGCCCGACAATATCAAACATAATCATTCCGCCGCCCACGAACAGGGCTGTCACTCCGATGGGAATGGCCTCAGTGGTCCAGAGGATAAGAACCGTGACCAGCATGGCCAGCAGCCTGTGTCCTTCAGGCGTCAAATTGTCCGGAGTCGGCAGGGCATAGACTAATAGGCCCAGGATCACCGCAGCTGCGCACTTGATGATAATGCTCTTGCCTGACTGCTGAGGTGATTCAGGATGTTCGTCAATGATGAGTTCATCCTGATGATTATTTACTCTTGTTGCTGACATTTTTTGTCCTCCATATTGTTATTGAGGTTATAATTTGAATATAGTTGGCAAGCCATAGCATTAGACAGTAGTTGCCTGACATCAAAAGAATATCTCCACATCCATTGCCTAACCAGCCCTGGCCTAAAGCCCGCACTCTTCTGTAATGGTTTTGTATATTTCCCGGTAAAGGTCAGAGAACCTCAA
>SKQS01000239.1 GCA_007118895.1 Wenzhouxiangella sp.
GCCAGGCGGCGGGTGAGTTCGTCCAGTGTATTGAAATCCGGGCGCATGATCTCTGGTCAACGGGCGTCAATGGCGTTAGAGTCTGCCACAAGTCGATCTACAAGTTGCAAAGCATCCATGAAGCTGATTACTGCCATCATCAAGCCGTTCAAGCTCGACGACGTGCGCGATGCGCTCGGCGAGGTCGGTGTGACCGGCATGACAGTGACCGAAGTCAAGGGCTTCGGACGTCAGAAGGGTCACACCGAGCTGTACCGGGGCGCCGAGTACGTGGTCGATTTTCTGCCCAAGCTCAAACTCGAAATCGCGGTGCCTGATGGCGATGTCGAGCGGGTGGTCGAAACCATCCAGGAGACCGCGGCCTCGGGACGCATCGGCGACGGCAAGATCTTCGTTCACGGACTGGAGCGGGTCGTTCGCATCCGCACCGGGGAAGAGGGCGACGACGCCCTCTAACCCCGGAAACCCTGCCCGGTCACTCGGGCAGGGTGCGGAAATCATCGGCGTGAATGTGGTAATAGTCGCCGTTGAAGATCAGATCGCCCAGCACGTTCTGCCTCCATTCCCCAAACTGCAGCGTGCCCCCGTCCCACAGCCCCTCGCCCTGGCTGATCACGGTGATGCGGCCGATCTGCTTGTGGTCTCCGGTCAGCAGCAGCTCATCGGTGACGATCAGTTCGTTGGCGACACCAGGCCCGTTGATGAATCCGCCGGAAAACTCCAGCACGGCAACGGTAGTGGTGCCCGCGCCGAGATTGACCTGGCCCGAGCCGATGACGGCGGTGTCACCCGGCCCCGGCACCCCGCCGTTGCAGTCGCTCCAGTTGGCCGGATCGTCCCAGTCACCAGTGCCGCCACTCCAGACGCAGTCGGCAGCCAGAATCGGATTGACCAGAACAAGCGAACAGACGATCAGCACGATCGCGGAAACTCGGGTGATTGCCAGGGACATCGTCGAAGCCTCATCGGTTTTCCGAGCCCTGATCGTGATTAAATCGGTACGGAAAAACTTGAAGATTTCCGGAAGATTTCCTGAACAAAGGCCGTTTCGGGCGGGTTAGTCCTGACTTGTCTGGGCCAGTCCGGAGACATCCAGCAGTTGCTCCAGGGCCAGCATTCGTGCATCCAGCTCCTGGCGCTGCTCTTCAAGTTGCCGGCGCAGTTCGGCAATTTCGCGGTCCTTGCTGTCGGTGAGTTCACGCAGCGCTTCGGCCACCAGCCCTTCGAAACCGCCAACAGTCAGGGTCCTGTAGCCGGCGGCGTCGACCCCGACCCACTCCGGAAAGACCTTTTCCACATCCTGGGCGATCAAGCCCATCATCCGATCCTCGTTGCCGCCCTGGCTGGCCGGGTCACGCCACTGGAAAGTGACGCCATTGAGTGCCAGCAGGCGATCCAGTGCCGAGTCGATCGGCTCGACGTCTTTCTTGAGCCGCTCATCGGAGCTGATCGTCCAGGTATTGGAATTCGGTTTGGCTGCCGAGTTGGCCGATAGCTGCAACTGGAAGGTCGGTGCAACCACTCCGATGCCGACGTTTCCGGTCTGGGTGATGGCCATCCGTGCGGAGCCGGCCACATGGGTGACCAGGGACCCGTTGGCGGCCACGAACATCCTGTTGCGTTCGAAATTGGTGTCGACTCCGGGCCGGAACCAACTGATCTGGGGCGCCGAGTGCTCGATCAGAATGCCCTGCTGGCCGGCGACGTGCAGCGCTGCCGCCGGGTTGTTGGTGCCGATCCCGACACCGCCCCCGGCCCGAATCAGGAACTGGTCTGGTCCGGTCGAGATGAAGTCGGCGTCGGTGGAATCGGCCCAGATGAAAGTCCCTTGATCACCCCCTGTCACCTGGGAGTAGTCGGGCAGGTTGGAGCAGGGATCGTTCGAACCCCAGTCGGGATCAAAAGCCGGGCGAACGACGGCGCGTCGCCCGGCCGCGAAGGAGTATGTGCCGCCCGCACAATTGGATAGACCGCCCGGCACCGTGGCGTACCAATTCAACACCGAGTTGCTCAGTCCGCCACCGATCGAACTGCTTTCGCCAGCGATCCGATTGCCCCTGCCGCCTCCGATGCTACCGTAGAAGCTGTTTATCCAATTTTGTCTACCGCCGGCGATGGTGCTGGCGTCGCCGGAATTAATTACGTTATTGCCTCCACCACCGATGGAAGATCCATCCCCGTTGGATCGGTTGGCCAGTCCGCCGCTGATAGTGACGTAATGTGCTTCCGCCACGTTAGGCCCGGAGCCCCCCAGCCCGCTCTCGGGTGATCCGAAATGATCCTCGGGCGCGCCGCCACCGGCGATGCTAACGCCGCGGCGACTACCCACGATTTGGTTGACGTGACTCCCGGCGACTATATTGGTAGTGATTTGATTGCCGGACGAGAACACCGGACTCAGTTCCAGGCTCGGCCTATTGCCGGTCCTCAGAACAAGCGGCTGGTTGGTGGTAGTGCCGAGGAAATGCGATTCAGAATTGATATTGTCATTGCCGGAAATCAGCCACCCAGTAAAGGGCGGCACGTTGGCGCTTAGCGCATGCAGTGCCAGCGGCGCGGGTCGTACCGCCTGGCGCGGAATCAGTGGCGTCCCGTTTACCTGTACCTGCAAAAATCGCGGACTGCCGTCGAACACCGCACCAAAATCCAGCTCGGCCTGGAACAGACCATCGCTGACCGGCCAGTTGTTGCGGACCAGGGTTGGACCGATCTGACCGCCGCCGCCTGGCTGATCGAAAAGGGCAAATTCCAGGTTGGCGGTGCCGGTAAAGGGCGTTCCGGACTGCTTGAGCTGGCCCTGGTAGGTGATGGCGGTTTGCGCCAAAGCCAGGCTACAGGCCAGCAGGCCGATTGCACAAAGCGTGGTTATCCGGTAAAGCCGGTTCATGGTGGTCGCCTCATTGTTCAGTCAGCCCTGATCGTGATCGCATCCAGGCTTGAAAGCTTGAAGATTTCCGGAAGATTTCCTGAACAAAGGCCGTTTCGGCCGGAAATTGATCCTGTGTTACGTTTGGCAAACCCGGCCAGGAAATTGACTTGAGTATCTTCCGGGTCTTTTACCTGATCGTGACGACCGTCTTCATTGTTGACGGCCGTAGGTTTGAACCTCGATGCCTATGGTGGAAACACGCCAGACGAAGACCGTAGCAGCCTCCGGCCATCCGCCGACGAGAAGTGAGTCGGTTGGAGATCCGCTTGCGATGCATCCGGCCAGTGGCCAGCTCACATAAAGCATGGCTTGGCCGCTCAAAGATTGCAGCAGTACCTGGTTGACCAGGCCGGCAGGAAGTTCACGGATCACCGTGCCGGCGGCATTGACCACTGCCGCGCCCGTACGAGTGGTTCCCGGATTGTCGGGATCTTCGCATATCAAGGTGACCTGGAAATCCATTGCCTTTTCCACCAGTGGCCTCAGGTCCGGAGCGGCGTGGGAAAGCTGTCCTGAATTGTTGACCATGACCAGACGATTGCCCTGGCCGCCAAGCTGCTGAAGCCTGGCTGTTCCGTCAAATTGAGCCGAGCCGGCGACGTGCAGGTCGGCTTGAGGAGCGTCGGTGCCGATCCCCACGGCGCGCTCGAAGTAGCTGCGGCTGCCTTTCGCGCCGGTAATGTGTACTCCAAAGCCGGCCGGGCTGCTGACCTCGCCAACCACCGCTCGGGTGACGCCGGAGCCGTGGGTTACCCGACCGCGCACGCCAGTGCCCGAGACGCCCTGGGAAAATCCATCCGCCCCGATCCCGCTGGCCCCGGTTGCCTGACCGCTAACCCCCTGACCACTCAGGCTGCTGTTCAGCCCACGAACCCCGTAGGTGGTTCCGGTGCCGCTGGAGGCAATACCCAGCACGGCCGTACCGCCGAAGCTCTGGATTCGGCCGAGTACTCCTGTCGCCACCCCGCTGGCGGCGGTGTTCTGGCCGAACAAGGCCGGATCCAGTTCACTGCTGACGGCGTGTAGTCCGGCCTCCGGGCTGGCAGTACCCACGCCCACCCGGCCCTGATCGTAGATCGCATCATCACCGACCAGCACGAAGGGTGAGGCGCCCGGTGGACCGGGATCTCCCTGGGGACCCTGATTGCCGTCCAGGGCAAACAGTGCCATCGGAGACGGCCGCACCGCCTGGCGCGGACTCAATGGTGTGCCGTTGACGCGAACTTCCAGGTAGCGGACCTGGGCGGTAAAGGCGGTCAGGCCAAAATCCAGCTCGGCCTGGAACAGACCGTCGGTGACCGGCCAGTTGTTGCGGACCAGGGTTGGACCGACCTGGCCGCCGCCGCTTGGCTGATCGAACAGGGCAAATTCCAGGTTGGCAGTGCCGGTGTAGGGCGTGCCGGACTGCTTGAGCTGGCCCTGGTAGGTGATGGTCGTTTGCGCCAGAGCCAGGTTGCAGGCCAGCAGGCCGATTGCGCACAGAGTGCTTATCCAATAAAGCCGGTTCATGGTGGTCTCCTCATCGTTGAGCCCGGATTATTCATGACCCGGACGTAGCGAGACGGCTCCAGGTCCCGTAGGTGGGGCGTTTCGCGACCGAGCGAACCGGAAGCGTAGCCACCCCTACGGTGAGGATTCGCGACCGAGCGAAACGTCGCAGATGCGGGGCCTGGAGTCGTCACAGTAGGCTGGGTCATGAATAATCCGGGATAAGCCCTGATCGTGATCAAATCGAGGCGGGAAATCTTGAAGATTTCCGGAAGATTTCCTGAACAACGGCCTTGAATCATGTGCGCTCGGTCGCGAAACACGCGCTCGCTGGCCATTGGCCATGCACGTGCGACGGTACTCCACCTTTGCTTGTTGTGCGCAAGCGCACAAACCGGAAAGGCTCCGTTGGCTGCACTTCATGCTGCGCAAACCGCGCCTGGCGGTCCCTCACGCGCTGTTCCAGGGCAGTATTTCGGCCAGTTGTCGCGGCGACAGGATGCGGACGGTCCCGAGCTCACGGCTGTACAAGTCGCCGAAATGTGCGCGGTCACCGGTCAACAGGACGGCACAATTCAGCGCCAGCGCGGCTGCAAGCACCGGTTGGTCCTTTTCCGGCAGCAGATGATGGTATTCGGGATCGAGTCGGGTATGGGCATGCGGGTTGGTACTCAGCTGATCAAGGCGCCGTTCAAGCTGCTGGATGCCGAAGCTGTACTTGCGTTCCAGGTTGCGTCTGGCTTCGGTGACCACGTAGGCGTCGACGATGAGTTCGTGACCGAGTTCGATCAGCTGATCGAGGAGTCGTCGGATGGCGCCGTCGGACTTGGCGTCAGAAAACAGGATATTGGCATCCAGGAAGACACGCACGGGCTGATGCGGTCAGCTCTGGTCGAGAAACTCGGCCAGCTTCGCTTCAGACTCGTCGAACTCCTGAATACGCTCATCAGTGTAAATTTCGACCGGTAGCGTGACCGCCGGCCTGAGTAGTAGTCCTTCCGAGGTCGTTTCGGCGATGAGCTGATCATCGGCTTTCAATCCAAGCGCCTTGCGCAGCCTGGCCGGCAGGGTGATCACGCCACGACGATTCATGGTTACGGAGACTTTCATGACACCAGTTTTGCAGAAATACAGATTTTCTGCAAGATTCTGGTCTGGAAGGATTCGGGACGGGCAGCAACAGAACACGCTTGCCGACGAGAATATTGCCGATGGCGGGCTCTATGATGCCCATCCGGTTTCATTGCTGCCCTCCGGCCAGCGCCGGGGGCAGCAGTTCGCGCATCAGGGCCAGCTCGGCACGTAATGCGCTGAGGTCTTCGGCATGGGATTGCTCCAGAGACGCCAGGCGTTCGTGGAGTGCCGCGTTGGCGACGGCGAGCGCATCGTTATCGCGCCTGAGTACTGCCACGGCCTCATCCTTCTCCACCCGCAGTTCGCGCAAGGCCTCGATGAACAGGGCGGTGGTGCCGCGCGCGGTAACGTAGAGGTAGCCCGCGTCGTCCGCGTCCACCCAGTCAGGAAAGACCTCCGCGACTTCGTGGGCGAGCAGGCCGATCTGCTCACCGGACAGGGCGAGGCGGTTCTCAACGGCGTCATCGTTGTAGCGGAAGGTGTAGCCTTTGAGCGCAAGCAGACGATCGAGCATGCCCGGCGCGATCGGCGCGATGTCGTGCTTGAGCCGCGCATCGGAGAAGACCGACCATTCCCCGCCACCGGGTTTGGCGGCCGAGCCGTTGACGGCGAGTCGGAACGCGCCGGGATTGGTGGTGCCGATGCCGACGTGGCCGTTAGCCCTGATGATCGTCAGATAGTTCACGCCGTCACCGTCGCCGTGCCGCCGGATGTCGAATCGATCGGCGCTGGAGTTGTGGCGGAGGCCCCAGTGCGCCTCGCCGGCTTCACCGAGATACAGGATGCCATCGCGACCGGGTTGCGCGTCGACGGCCAGCGCCGTGTGCCGGTTAACGGTGGTGGTGCGGACTCGGGCGATGACCTCGTTGAACCCGGAAACGCCGCCGCTGGTTGTTCCGAAGCCGACGACGTTGAGCTGCGCGTCTGGCGCGTTGGTGCCGATCCCCACCCCGCCCCCGGCCCGAATCAGAAATTGGTTGGGACCGCTGGAGATGAAGTTCTCGTTCTGGCTATCGGCCCAGACGAACGTGCCCTGATCATTGCCGTAGCTGGGCAGGTTGGAACAGGGGTCGAAGGGTATGTTGGGGTTGCCTCCCGGCCTGACTATTGCGCGCCTACCGGCCGCCAGCGAGTAGGCTGATCCCGCGCAATTCGATGAACCACCCGGGATTATCGAATAGAGGCCTATTGCTGTATTGGCGAATCCGCCAGCAATGAATGTGTAATCGTTTATTGCCCGATTAAGCTGGCCACCGGCAACGGTGCTGTAGGCGCCAGATGCGCTGTTCCTGGCGCCTCCGCCTATTGTGCTTGCAAAGTAGGTGGCCAGGTTATTGCCGCCACCGCTGACGGTTGTGCCGGCATCAGTGGCTTGATTGGCCACCCCGCCGCCAATCGTGGCGTAATCGCCGCTGGCTGCATTCGGCCCGGCGCCGCCAAGCTGCTGCGCCCAGGTGTCGGAAGAGTCCGGATGGACACCGCCGCCAGATACTGTAGCCCCCCTGAAATTGGCGCCAACACTGTTGACATGACTGCCGGCAACCAGGTTTGCGGTCGATGGCAGGTCGTCGAACAGTTGCGAAAAGGGACTGATTCGCAGGCCTTGCGCATTGCCCGCGCGCAACACCAGCGCCTGAAGATTGGTTGTACCCAAGAAATCCAGGTTTGCATCAGTGTTGGCGTTGCCGTCCAGGCGCCATCCGTTGAAAGGTGGTACGTCAGCGCTTAGCGCATGCAGTGCCAGCGGCGCGGGTCGTACCGCCTGGCGCGGAATCAGTGGCGTCCCGTTCACCTGTACTTGCAAGAATCGTGGGCTGCCGTCGAACACCGCGCCAAAATCCAGCTCGGCCTGGAACAGACCATCGCTGACCGGCCAGTTGTTGCGGACCAGGGTTGGACCGACCTGGCCGCCGCCGCCTGGCTGATCGAAAAGGGCGAATTCCAGGTTGGCGGTACCGGTAAAGGGCGTGCCGGACTGCTTGAGCTGGCCTGGTAGGTGATGGTCGTTTGCGCCAGAGCCAGGTTGCAGGCCAGCAGGCTGATTGCGCACAGAGTGCCTATCCAGTAAAACCGGTTCATGGTGGTCGCCTCATCGTTCAGTGAGCCCTGATCGTGATCAAATCAGGGTGGAAAATCTTGAAGATTTCCGGAAGATTTCCTGAATAATGCTGATCTCGCCTGGCCCGGTTCGACCAGACATGGATTGAGGGGACAATCAGTCTGCTGGCGATCAGACGATAGAATGGTGTTTGCCGATTACGAACCTCCAGTCTGAATATGCGCCAATACCAACTCTGTTCCCCGAAACTTGCTTTTGTCGCGCTGGTCCTTGTGCTGGCCGGTTGCGGTGCGCCCGAGCCGCCCGAGCCGCCGCCGGTTCAGGCGCTGCCGGTCGACCGGATTGCCACCGGCATCGATCCGCACAGCTTTGCCGAGTTCGACCGAGTCAGGGTCAGCCATCTGAGCCTGGACCTGGAAGCCGATTTCCGGCGCCGCACCTTGTCCGGTCATGTCGTGCTGGAGTTGGAGCGCAAGGTGCCGGGCCACCAGCGCCTGGTGCTGGATACCTGGGACCTGGACATCCGTGACGTCAACGCGGTGCAAGACGATGGCGAGCTGATGCCGCTGTCGTGGCGTTTGGGCGCCGATTCCGATTACCTGGGCACGCCGCTGGTGATCGCGCTGCCGCAGGGGATTTCGGCGGTGCGGGTCGACTATGCCAGTTCCCCCGATGCCTTCGGGCTGCAATGGCTGGACGGCGAGCAGACCGCCAGCGGCCGACCGTTTCTGTACTCGCAGTCGCAGCCGCAGTACGCGCGCACCTGGGTGCCGCTGCAGGATACCCCGGCGGTGCGCTACACCTTCGATGCGGTGGTGCGCGGCCCGCGCGATCTGCTGGTGCTGATGGGGGCGGCCGGCAACGCCATCGAGACCAATCCGACTGGTGAGTATCGTTTCGAGATGCCAGAGCCCATACCCTCCTACCTGATGGCGATCGCCATCGGTGACCTGGAATTTGCCGAGATCGGACCGCGCACCGGGATCTATGCCGAGTCGGCCTGGATCGGGCCGGCTGCCGAGGAGTTCGCCGGCCTGGAGCAGATGGTCGAGATCGGCGAGAACCTCTATGGCCCCTACCGCTGGGGCCGCTACGACTTGCTGGTGCTGCCGGCCAGTTTCCCCTTCGGCGGCATGGAAAATCCCCGGTTGTCCTACGTCACGCCGACGATTATTGCCGGCGACGGCAGCCTGCTGGCGCTGGTTGCCCACGAGCTGGCCCATTCCTGGTCCGGCAACCTGGTCACCAATGCCGCCTGGCGCGATCTGTGGCTCAACGAAGGTTTCACGGTCTACTTTGAGGCCCGGATCATGGAGGAACTCTACGGCCGCGAGGTGCGCGATCAGCTGGCGCGACTGGCCTGGGACGGGCTGATGGAGACCCTGGAGACGGCGGACCCGCGCGACCGGCAGTTGGTCCGGGACTTGAGCGATCGCGACCCCGAGCAGGCCTTCATGCGGGTGCCCTACGACATGGGACGTTTCTTTCTCGATTGGCTGGAGGACCGCTTCGGCCGCGAGATCCTCGATACCTTCCTGCGCGAGTACTTCGATCACTTTGCCTTTCAGTCGATTACCAGCGAGGACTTTCGCGACTATCTCGATACCCACCTGCTTCAGGCCCACCCCGGCCGGGTCAGTCTCGATGAGATCGATGCCTGGCTGTACCAGCCCGGGATGCCGGCATTCGCGGTCGAGCCGGTCTCGGATGCCTTCGAGCAGGTCGACGACTGGCGCCGGCGCTGGCAGGCCGACGAGGTGGCGCTGAATGAGCTGCCGGTCGACGACTGGTCGGTGCACCAGTGGCGGCATTTCCTGATCGGCCTGGAGGGGGCGCTGGATGCCGCGCAGATGGCGGTGATGGATGAGCGATTCGACCTGACCGGCCAGACCAACTACGAAATCCTGTTCCTGTGGCTGATGCGTGCCATCGAGGCCCGCTACGAGCCGGGCATCGAGCGCCTGGAGCGCTTCCTGCTCGAGGTCGGGCGCAACAAGTTCACCCGCCCGCTGTACCAGGCCCTGGCCGACAGCGAATGGGGTCGCGAGTGGGCGATCGAGGTCTATCAGCGCGCCCGGCCGGGCTATCACGCGTTGACCCGGCAGGCCGCCGAGCGCGCCCTGGGGATTTCCGACTGAACCAGTCACGGGAATCTGGCTGACGGTGGCGATATAATAAGGACCAAATTGATCCTGTATCGAACCCGAGTTTGAGCAACCAATGTTCAGCCAGTCCTATAGCCCGGTCCAGTTCGAGCGCGACTGTGAAGTGATCCTGGTGCCCGAGGGCCAGGCCGTGGAGCTGCCGGCAGGCACCGTCGGCTACCTGACCCAGTCCCTTGGCGGCAGTTTCACCGTTTATGTCGACGGCCGGCTGTTTCGCCTGGACGGCGAGGATGCCGATGCCATCGGCAAGGAGCCGCCGCCGCGACCGGAGCTGCCGGAAAACGCCACCGAGCAGGATTTTGCCGAGCTGGTCTGGCATCAGCTCAAGACCTGCTACGACCCGGAAATCCCGATCAATATCGTTGAGCTGGGTTTGGTCTACGACTGCGACATTACGCGTAACGATGAGGGTCAGCGCGATATACATATCCGGATGACCTTGACCGCGCCCGGCTGCGGCATGGGCGATGTGCTGGTTTCGGATGTGCGCGACAAGCTGAAGATCATCCCCACCGTCGGCCGGGTCGATGTCGAGCTTACCTTCGACCCGCCGTGGAACCAGTCGATGATGAGCGAGGCCGCGCAGCTCGAGACCGGCATGTTCTGATGACATTCAGCCCCCGGCTGCTGCAGGCCCTGGGCTATCCGGCAAGCACCAGGGCAGGCCGGCGTATCCTGCTGATGATCGGTCTGGCCCTGGGGCTGGTCATGGTGCTGGGTCGATGGCTGCCGCCCGGGCTGTCGCCGGTCGTCATGCTGCTGTTCGTTGCCGTTGTCATCGTCGCCTGGCTGCTGCTGTTTGCGCTGGCGCACGAGATCCTGATGCTGACGGCCGAGCAGGGTGAAAAATGTCCGGCGCCGGCGCTGGACCGGCCTGATTCGCTGGCTGGCCGCCACCTCATCGCCTGGCTTCTGGCCCTGATTGCCGTGGCCGGCAGCTGGTCGACCGGCCCGCTGCTTGCCGTGCCGGTGACCGTGCTGGCCTGCGCCTGGCTGCCGGCAGCTTCCTGGACCATCGCGCGTACATCCAGCCTGGCCGATGCCTTACATCCCCCGTCGCTGGCCCGATCCTTCAGCCGGATTTCCGGCTATGGCTGGCTGGCCACACTGCCGCTGCTGATGGCTGCCGTCAGCTGGCTACTGGAGGCCTTGCCCGGTGGCCGGCTGCCCGAGCTGATGCACTGGCTGTCGTTCATGCTGTGGTCGGTTTTGCTGCTGGCCTGGTTTCGCCTGCTGGGCCTTTCGGTGCATGCAGGTCGCCGGCAGGCCGTCGCCCAGGCCCGCGAGCAGTCGGCAGGATTCGATAGCGAGGATCCGGCGCTGATCATTGACTGGCTGGCCCGAGTCGGCGCAGACGAAGCCCAGCATGAGCGCTTTCATCGTCGCCTTGAGCTGGAAGACGACAAGACCCTGCTGATAGAACACGCCCGGCTGTACCTGCCGGCCCTGGTCGAGAGCTTTGACCGGCCGGGACGGGCGCTGGAAATTCTTGCCCAGAGTCAGGCTGTCGAGCCGGGCTTCGTGCTGGCGACTCCGCGCCAGTGCGTGAACTTGATCGACCGCTGCCTGGACTTCGAGCCGTTTGATCCGCTGCTGGCCCTGGCGGTGGCCGCCGAGCGGGCCTGGCCGAAACAGCCCGTGCTGCATCCATCGCTGCTGGATGTGCTTGAACGCCTGCTCAAGCGCCGCCCGGCCGATCGTCACGCACGTCTGCTGCTACAGCGCCTGGCCGCCCGCAGGCTTGACGAAGACCAGGCCGAACGGCTCAGGCGGCTGTACCGGCGCTGGCAGCGTGTCGTCAGATCGACCGCAGGATCCTGACGCTGACCGCTCCTTCGGCATCAATACCGTCGCTGACGGCCACCTGGCCGTCGGCAAACACCATGATCACCCGGGTAACGCCCATGGCGCGGGCCACGCTCTGCCAGCCATCGGGGCCGGCCACGACCAGCGCGGTGGCTGCCGCGTCGGCCCTCACCGGATCCTCGTCGATCACGGTCGCCTGGGCCACATGGTCGACCGGCCGGCCACGCCAGGGATCGAGAATATGGGCGTGGCGCTGGCCGTCGAACTGAAGGTAGCGATAGCGGTTACCGGAGCTGAACACCGCCTGCGCCGAACTCAGCTCGATGGTTGCCAGCAGCTCGCCCTCGATGTCGGTAATGGCGACCCGCCAGGGCCGGTCGGGGTCGGCGCCGCAGGCCAGCACATCGCCGCCGGCATTGATCAGCGCCTGGTCAAGTTCCAGCTCGGTCAGACGCTCGCAGGCCAGGGCCAGCGCATGTCCCTTGGCCAGTCCGCTGAAGTCCAGCCGGATGCCGCGATTGGTGGTGCGCAGCCGGCCATTGTCCAGCTCGATATCCGGACTGCTGGGGCGATGGTCGAGAATGCGCCGGATCGCTTCCGGCGCCGGCGGCGGCGCGGTGATAGGAAACTCCGAGGTATGGAAACCCCACAGCGATACCAGCTCACCGATCGCGGGATTGAAGTGACCCAGGGAATCGCGTTCGAAACGCTGGCTGGCGCGCAGCATGGCCAGCAGCTCGGGCGTGGTGGTGGTCCAGCCGCCCTCACGCAAGGCCCGGTTCAGGGTCATCAGCTCGCCAGCCTGCCATGGATGCCACTGCCGGTGCTGGCGCTGGAACTGCCGCCCGAGCTCGGCTGCGGCGTTGTCCCGGGTCGTGCGATTGCCGTTGCGAATCGTGATATCGACGCGGGTGCCGAAGGCCAGGTAGGTGGCCGAGGTTTCCGGGGGCTGCTGCTGGCAGCCGACCGATATCAGTGTGGCAGACAGCCCGACAGACAGTGCAATCGTCAGCGGCAGTCGAGGCATGTTGAAGCGTTTTCCATCCCTGGTCTGTCGGTCATTCTATCGTCGTGGTGACAGCGGCCATGATTCCCATTGGGTAAAATTGACCGATGAGCGAACCCGAAACGAATCCGGCGCCGGCTGTCGGACTGGTCAGCCTGGGCTGTCCCAAGGCGCTGGTCGACTCCGAACAGATCGTCACCCGCCTGCGCACCGAGGGCTATCGTATTTGCGGTGATTACCGCGAGGCCGACCTGGTGGTGGTCAACACTTGCGGTTTCATCGACGAGGCCAAGGCCGAGTCGCTGGAGGCGATCGGCGAGGCACTGCGCGAGAACGGCAAGGTGCTGGTTACCGGCTGTCTGGGCGCCCGGCCCGCCGAGATCAGCGCCATTCATCCGCGGGTGCTCGACATTACCGGCCCGCACCAGGCCGAGGCGGTGATGTCGGCCGTGCACCGCCATTTGCCGCGCCCGCACGACCCGTTCGTCGACCTGGTGCCGCCGGCCGGGCTGAAGCTTACCCCCGGCCACTACGCCTACCTGAAGATTTCCGAGGGCTGCAATCATCGTTGCAGCTTCTGCATCATTCCGTCGATGCGCGGCGACCTGGTCAGCCGCCCGATCGGCATGGTGCTGCGTGAGGCCGAGTCGCTGGTTCAGTCAGGCGTAAAAGAGCTGCTGGTGATTTCCCAGGACACCAGCGCCTACGGGGTCGATACCCGCTACCAGGACGACTGGTGGCGCGGCGAGCGCATCCAGACCCGGATTCAGGACCTGGCCTGCGCGCTGGGCGAATTCGGCGTGTGGGTGCGCCTGCACTATGTCTACCCTTACCCGCATGTCGATCGGCTGATTCCGTTGATGACCGATGGGCGGATCCTGCCCTACCTGGATGTGCCGTTTCAGCATGGCTCCAGCCGCATTCTCAAGCTGATGCGCCGGCCGGCGGCGGCCGAAAACACGCTTGAGCGGATCCGCCGCTGGCGCGAGATCTGCCCGGAGCTGGTGATCCGTTCGACCTTCATCGTCGGCTTTCCCGGCGAGACCGATGCCGATTTCCAGACCCTGCTGGACTTCCTGGATGAGGCCCGGATCGACCGTGCCGGCTGTTTCCGCTACTCACCGGTGGCCGGCGCCCGGGCCAATGAACTGCCCGATCCGGTGCCTCCGGAGGTGGCCGAAGAGCGCTGGCATGCCTTCATGCAGCACCAGGCGAAGATCAGCACCGAGCGCCTGGCCGGGCGGGTCGGTAGCGTCGAGACCGTGCTGGTCGACGAGGTGGGCGAAGACCAGGCCATTGCCCGATCCTACGGCGATGCACCGGAAATCGACGGCCAGGTACTGATCGACCATGCCGGGCACCTGGTGCCCGGCAGCCTGGTCGAGGTGCGAATCGACGGCCACGACACCTACGATCTGAGCGCATCGCTGGTCGACTCATGAGCGCCAACTGGCCGCGTGTGCTGGATGGTCTAGAGCACCATCTGGCCGGCGACGGGCTGCTGATACTCGACCCGCCGGCCAGCCTGCTCGGGCGGCTGCCGGCTTCGGCTCGCCTGTTCAGCCTGGATTACTCGATCTGGTCTCGTCTGCCGCCTGCCCGGCGCGAGCCGTTTGGCACTGATCTTCCTGAAGCGGGTACCGACACCGTGTTGCTGTTTGCCCCGCGCAGCAAGGACCGACTGGCCTGGTGGCTGAACCGGCTGGCGGTAACCAGCCCGGGCGCCAGCCTGTGGCTGGCCGGGGCCAATCGCGAGGGTGGGCGAGGCATCGGCGGCCAGGTTGAGTCGGTGCTTGACGTTCCGCCCCGCCTGGTCGACCGGCTTGGCCGGGCCAGCCTGTGGCAATGCCGCCTGCCGGTAACTGCCTCGGCGCACCGGGATTTCTGGCAGGTCGAGCAGTATGCTCGGTTGGCCATCCACAGCCTGCCGGGCGTGTTCGGCCATCGCGGGGTCGATGCCGGCAGCGCGCTGTTGCTGGAAGCGGCAGCCGAGCTGACCATTGCCGGACGGGTGCTGGACTTCGGCTGCGGCGCCGGATTGCTTGGCGCGGTTATCGCCAGCCGCGGCCGGCCCGATGCCCTGGTCCTGATTGACAGCGATGCCCTGGCCGTGGCCTCGGCCCGGCGCACGCTCCAGGCCAATGCGGTTGCAGGCGAGGTGCTACCCAGCGATGGCTGGTCGCAGGTTTCCGGGCGCTTTGACTGGATCATCAGCAATCCGCCGTTTCATCGCCACGGCCAGCCCAGCCTGGATACCGTCAGCGCGATGATCGCCGGCGCCGGCGATCATCTGCATTCCGGCGGCCGGCTGCTGCTGGTCGCCAATCGTCATTTGCCGCTTGAGCGGGTGCTGGCAGAGCATGCCTCTGCAGTTGAAGAGACTGCGGCCAGCAAGCACTTCAAGGTGCTGCTGGCCGCAGGGTTTGCCGGCGGCGCTAGCCTTCCCAGCTCAAGGCCACGAACAGCGAGCGGCGGTGGGCGTTGAAGCCGACCAGCGGCTCGTAGTCGTGGTCGGTGAGATTTTCCAGTCGTGCTTCCAGGCGCAGCCCGCCGACCAGCGGATAACCGGCGCGCAGATTGACCAGGGTGTAGTCGGGCAGCTTCTCCTGGCCTATGTCCCGGCGTGAGCCGGTAAACACCACCTCGCCGCCGATCCAGCCGTTGCCGGGCAGCAGGCGATCCAGGCCCAGGCTGGCCTTCTGTCGTGGCCGGCGCAGCAACTCGGCGCCGCTGTCGCGGTCGCGCGGTCGCTGCCAGCTGAAGTTGGCGCTGGCGATCCAGTCTGCGTTGCGGAAGTCCCAGCCCAGCTCGCTGCCCTCGATGCGCGCCTTGCGCACGTTGACTGCCTGGAAATCGATCCCGGCGAAGTCGATCAGGTCCTCGATGTCGGTCCGGAACAGGCTTACATACAGGCGATGTCCGGGCGCCGGCTGCCAGTCGCCGCCCAGCTCCGCCGACCAGGCGGTCTCCGGGTCCAGGTCCGGGTTGCCGGCAAACAGCCCGGAGAACCCGGGCGAGAACAGCTGGTTGAAGGTCGGGGCGCGAAAGCCGCGACCCAGGCTGGCAAAGACCCTGGCGTTGTCGGCCAGCCGCCAGCCTCCGGCCAGGCTGCCGGTCACGGCACTGCCGAACAGCTCGTCCTCGTCAATGCGCAGGCTGGCCTCGTAGTCGAACACGCCGGATTGACCGTCGATGCCGGTCCAAAGCCCGATGTTGTAGCGGCCGTCGCGCCACTCATTGCGGCTGACGCCGGATTCGCGCCAGGCATCAACGCCAATCAGCCAGACCTGGTTCGGCGACAGGGTGCGTTCGGCCTGGGCGCTGGACTGGATACGCCGGGTGACGAATTCCGATGTGCCAAAGGCGGTTTCGGTTTCCAGTCGGTCACGGGCGCTTGCCAGGTCAGCCGACCACAGCCAGGGTCCGGCGCCTGAATGGCGGTAACCGACCCGGCCGCTGTAGTTGAGATGCTCGGACTCGCCCTGGTCGAACTCGACCTCGCCTGTGGCAACGCGGGCTGACCAGTCGATCAGGCCGCCGGCCAGCTGATGCTGACCGTTCAGTGCGGCGCTCTGGTTGACGAATCCATCGTCGTCGGGGTCGAAGGCGAATCCGCGTTCATTCTGGGCGGAAAAGCCGCCAACCCGGCGAGCGCTGGCGCTCAAGCCAACAGACGGTGTGCCGGTCGCCGCCGACAGCGCCCGGTCGCGATAGCGCCCGTAGGCGCCGCGGACCAGGGTACCGGTCTCGCGACGGGTAAATATCTGGATCACGCCGCCAAGCGCATCGGATCCCCAGCGCGCGGCGCGCGGGCCGCGCACGATCTCGATTCGCGCGATGATCGCCGGGTCCAGCGTTTCCCAGGCAAATCCGCCGGTACCGGCGGCACTGACCCGAACCCCGTCGATCAACACCAGCACATGGTTGGAATTGGTGCCGCGCAGAAACACGCTGGTCTGGCCGCCGGGACCGCCGGCCCGGGCAATGTCAACGCCAGCTTCCAGCCTGAGCAGCTCTAGCAGATCCGGGGCCTGTGACCGCTCGATGGCATCTCGGGCGATCACGCTGACCCTTGCAAGCCCGTTACCTGGCGCCTGGTCGGTGCGTGAAGCAGTGACCACCACCAGCTCGCCGACGGCGGTGTCGGCCAGCGTCGTGGCAGGGAGGGAAAAAGCTGACAGCAGCAGGGATGCCGACCAGGCGGCCGGCTTGTTGGACAAGATCATGTTGACTCCTCGCGCTCACCCGCGCATGGGTGGGTACTGGAGAGGAGTCGGGCAGAATGGCCGGTCGGATGCGCCGGTCAGGTTCCACCGGCTGCCCTCCGCAACCCGGGTTAACGAGAGCAACAGGCCGGTCTCCTGACTTCCGATCGGCAGCACGCTTGCTGCCGGGGCCGAGACCTTCCCGCCGTTGCACGGCAGTGGTCATCCTCGGCCCGACCGGACTTGGTGTCCGGCATCGGTCACAGTTGCGGGGGCAGTACCGGTTTCGCACCGGTTTCCCGTTTCACCCTTGAGCCGCGCGGAGTTGATCCGGCAGCGTTGGGCACCTGTCACGCTTGCGCCCGGTCCTCGGCGGACCGAACTGCGCGAGGATTATAGCAGTAAGTCGGCTCTGTTCAGGCCGCCTTCTTTTTCGGCTGCTGTGAGCCGCGAATCTTGTCGCCCCTGGCGCCAATTCCGGCCTGAAGCTCTTCGAGGTCGAAGTCGTCGACGGCAATGATTTCCATGGCGCGGACGCGAACATCGGTCAGGAACTCGGCCTCTGATTCGCTCAGGCAACCGATTTCCTTCGCCGATGCCAGCTGCTGCTCGAACGTCAGTCCTTCGACCTGGCCGCTGCGCACTGCCTTGAGCAGCTTGCGCTCCAACGGTTCGGCGGCGATCACGTCGGGAAGCAGTTTTTCCATTACCCCGATCTGCGAGCCGGTGCGGTCAGAGGTGTAGACCCCGCGAGTCAGGCGGTTGCGGGTTTCTGAAGGCGACAGCAGCAGCTGGGCGACCTTGTGCCCGAGCCGGTCATTGGGTCGCCGCTCGACGCTGCCCAGCGGAAAAATGATGCGACGCAGGAAGGGTCGGACGAAGGTGATCGGGTAGTTGTCAATCACCCCGCGCATGGCCTCCTGCATCTTGTAGATGGCATCGTGGAATGCCCAGGCCAGGATCGGCTGATCGGCCGCCGGTCGGCCTTCGTGCTCGAAGCGACGCAGCATGCTGGC
This sequence comes from Wenzhouxiangella sp., assembly GCA_007118895.1. Classification (GTDB taxonomy): domain Bacteria; phylum Pseudomonadota; class Gammaproteobacteria; order Xanthomonadales; family Wenzhouxiangellaceae; genus SKQS01. Next base: position 17,809 of record SKQS01000239.1, read on the forward strand.
GGAGATGTACAGGTAACTGAGCACGTCTCCGAGGCGACCGGAAATCTTCTCCTTCTGCTTCAGCTTGCCGCCATAGGTCAGCAGCGCGATGTCGGCGAGCAGGGCAAAAGCGGCGCTGTAGCGGGTCAGCTTGCGGTAGTAGCCGCGCGTGCGACGGTCACCGGGAACGGCGGCGAAGCGAGCGAAGCTCAAGCCGAGCACGAAAGACCGCACCGCGCAACTGATGCTGTGACCGATATGGGCAAACAGCAGGCGATCGAACTCGGCCAGACGCTCTTGCTCATCGTCGATAGCCAGCGCCTCGAGCTCTTTGAGGATGTAAGGGTGGCAGCGAATGGCGCCCTGGCCGAAGATCATCAGCGACCGGGTGAGAATATTGGCACCCTCGACCGTGATCCAGATCGGCGCGCCCTGCCACGCCCGACCCAGGTAGTTGCGGGGTCCAAGCACGATACCCTTGCCCCCATGCACATCCATGGCATCCTTGATGACCTCGCGACTGAGTTCGGTGCAGTGGTACTTGGCGATTGCGCCCGGTACGGACGGTTTTTCGCCGTCGTCGACCGCCGAGGCGGTCTGGCGACTCAGCGCGCTCATTGCGTAGGTATATCCGGCAATCCGGGCCAGCGCTTCTTCAATGCCCTCGAAGCGACCGATCGGCATGTTGAACTGTTTGCGAATGCGGGAGTAGGCGCCGGTGACCAGCGCGCCCATTTTTGCTCCGCCGGTGGTAGATGAGGGCAGAGAAATGGCGCGACCGACCGACAGGCACTCGACCAGCATGCGCCAGCCCTTGCCGGCGTACTCGGTGCCGCCGAGCAGATAATCCAGCGGCACGAACACATCCTTGCCGCGCACCGTGCCGTTGGGGAAGGGGTTGTTGAGCGGAAAGTGGCGGCGACCGAGCTCCAGCCCCGGGGTATCGGCTGGCAGCAGGGCTACCGAAATGCCGATGTCCTCGGTATCGCCAATCAGGCCATCGGGATCGTAAAGACGAAAGGCCAGACCGACCAGGGTGGCCACCGGCGCCAGGGTGATGTAGCGCTTGTCAAAGGTCAGCTTGATGCCCAGGGTCTGCTTGCCCTTCCATTTGCCCTTGCAGATGATGCCGTGATCGGCGATCGAGGTGGCATCAGAGCCGGCCGATGGCGAGGTCAGCGCGAAGCAGGGCACATCCTCGCCACGAGCCAGGCGTGGCAGATAATGATTCTTCTGCTCATCGGTGCCGTAGTGCAGCAGGAGCTCGGCCGGACCGAGCGAGTTGGGCACGGCGATCACCGAGCCGACGGTGGCGCTCAGCCCGCCGACCTTCTCGAGCACAGCGCGATGACCCATGGCCGAGAAGCCCAGGCCGCCGTACTGCTTGGGAATGATCATGCCGAAGAAGCCGTGCTTGCGCAGGTGATTCCAGACCTTGTCGGGCATCCCGGCGCGGTAGTGGGTGAATTCCCACTCGTCGATCATGTCGCACAGCGCTTCGACCGGACCATCGACGAAAGCCTGTTCTTCGACGCTCAATTCATGCAGCGGCTTCTTGATGAAGCGGCGCCACTTCGGGCGGCCGGAAAACAGCTCGCCTTCGAAACCCACCGTGCCCGCCTCGAGTGCGGTCTGCTCGGTCTCGGAAATCTGCGGCGTCATCTTTTCAAAGCCGCCGAGAACCGGTGCGGTCAGGAACTGCCTGCGCCACGGCAGGTAGTTAAGTGGCGCGGCAACGGCGATCAACACCAGCCAGCAAATTGTCAGAACAACCCAGCCGGGTTGGCCGTAGAGGGTAAAAGCGAGCAGCACCGCCGCGGTGGCGGCCGTCCAGACGGAAATCGGGGTTCGCAGGTAAGCACAGGCCAGGCCGGCAAGCAGCAGGCTGAGCAGCAGGAGTAGGGTCATCATCAGTCTCGGTCTCCTTGGGACGAGATACTCTGCAAAAAAGGCGTGACGGTAGCGAGAAAGCGATCATGCTGATCGCCGCTGGCGTTGTCGGGCACCGTGGTGTGGCGAATGGTCCCGGCCTGCTTGAAGAATTCCGAAGCCGGATCAGCGCCGCCGGCATCAGCTTGTCCGCTACCTACTATCAGGGTGGGAACCTTGAGACGGCGGCCGGCCGATTTCAGCCGCGTGCGAAGATTGCCGGCGCGCTCGGCCAGCGCCAGCATGGCCGGATCCCAGTGCCAGTGCCAGCGGCCGTTTTCGGTTTGGCGCAGGTTGGTGCTCAGCTCGCGACGATTGCCGACCAGGCGTCGGTGCGGCAGAAAGGCGGCCAGTTGCTCCAGCGCATCTTCCTGGGAAGCGAAACCTTCCGGGTGCTGACGGGCGAATGCGCTCATCGCCTCGACGCCGCGCTCGTCCCAGCTCGGTGCTATATCGACCAGCACAAGGGCCCGAACGTCGACCTTGGGTTTTTCCGAATGTCCCAGCAACGCGGTAAGACCGCCCATCGAGGCGCCGACCACTACCGGCAGGTTTGGCAGACTGGCGCAGACCCGGCGGAAGTCTTCGATGAAATGCTCGAAATCATACTCACCGCTGGGCGCACGGTCGCTTTCGCCGTGTCCCCTGGCGTCGTAACTGACTGCCTGCCAGCCGCGCGCAGACAGACGACGACCGATCTCGGCCCAGGCATACTGGGTCTGGCCAAAGCCATGGGCCAGCACCACGCAGGGCGCTCGGTCGTGGCCGAAGTATCTGAGACTCAGGCGGATGCCATCGTCAGTCCAGATCTGGCGTCTGCGGATATCGTCATTCAGGTTGCGAACTGCTTCCATACGCTTGAGTATGGGGTCTGTGGTGTGAATGGTCAATCTCTTATATACCAACTCTGACCGGGTTTTGACAAACTTGATTTCGCGCAGTGCGATTGGATTAACATGTGTCCATGGCAAAGTCTTCTTCCGTGGCCGAATCCCAGGCCAACTCCCAGGCCGAGCGCCCCAGGCTGACGCCGGCTGACTGGGAATTGGCTGCCCTTGAGCTGATTGCCGAGAAGGGTGTCAACTCTCTGGCAGTGGAGCCGCTGGCACGGCGCCTGGGCATCACCAAGGGCAGCTTTTACTGGCACTTCCCCGGCCGCGACCAGCTGCTGACCGAGGCGCTGGAACGCTGGGAGCGCCTGGATGAGCAGCGTCTGGTCCAGAGCCTGCATTCGGATGCCTGCCCGGAAGCGCGGCTGGCCGAGTTCGTGCGCCGTACCAGTCGTCAGACCCTGACCCACCGCATCTACCTGGCCCTGTGCTCCTGTCCCGATGATCCGCGGGTGCAGCCGGTGCTGAAGCGAGTGACTACCCGACGACTGCGCTTTCTGACCGATGCCTTTGCCTCGCTCGGACTTGACGAGGTGGCCGCCGCAGCGCGCGCCCGGCTGGTTTATGCCTCCTATGTCGGCTATCTGCAACTGCAGATCCAGGGTCTGGCGCCGGATCGGGGGGCGGAAGGCTTCGAGTCCTATATCGAACACGTCATCGACACCCTGGTGCGCAGCCGACAGCAGCCTGTCAATTCGTGATTCCCCGTCAAGCAATTCCCCATCCAGCAATCTCTGAAAAATCAGTACATTGCCATTGATCAGCGTTGATCAGGGCTGGTGGGGACGCTGCAGGTAGTCCTGGCTCTGCATTTCGATCAGTCGTGAAACAGTACGCTGAAAAGGCGCCCGGAGGCGCTTTCCGTCATAGAGTCGCTCGGGTGGGGCGGCCGCCGAAACGATCAGTTTGACAGCCCGGTCATAGCACTCGTCGACCAGGTGTATCAGCCGCCGCGTCGCATCGTTGTCTTCCTCGGCCAGCACCGGGATGTCACTGACGATCAGGGTCGAGAAGCGTCGGGCCAGTTCGATGTAATCACCAGTTGCCCGGTGGCCGCGGCAGAGGGTGTCGAAGTCGAACCAGACGGTCGACCCGGCGCGCCTGAGCGGGGTGAGGCGGCGGCCGCGAATTGCCAGCGCCGAACTCGAAATCTCCTCGCCGGCGGCCAGTGCCTGAAATTCGGCGGCAAGCTGACTGCGAGCGGCCTTGTCATTCGGACAGTAGTAGACCGGGTGACGCTCGAGTTCACGCAGTCGATAGTCGGTTGTCGCCTCCAGGGCGACCACCCGGCAGTGTTGTTCGATCAGCTCGATGGCCGGCAGGAAGCGCGCTCTTTGCAGGCCGTCGGCATACAAGTCCGCCGGCGGCGTGTTGCTGGTGGCCACCAGCAACACGCCGCGCGCCAACAGTTGATCGAGCAGCTCCGCCAGGATCATCGCATCGCCGATGTCGCTGACGTGGAATTCATCGAAGCACAGAACGCTGGCCCGGTCGGCGATCTCGGCAGCGACCGACTTCAGCGGGTCTCGGCGCTGTCCGAGACGCTTCAGGCGATCGTGCACGTGATCCATGAAGCGGTGGAAATGGATGCGCCAGGCAGCAACTCCGGCGGCTGCCAGACTGCTGGCCAGCAGATCCATCATCATGGTCTTGCCGCGACCGACATCGCCATGCACGTACAGTCCGGAAATGGGCTTGCTCTTGCGCCACTTTGCCAGCAGGCCCGGCCGCCTGGCCACGATCTGGTCATGCAGTGTCTGCAGGATGGCGATCAACTGCGCCTGTGCCGGGTCAGGCGTGAGCTGTCCGGTTTCGACCAGGTGCTGGTAGCGTGTTGAAGGTCCCTGCATGCCCGATCAGGGGGGGCTGGGCTCAGGGCAGATTGCCCTGGACACTGTTCTTGATCAGCCCGCGCAAGTCCATCAGTCTCCGGTGGAAGAAATGCCCGCTGCCCTCAAGCACCACCAGCTCGGGCGGCAGGTCCAGCCCCTGGACCCAGTCGAAGACCGCCTGTGGCGACACCACCTCGTCTTCGTCGCCCTGCACGACCAGCCAGGGGCAGCTGGGTGGAATCAGGTCTTCGAAGCCGAAGCGTTCGACCGGCGGGGCCACGGTGATGAGCTGACGCACCGGCAGCTGGTGGGCGCTACGCAGGCAGATGTAGGCGCCGAACGAGAAGCCGGCCAGCCAAAGGTCGGTTTCCGGCCGCGCCTGGCGAGCCCATTCGACCACGGCCAGCAGATCGGCCACCTCGCCGTCGCCGCTGTCGAACTCTCCCTCGCTGTCGCCGACACCGCGGAAATTGAAGCGCACTGTGGCCAGGCCCAGCTCGCGCAGACTGCGCTCGATGATGGTGACCACCTTGTTGCGCATGGTGCCGCCGTGCTGCGGGTGAGGGTGGCAGATAACCGCCGTTGCCGGTCGGGCCAGTTCCGGTTCCGGTGCTTCGGAAAGACACTCCAGCTGCCCGCCGGGCCCGGCAAGATAAAAGTGACACGGGCCCTCCGGAAAGTCGGCAGGGTTGGAAATCGGATCGTCTGCAGCCATGACTTGCGATACTTGGACCGGGCGGCCATGATAACCCAAACGCCCGCGATCCAGACCATCTGCCGGGCATTGAGCGACAGAGGCTTGGCGAACCCGTAACGACCCTGATGCATCGAGTTTTTCAACCGGATTGCTGATGAATCATCTGGCCCACCTGGTGCTGGCAGGTGATGACGAAGGGCTGCGCCTTGGCGCGCTGCTCGGCGACCATGTCAAGGGGCGTCTGGACCGGCTCACGCTTCCGGCCGACCAGATTGTCGGCATTGACCTGCACCGCCGCATCGACTCGGCCAGCGACCGACACCCGGCGGTGCGAGACTTGGTTACCAGCCTGCAGCCGCCCTGGCGGCGCTACGGAGGAATCATTCTCGATGTGTTGTTCGACCACATGCTCGCCCGGCATTGGTCGAAATTCGCTGCCGGATCAATGGATGAATTTGGTGCAGAAATCGATGCGCTGCTGGCCGCTTGGTCAGGAGAGCTGCCGCCGCGGCTCGAGCGATTCAGTCGCTGGGCCGCGGCAACCGGCCTGTGGGGGCGTTACGGAGAGCGAGGGATGCTGGCCGAGATCTTCACCTTGATTGCCCGACGCCACGGCCGGACCAGCCCGCTGGCTGACGGGCTGGTGATCCTGGATCGACACGATCTGGCGATTGAGCAGGCCTTTCTCGCCCTGATGCCGGATCTGTTGGAGCTGAGTCGGCGCTTTCGCTACTCGATGATCTCAAGCATATAGGCCACCGACACTTCGATCTGCTCATCTGAGAGGTCCGAACGACCGCCTCTGGGCGGCATGGCGCCAATGCCGTTGATGGCGTTGGCGACCAGCTGGTCCATGCCCTTTTCCACCCGACCTTCCCACTCGGCGGCGACCATCAGCGGTGCGCCACCGGCCCCACTCAAATGACAGACCTGACAGGCCTGCTCGTAGATCATCTGGCCGTCGAGAGATCCATCGAAGGCAACCGCCGGCGCCGCCGCTACAGCTGCCTCGGCTGCTGCCTGGGCGGCTGCTCGACCAGTTTCACCGGCGAAGACGCCACCGAATGGCGCCAGTCGCTCTTCCCTGGCGATATCGCGTGCGGGATTCTCGCTGGGCTCCAGCTGACGGTGGATGGCAATGGACAGCGCGATGATCAGAACGGTGAAAATCGCCAGCGCGACCAGGGTAGCGCTGAAATGTTTGATGAATATGCGATCGCTTTCTTCTGACACGACCAGTCAACCTCGATTTCGGTGGGAGCAGAAACGTGCTCGATTTGTGTATTGCCGCAGCGTTTCGCGGCCAAGCATACGATTATATCCCAGCGCGCTCAGGGCCGGGAGGCTGGTGCTGGCGTCCCTGGCCCTGATCGCTTAGTCGGGTGATCAGCTCGGCGCCGATGATCGCCGCCAGTACCGGAGCTGCGGGCAACGCCAACATTCCGCCGGCGCCGAACCCTGCCAGTCCGCCGACAAGCAGTGCCGGCAGGCCCAGCAACAGCCCCGTGATCCAGCCAGCCGCCCGCCGTCCGGCAAGCCCGCTGGCCACCAGTCCGGCCACCAGTCCGCCGCTCATCCAGCCGAGAATGACCACCATGCTGACACTCGCGGGGAGTGCCTGGCCACTGGCCAGCAGCTCGCGCACGTGGGCGTTGAGCAGCCAGAAATCGGCAGCGGCGAGCAGTGCCTCAAGAAACACCACGCCGATCCCCAGACCGGCCAGAATCGCAATCAGGTAACGCATGGGCCTCCGATGCTTGCAGGCCGGGACTAAAATCGGCGTCCGGCAGAGCTTGGGCTATACTCGCCGAAACCAGCCGCCGGGCGCAAGCTCTGGCAATCCATGATCGCAGGGAGTTGAAGCAGACGGATGAGTCAACCGTCATTGCAATCCGTGAACCATCGAATACCCCGCTGGGCCCTGCTGGTCGGGTTGCTGGTGCTGTTGACCGGTGTGTTTGCATCCTGGACCCTGCATCGACTTCAGCTCGAGACCGAGCAGGTCGCTGTGAAGCGCTACCTCGACCGGGTCAGCGAGTTCGTTCGCAGCGATATCCTGACCAGCACAATGGAACATGCCCAGGCACAGTCGAGAATGGCCTTGAGGCTGGGCCAGAATAGTCTGGTCGACGAGCCCGGCTGGCGGCTGGAGGCGAGCGCATTTCAGTCGCACTATCCCTACTACCGGGGTCTGGCCGTGGTTGATACCGACTTTCGGGTGCTGTGGCTGGAGCATAACGGCCCGGTCGAGCTGGCCGAGAATGAAATCGTGGTGGTCGACCCACTGTACCGTCAGCGCCTGCGCGAGGCGCTCGACACAGGAGAGCTGGTTGTAACTCGCACCGCCTGGCTGCCTGATCGACAGCCCGGGATCTTCTTCTTCCAGCCCATCCTGCAGGACGATCAGCCTCTGGGTTACCTTTTGGCGGTCATGGTCGTGCCGCAAGCCATCGACCGGATGCTGCCGGTGTTCTATCGCGATGATGTAGTAATCCAGGTGGTTTCGCGCGGCATGGAAGTCTTCCCGCTGGCAGAAACTGCCCAGCCGCCGCGAATCGGGCCGCAATCGAGATTCGTGCTGGATGCCGATGACGACGGCGTGGGCTTTGAATTCCTGGTCCACCTGTCGCCGACTGCCATTGACCAGCTGACCACACCACTGCCGTTTTTCGTTCTGGGCATGGGCGTTTTGCTGTCAATATTGCTGGCCATCGGCGGTGTGCTGGCGATATCGGCCGGGCGACAGGCCCATGTGCTGGCCGAGGCCAACCAGCGACTGACCGCCGAGGTGCGCGACCGAGAGCAGGCCGAACGCGAACTGGAGTACCTGGCCATCCACGACCCGTTGACCGGTCTGCCCAACCGAACCGGCATTACCAGGCACCTGGAAAGGACACTGGATGGATTCGACCCTGCGCGGGCGCAGCTCGGCGTGCTGTTTCTCGATCTTGATCAATTCAAGGACATCAACGACACCCTGGGGCATCAGCTGGGCGACAGTTTACTGAGCCAGATCCCCGATCGGCTGATGACGGTGCTCAGGGAACAGGACTTCGTTGGTCGACATGGCGGCGACGAGTTCCTGATCGTGGTGATGCGAGACAGTCGTGAACAGATCGAGTCGCTGGCCGGCAGATTGCTCAGGAGCCTGGATGATGGCTTCGAGGTGGGCGACCACCGCCTGTTCATATCGGCCAGCATCGGTATTGCTTTCTGTCCCGAAGGCGGCCAAACGGTCAGCGAATTGATTCAGAATGCCGATACTGCGCTGTTTCGAGCCAAGCACGCCGGGCGCAATCAACATGCACTGTTTACTCGGGAGCTGTTCGGCCAGGTCCAGCACCGCTTGAACCTCAGCCGGGATATACGTCAGGCACTGGATGCTGAGGAATTCAGCCTGGTCTACCAGCCCATTATCGGCCTGGAAGACTTCTCCCTGCGCGGGTTGGAGGCACTGCTGCGCTGGCAGCACCGAGACGGCTATGCAATTCCACCGTCGGAATTCATCCGTATCGCTGAAGAGACCGGCATCATCGCTCGATTGAGCGAATACGCCATGACCAGGGCATTGTCCGACCTCGCTGACTGGCAAAAGCGCTTCGGGGAGACGCCTTTCCTGGCCGTCAACATCTCCGGCGCGCAGATTCGCCAGGTTGATTTTGCCGAGCAAATCAGCGTCTTGCTCCACCAGCATCGGATCGACCCGCGAAAGCTGCACCTTGAAATCACCGAAGAGGTGCTGATAGAAAACCTGGTGCGCAATCGGAAGTCGCTGGAACGCCTGAACGGAATAGGCGTGCAGATCGTGGTCGACGATTTCGGCATTGGCTACTCCTCGCTGGCCTATCTCAAGAACTTCCCGGTATCGGTGGTCAAGATCGATCGCAGCTTCGTTCGCGACCTGACTCGCGATGGCGAGGACCAGGCCATTACCCGAACGATCTGCTCACTGGCGGCCGACCTCGGAATGCTGACAGTGGCCGAGGGCGTCGAAACGCCTGAACAGCTGGCATTGCTGCGCCAGTACCACTGCAATTTCAGCCAGGGGTTCCTGTTTTCACGACCGATTGCGGCTCATGCGGTCGAAGAATTGCTTTCCGGTCGGCTGCCCTGGGCGGATCTGTGCCCGGAGTCTTTGTAGCTCAATCCGTCTCGAATTGGCAGGGAATGACCCGATTCGCCGTTGAATTCCGTATATGTGATCAGGGCGACACTTTTCGTGCGTCCCCGGCCGGCGCCGCATCCCCTCCCTGCACCCGCGGCGCCGGCCGATTGTTTTTCGGCAACACCGGATGCGACCGTGAGCCGGTCAGCGGCGCGCGGTCAGGGTATACAGGTCCAGCTGCTGGCCGCTCTCGGCATGCTGCTGCCGATGCTGAATCACGTTGAATTGCCGAAAGCCGAAGATCTTCAAAATGGCCTCGTAGTAACCGGCTGGATACAACCACCAGGTATCCATGGGTCGACGTTCCGGCTCGGGAATGAAAATCGGTCGATCGACATCGCGCTCAGCGATGATCAGCGTCTCCCGGCATACCGCGGCGATCCGCTCCAGCGCCAGCACCGGGTCGCGCAGATGCAGCAGAATGCTGCCGCATACCGCGATATCCACCGGCTCTATCCGGCGGTCGATCTCATAGACCGGGCCGTACACCGCGCGGGCGCGGGAGCCGAGCGCCTTGTGTGCGAACCACCAGGCATTGTTGATGAACTTGAGGTGGGTCCGGGTCCGTTCGATCACCTCACGCTGTGGCTTGCCATCGTACGGGACCACGTCCCAGTCGAACGCATCGGACAGGTCGTAACCAATTACCTGAGCACCGCGTTTTTCCATTTCGAAGCACAGAAAGCCGCTGGCCGTGCCGACATCGACGGCGGTCTTGCCTGAAAAATCCACATGGCCCAGGTACTCATCGACCTGGTCGCGCAGGTCCCATTCGCTGCCCACCGTGCCGTGGCCGGGCAAGTCCATGCGGTGGTAGAAATAACACTCTTCGAGACGCGGGTCTCGTGCCGGGGCAAATTCCATCGATCAGGTTCTTGAGCGGTTGCAGAACGGGCGACGCGCAAGCATAGGCCAATCGGCGATAACTGGCAAATCCGGCGCGTCAGGGGGGTGGCGCGCCCGGCAGGATGGCTGCGCCCGCTACGCGGGCTTGTCCTTCGGACTGACATGCTGCGCATGTCAGCAAGCTCGGGCCTTCGGCCCTCGGTTCGAGGCTGTGGTGTCCTGTCTGCACTTCTTTCGCCTGCGGCGAAAACCGCTCAGA
>SKQS01000231.1 GCA_007118895.1 Wenzhouxiangella sp.
GACCTTCGGTTCTGAGTGTCACGATCATCCTCCGATGATCCCAGAACCCGGCCAACCTTCAGGCTCACTTCTCGCTGGAAATACGCGCCTCGTTCAGGCTCATGTGTCATTGGAAAAGACTAAGGCTGGCACAAGCCGGGCCGGACGGCTAGACTGGCGGGCCTATGATCAGCAATCAACCTGGCAATTCACCCGGCGCGTTGTGGCAACAGTGTCTCGACCGGCTGGAGCGCGACATTCCGCTGGAAGAGCTCAACACCTGGATCAGGCCGTTGCAGCTTCTCGACCGGCCCGGCGAAGAGATCCGGTTGATTGCGCCCAATGATTTCGTTCGCGAGCAGGTTCGGCACAGCTACCTGGAGGCCATTCGCAACTTTTTTGCCGCGCACGGTTTCGACCGCGAGCAGGTCTCGGTCATTGTCGGCGGGCAGCAGCAACGGCGCAGCCAGCCGCCCAGGGTGACCGACCAACCGCGCACGGCCGGTCTAGACGAACAGTATCAGTTCGAAAATTTCGTGCTGGGCAAATCCAACGAGCTGGCTTTCGCCGCGACCCGCCAGGTTGCCCACAACCCCGGGATGGTCTATAACCCGCTGCTGCTCTACGGCTCGACCGGTCTGGGCAAGACCCATTTGCTGCACGCGGCCGGTCATTTCATTGCCCGGGCCAACCCGGAAGCCCGGGTGCTGTACCTGCACTCGGAAAAGTTCGTCAGCGAAATGATCCAGGCGCTGCGTCGCGACAGCATCGATGAATTCAAGCGACGCTATCGCTCGGTCGACACACTGCTGATCGACGACATCCAGTTCTTTGCCGGCAAGGACCGCTCACAGGAAGAATTCTTCCACACTTTCAATGCGCTGCTTGAATCCAGGCAGCAGATCATCCTGACCTGCGACCGCTATCCCAAGGAAGTCGATGGCATCGAGGCCCGGCTGCGCTCGCGATTTGGCTGGGGTCTGACCGTGGCCATCGAACCACCCGACTTCGAGACGCGAGTGGCGATCTTGATGAAGAAGGCGGCCGATCGAGGTCTGGAGCTGCCCGAAGACGTGGTGTTTCTGATCGCCAAGCGGATTCGCTCCAATGTCCGTGACCTGGAAGGCGCGTTGAACTCGCTGATTGCCAACGCCCGATTCTCCGGGCGGGAAATCAACGTCGATTACACCCAGGAAATCCTTCGCGACGTCCTGGCAGTGCATGATCGGCTGATCACGATGGAGAACATCCAGAAAACGGTAGCTGACTTCTACCAGCTGCGAGTCAACGATCTGCTGTCTCGACGTCGCACCCGTTCGATTGCCCGGCCACGGCAGATGGCGATGTTTCTGGCCAAGGCCCTGACCGAACACTCGCTGCCCGAAATCGGCGATGCATTCGGCGGCCGTGACCATACGACGGTACTTCACGCCTGTCGTACAATCGAGAATCTGTGTGAAACCGACAGCCGCTTGCGCGATGAACGTGCCCGACTGATGCGCGAGTTGACCAGTTGAACAAGCGGCCTGGTGAGGGGTGGATAGCCTGTGGACAATCGGCCAGTTGCCGAACATCCACATTTCATCCACAGCTTCATCAGTGCGCCAATTAATCGGCGATTTTTGGTTAACTTATTGAATTTAATGATTTTAATTGGGTTATCAAGGTTTGCACAGGGACTATTACTACAGCTTTTGTTTTTATTCATAAACAAAAAGATCTATAGCCAAGAGGATCGCCAATGAAGTTTTCCATTGCCCGTGAAGCCCTGTTGGCCCCTATCGTGCAGGTAGTCAACGTCGTCGAGCGACGCCAGACCCTGCCGGTTCTGGCCAACTTTCTGCTCGAAGCCGATGATGCGGGCTTGCGAATAACCGGCACCGACATGGAAGTCGAGATGGTTGCGCGGGCGCCGGCAGACGTTGCGCAGGCCGGAACGGTCACGGTGCCGGCCCGCAAGCTGGTCGACATTTGCCGCGCCCTGCCGGAAGGGGTGACGCTGAACGTTCAGCGGAACGAGGACAAGCTGGCCCTGCACGCCGGTCGCAGCCGGTTCACCCTGGCCACCTTGCCGGCCAGCGAGTTTCCTGCCAGTGATCAGGTCGAGGCCAGTTCCAGTCACCAGGTTGAAGAAGGTCAACTGCACTGGTTGCTTGACAAGACCAGTTTTGCCATGTCGCACCAGGATGTTCGGCACTACCTCAATGGTCTGCTGCTGGAGTTTCGTGAAGGCCAGCTCAGGGCGGTGGCGACTGATGGTCATCGGTTGGCGCTGGCCGAGGTAGAGGCAGCCATCGGTGGCGAACCTCAGTCGGTGATCGTACCGCGCAAGGGCGTGCTGGAGCTCAACCGGGTACTGGCCGACAGTGCCGAACCGGTGCGGGTGGCGTTGGGTCAGGCTTATCTTCGCGTTGACCGCGAACGGCTGGTGCTGACCACCAAGCTGATCGATGGGCGGTTCCCCGATTACGAGGCGGTTATCCCGCTGCCCGGAGAGCAGTCCCTGGTGGTGGACAGGCATGCCTTCATCCATGCCCTGCAGCGAGCAGCGATCCTGTCGAACGAAAAGTATCGGGGGGTGCGCCTGGAAATGGACAGTGGCCTGGTCAAGATCGTCGCCCACAACCCGCAGCAGGAGGAGGCGACCGAAGAGGTCGAAGCCGAGCACGACATGGGGAAATTGACGATCGGTTTCAACGTCAATTACCTGCTGGATGCGCTTGGCGCGATCGAGGGCGAGAAGGTGCGGATCGCCTTGAAGGACGCCAACAGCTCCTGCCTGATCACCGAGGAGGACGGAGACAGCATTCGGCAGGTAGTGATGCCGCTGAAGCTTTGAGTGCCGGTCGGGCGCTGACCCGGTGGGCCTGAGCAAGCTGCAGATCAGGGACTTTCGCAACCTCGTTGATGTCGAGATCAAGCCCTCGCCGGGACTGAACTGGTTTATCGGAGAGAACGGGGCCGGCAAGACCAGCATTCTGGAGGCCATTGTAGTGTTGGCGCGTGGTCGCTCCTTTCGAACAAGCAATCGCGCGGCGCTCATTCGTCACCGCCAGGACCACAGCGATATCGTGGCTCATCTGGATGACTCCGATCGCGTTCTCGGGGTACGGCGTGCAGCCGGTCACTGGCAGGGGCGAATTGCCGGACGAGATAGCCGGCGAATCAGCGAATTCGCCAGATTGCTGCCGCTGATACTGATCGAGCCGGGCGACCATGGGCTGATCGAAGGAGGTCCTGACCAGCGACGTCGATTTCTCGACTGGCTGTTGTTCCACGTGGAACCTGACTACCTCACGCTCTGGCAGCGATATGCTCGCTTGCTCAAGCAACGCAACGCGGCGTTGAAATCAGGCGCCTCGGATTCGGTATGTCGGGCGATCGAGGCGCCCATGGCAACCGCCGGTGAAGCGATAACGCAAATGCGAGCACAAATCGTGGCGCGGCTCGAGGAAGCGCTACCGGGGCTGTCGGAGCGCCTGGCTATCCGGCTGCCCGGTTCGGTGGAGCTCAAGCTGCGCAGCGGGCATGGCGATGATGAGAGTTTGCAGCATCTATGGGACCAGCGGCGGATTCTGGATCGGGAGCGCGGTCATACCACGCGCGGCCCGCATCGTGCTGATCTGGCCCTGGTGTGCGGCGGCCGGTCAGCGTCTGACAGTCTGTCGCGAGGACAACAGAAGCTGCTGGCCATGCTGCTGCAGATGGCTCACCTGGTGCTGCTTGACCAGGAAGATGCCCGGCAACCCATGCTGTTGCTTGACGACCCGGTCTCCGAGCTGGATCAATCTCACCTGTCAGGACTGCTGGGATGGCTAGGCACCACGCCTTTTCAGTGCTGGATCACGGCAGTGGCGCTGCCGCCCGGAGCCCAGGGGCAAGTGTTTCACGTGGAACAAGGAAAGGTGAGTCGGGTGGTATAATTTTCGAATGACCGAAAAAGAATATGGATCCAGCAGCATCAAGGTCCTCAAGGGCCTTGATGCGGTGCGCAAGCGGCCGGGCATGTACATCGGTGATACCGATGATGGCACCGGACTTCATCATATGGTCTTCGAGGTGGTCGACAACTCGATCGACGAGGCCCTGGCCGGCCACTGTGACCGTATCCAGGTCACCCTGCACGTCGATGGATCAGTCAGCGTGACCGACAACGGCCGCGGCATTCCAGTCGATCAGCACGAGGACGAAGGTCGATCAGCCGCCGAGGTCATCATGACCGTGCTGCATGCCGGCGGCAAGTTTGACGACGATTCCTACAAGGTCTCTGGCGGCCTGCACGGCGTTGGCGTTTCGGTGGTCAACGCGCTGTCGGAAAGGCTTGAACTGACCATCCACCGTCAGGGCAAGCGCTGGCGGCAGGTCTACCAGGCCGGTGTCCCGGATGCGCCGCTGGAAGCGACCGGTAGCAGCGATATGACCGGCACCGACATTCGCTTCCTTCCCAGCCCGGAAATTTTCACCGACACCGATTTTCACTACGACATCCTGGCTCGTCGGCTGCGCGAACTGAGCTTTTTGAACTCCGGGATCCGCATCGAGCTGACCGATGAGCGCAGTGACAAGCGGGATGTATTCGAGTATGAGGGTGGTATTCGTTCCTTTGTGCAGCATCTGAGCGACAAGAAGTCGCCGCTGCATCCCAATCCGCTGCATTTCAGTGCCGAGGCCGACAGTATCACCGTGGAGGCCGCGCTGCAGTGGACCGATGCTTACCAGGAGTCGGTGTTCTGCTTCACCAATACCATTCCACAGAAGGACGGCGGCACGCACCTGGCCGGTTTTCGCGCAGCGTTGACCCGCACCATCAATGCCTATATCGAGGAAAACGGGCTGGCCAAGAAATCCAAGGTGCAGACCACCGGCGATGACTGCCGCGAGGGCCTGATCGCCGTGCTGTCGGTCAAGGTGCCGGACCCGAAGTTTTCTTCGCAGACCAAGGAAAAGCTGGTCTCCTCGGACGTCAAGCCGGTCGTGGAATCGGTCGTGGCCGAAAAGCTCCGGGATTTCCTGCTGGAAAATCCTGGCGATGCCAGAATGATCGCCGGCAAGGTGGTCGAGGCAGCGCGCGCCCGCGAGGCAGCGCGCAAGGCCCGCGACATGACCCGCCGCAAGGGCGTGCTCGATGTGGCCGGACTGCCCGGCAAGCTGGCAGACTGCCAGGAAAAGGATCCGGCGCTGTCGGAGCTGTTCATCGTCGAGGGTGATTCGGCCGGCGGGTCGGCCAAGCAGGGACGTAATCGGCGTAACCAGGCGGTGTTGCCGCTCAAGGGCAAGATACTCAACGTTGAAAAGGCGCGTTTTGATCGGATGCTGGGCTCGGCCGAAGTCGGCACCCTGATCACCGCGCTGGGCTGCGGGATCGGCAAGGACGAGTTCGACCCCAACCGTCTGCGCTACCATCGGATCATCATCATGACTGACGCCGACGTCGACGGCTCGCATATCCGCACTCTGCTGTTGACCTTTTTCTACCGTCAGATGCCGGAGCTGATCGAGCGCGGGCATATCTATATCGCCCAACCTCCGCTGTTCAAGATCAAGCAGGGCAAGCAGGAGTGGTACCTGAAGGACGAGGCCGAGCTCAATCGCTACCTGCTGGAACGGGCGCTGGACGGGGCCCGGCTTTATCCGGCAGAGGATCAGCCGCCGGTGGCCGACACGGCACTGGAAAAGCTGTTGCGCCAGTATCAGTTAGCCGACCAGGCCAGCAACCGGCTGAGCCTGCGCCATGATCCCGATATAATCGCTCAACTTATTGATTATGAACCAGTTTCTCAAGATTCACCGGTCCCGACCGGAGACTGGATCGAAGGTCTGGCGCAGCGCCTGGAGCAGGCCACGCCGGCCGGAGTGCGCTGGCACATCCAGCCGCTGGCCGGCGGGGGGGTGGTGATCTCCCGACATGCCCAGGGCGTGGTCCAGGACACCATCCTCGACGCCGCGTTCTTCCAGTCGGTGGACTATCGCCAGATGGCGCGGCTGGGCGCCGAGGTGCACGATCTGCTCGGACCAGGCGCGCGCATCGAGCGTGGCAACCAGCAGCAGGCGATCAGCCGATTCAGCGAAGTGCATGACTGGCTGATGGCCGAGTCCCGCAAGGGTCGCAGCTTCCAGCGATTCAAGGGCCTGGGCGAGATGAACCCGGAGCAGTTGTGGGATACCACGGTCAATCCGGAGACCCGCAGGCTGCTGAAAGTCACGATCGAGGATGCGGTCGCTGCCGACGAGATCTTTTCTACCCTGATGGGCAACGAGGTAGAGCCGCGTCGAGCCTTCATCGAGGAAAACGCGCTGAGGGTTGCCAACCTGGACGTGTGACGGCCAGCTGTTTGCCGGCTGGTTGGTTTCAGTCTGCCTCGATGGACGCCAGCGCCTGGCGCAGGTCGCGATGGCCAGAAGCGCCTTCCGGTGGCTGATCGCGGCCAACCGCCAACGCCCGGCCACCGGCCAGAATGACGGTCTCCAGCTCGCGATGCGATCGCGAAATCAGCCACAGGTCCGCTGCACTGCGCTGGTAACGCTCGGCCAGTGACTTCAGCGCCTCATAACGGGTCTGGCGCCAGGAAAACAGCCCGTATTCAAGGTACAGCACGCCGTCGAGGTCGGCGCCGCCGCGCCGGATCACCTCGTGCAGCCGCCGTTGCACATCGAGCTCATCGTTGACCGTGCTGCGGGTCGGCCGCCAGCGCTGCGGGCGGCGTGCCAGCAGTACGACATGATGACCGCGGCGCTGAAAATCGATCAGCAATTGACAGGCCGACGGTTCGGGCTGATCTCCGTTCAGCAGTAGTTTCTGCTGGATCAGGATGGGGGCCGCGCCGCGCTTGCCCATCAGCGCCCCAGGCGCGCCGCGTCGACAATGCGACCGAACAGGTCAGCCAGGCTTTTCAGCAGCGCCAGACGATTCTGGCGCAGCGCCGGATCATCGACCATTACCATCACCTCATCGAAGAACCGATCAGTAGGCGCCTCCAGCGCCGCCAGCCGGGTCAGGGCAAGGCTGTAATCCCGACGTTCGAGCATGTCACTGAGCTCTCCGCCTGCCTGGTCAAGCTGCTCGGCCAGCACCTTTTCGGCCTCGTGGTCGAGCAGGCCGGGATCAACCTCGGCCGTTGGTGTCTCGCCCGCCTTGTCCAGAATGTTTCGAATCCGCTTGTTGGCGGCGACCAGGCTGTCGGCGGCAGGCAGCCTGAGAAAGCGCTCCACTGCGGCCATGCGCTCGCAGGCATCGGCGATGGAATCCGGTTGCGCCGCCATCACGGCATGGAAGGTATTGACGGCCAGGCCCTGCTCGGTCACATGGCTGCGCAGGCGCTCGTATACGAACGCCTCGACGGCGTCGAGGTCTGCCTCAAGATGGTCGGGCAGGCCTTGTGCGGCCATTTCGAGCAGCGTGCGCAGCGACAGGTTCAACCGAGCGTGCTCGAGGATGCGCACCAGCCCCAGCGCGGCGCGTCTGAGTGCATAAGGATCCTTGCCGCCGCGTGGTATCTGGCCGGCGGCGAAGATCCCGACCAGGCTGTCCAGGCGATCGGCGACGGCCAGCACCTGGCCGGCGGAGTCTTCCGGCAGACGGTCGCCGGAAAAGCGCGGCAGGTAATGGCTTTCGATCGCCGCGGCCACGACCGGGTCTTCGCCGCCTGCCACGGCGTAATGGCGACCCATGATCCCCTGCAGCTCGGGAAACTCTCCGACCATGTCGGTCAGCAGATCGCATTTGCTCAAGACCGCGGCCTGCTCGCAAGTCTGCGGGTCAGCGCCGAAATGTCCGGCCAGGGAGCGGGCCAGTGTCGCGATGCGCTGACAGCGATCGGCCTGTGAGCCGAGCTGCTCCTGGTACTTGACCGAGGCCAGACCGGGGGCCAGGGCAGAAAGCGGTTGGCGGCGATCCTGGTCCCAGAAAAACCGGGCATCGGCCAGTCGCGGTCGAATCACTCGCTCGAAACCCTGCCGCATGGCCTCTGGATCCCTACTTTCGATATTGGCCACGGCAACGAAGTGGTTGGCCATGGTGCCGTCGTCGGCAAACAGCGGGAAACACTTCTGATGCTGTTCCAGGCTGGCGATCAGGGCCTCGGCGGGCACTTCCAGAAAACGCTCGTCGAACCGCCCGTCAATGGCTACCGGCCATTCGGTCAGATCCGCCACTTCGTCGAGCAGGGCGTTGCTCGGTCGCGCCGTCAAGCCCACGCGATCGGCGATGGCCTGAAGCTGTTCGGCAATACGCGCCCGGCGACGGTTTCTATCCACCTCGACGTAGGCCGAGCGCAGCCGGTCGCAGTAATCGCTGGCCCCGGCCAGCTCGATCGGTCCCGGTCCGTGGATTCGATGACCCTGGGTCAGACGATCGGCGCGCAGGCCGAACAGCTCGATCGGCAGGACCTGGTCGCCGTGCAGAACCACAAGCCAGCGCACCGGTCTGAGAAACCGGTCGGTTGAATCCGACCAGCGCATCGAGCGGGAACCTGCCATTGCCGTGGTGACCTTGACCAGTATGTCCTCGAGCACGGACTTGAGTGCCTGACCGGCGATGCGAACCGTGGCATACAGGCGCTCGTTCGCGCCGCTTCCGGTTCGCTCCAGTTCAGAAACCGATCGACCAACGCTGCGGGCAAAACCCATAGCTGCGGCGGTGGGCTGACCATCGGCATCGAAGGCTGAACCAACCGCCGGACCCTTTCGTTCCTGAACCTGGTCGGGCTGCGAATCGGCAACCTGTGGCAGCATAAGGCTCAGCCGACGCGGGCTGGCATACCAGCTGGCGGCGGATCGGTCGAAGTCGATACCGGCTTTTTCCAGTTCGTCGCAAACGCCGGTAAACAGCATGTCCGCCTGGTTGACCAGCAGACGCGCCGGCAGCTCCTCGCAGCCGAGTTCGACCAGCAGATCGGCACGCCCGCTCATGATTCCGAACCCCTGTTCAGACCCGGAAACCCGAGCTGTTCGCGACGCTGGTAATAGGCCTCGGCGACCTGCCTGGAAAGATCTCGCACGCGCAGGATATAGCGCTGCCGTTCGGTGACCGAGATCGCGCCCCGCGCATCGAGCAGATTGAAGGTATGCGAGGCCTTGAGCGCCTGGTCGTAGGCCGGCAGCGGCAGGTCGGCGGCCACCAGTCGACCGGCTTCGCGTTCGCAAGCATCGAACCAGCCAAACAGACTGTCGGTATCGGCCTGCTCGAAATTGAACGCCGACTGTTCGACCTCGTTCTGGTGGAATACTTCTCGGTAGGTCACCGGACCCAGCGGCGTATCGGCCCACACCAGGTCGAAGATGCTTTCCACTCCCTGCAGGTACATCGCCAGCCGTTCCAGACCATAGGTGATCTCACCCATCACCGGTCGGCATTCCAGACCACCAGCCTGCTGGAAATAGGTGAACTGGGTGACTTCCATGCCGTTGAGCCAGACCTCCCAGCCCAGGCCCCAGGCACCCAGGGTCGGTGATTCCCAGTTGTCCTCGACAAAGCGGATATCGTGAATCGCCGGGTCGATACCGATGGCATCCAGGCTGCCCAGGTAGCGTTCCTGGAAATCCAGCGGCGAGGGTTTCATGACGACCTGGTACTGGTAATAGTGCTGCAGCCGGTTGGGATTCTCGCCATAGCGCCCGTCGGTTGGTCGGCGGCATGGCTGGACGTAGGCCGCATGCCAGGGTTCCGGACCCAGGGCGCGCAGAAAGGTGGCCGGGTGAAACGTACCCGCGCCGACTTCCATATCCAGCGGCGCCATGATCACACAGCCCTGGTCTGCCCAGTAGGCGTCCAGGCGGCGAATGAAATCCTGAAAATACACGGTGCAGAGAACGCTTGAGGTGACGGAAGCAACAGTATAAAGCCCCTGTGCTGGCTTACTAGTCCCTGCATAAGTATTGCCACGCTCAGCTTGTCTCTCGGCGTTCGTGGCAAGGCGTCGGCGCGAAGTCTGTAGCTTGGCCTACATCGAGCGCCGAGAACGCAGCCCACGGACGCCGAGAGGCAAGCCCGAAGGGAGCTTCGGACGCGCCCGCTCGCTGCGTTCCGCTGGCTCGACGTAGGCCCACTATGTCTTCGCCAGCGCGCCTTGCGAGCGAACGCGTCCGAATCTCTGAGTGAGGCAATACTTATGCAGGGACTAGTATGATGGACCCCTCAGCCC
>SKQS01000079.1 GCA_007118895.1 Wenzhouxiangella sp.
CTCATGATAGACGCTTCATCGCCAAGCTCTCGCGAAAGCTCAAGCACTCTCAGCAACGGCCCGACGCTCGCCGCCGGGCCCTCCAGCGCGGCCACCGTCAGCGCCAGATTGGACTTGAGTGACAGCGTGAGACGGTCGCGATCCAGGTTCCGAATGATCTCCAGCCCGGACCGATAGTAGTCTGCCGCCCGCTGAAAGTCTTCCAGGAATTGGTGAGCCACACCCAGCGCGTTGTGAATTCTGGCCAGCTCAACGATATGAACAGTGCCCTCGAGCATTCTTCTGGCCTGGTGGAACTGTTCCAGCGCCGAGGCCAGCTCGCCCTGCTCGGCGTGAATGGTGCCCAGCATCATGAACGCCCGAGACATCAGCAACGGATCTTCTTCAGCCTCGGCAAGCTCCCGAAATCGCTCGGCATCCGTGCCGGCCTCCTGGTAGTCACCGAGGGTGCGCCTGGCCTGTGCCCGCAGTCGATAAAGCTCGGCGTAGTCAGCCGACTCGCGCACGGTAGTGCCGGCGGCGATTTCTCGACTCAGCAGCTCGATCGCCGCGGCGGGATCACGATCAACCAGCGCCTGCAGTTCTCTGTCCGCGGCGAAAGCCGCAACGGCCATCATGGCCAGGATGACAACCAGCAGGCAGCGGGAGGCTGATTTCATCGAGCAAATCATGGCTCCACGATACCGCATTAGCCGAATCATGGCATGCAACGCCATAGCCACAGCGCGGCCATCTGCACCGGCAGCATCAGGGCAACCAGGTCAAGGTTCCACTGCCCGCCCGGCCACAGCGCCATGGCTAGGGCAGCCAGCAGACCCAAAATGATCAGCATCGCGCCGGCTCGGGCCAGGCTTCGCCTTGCCGACATCCACAACACCAGCACCAGCGGATTGAACAGCAGCAGGTTGGCATTGGCCCAGGCCGCCTGGTGGCCGGAACAACACCACAGAAACAGCAGGCAGGCGCCGGCCGTCGCGATCGCAAGCGCCCAGGCTTTGAGCGTCCACAACGCCACCCGGCCAGGTTTGCGCTTGAGTGCCGGCACCATCATCAATGCGGCCAGAAAAAGCCCGGCCAGCAACAGCCAGGGGGTCGTCACCGGCGGATGTGCCGCCATCGAGAATCGTGTCGACTCATGAACCTTTACGGTTTCGGTGACCAGTCCCAGGGCTGCCACCTCGCGAGCCAGCACATCAGGCAGGAACATCTCGTCCCAGGCCGAGATCTCGCGGTCAACGGCCGGCCCGAGCGCGCCATGAATACCGACATACAGGTGCAGCGCAGGCCAGAGCAGCCGCCGCACATGATCGCGAAGGTTCATCTCCGCAACCCGCTCTTCGCTGGCCCGTCGCAGATCGCCGTCAACCACCTCGTCGATCAGATCACGCAGCCAGGTCGAGCAATTGGCGTAGAAGTAGTCGTATTCGTAGTATTGAGGCGGCGGAAAGATTGCCTCGTTGAGACGCTGCTCAAGGGCATTGAACTGGGCTGGCGACAGGTCCAGGCGCTGCACCGTGATGCTGCGATCGCGCTGGCGGTAGAATTCGAATTCGCGCTCGACATGGCTGGCCGCGCCGAAGTAAAGCATGTGGCCTCTGGCGAAATCGCGGTAAAACCCCGGCCTGTCCAGCTCGAAGTAGCCAAAGCTGAAGGTATGGTCCAGCCCGCGCTGTTCATCGCGCAGCCAAAGGGCGTTGTGGCCAAAACGCTCCCAGACTTCGGCGCCCGGGCCGTAGGTGGCCAGCCAGACCTCCTGGGAGCTGACCGGGCCGGCAAGCAGCATGCCCAGTACAAGCAGTATTTTCTTCGGCATGCGGCAAGTTTAGCCGACCACGCTGGCTGGCGGTCGGAACATGCTCGATGTCGGGAGCGAACCCCAACCATGGGGTGAAGTCAGCCGGTTTCCGGCGCCTGTCCCTGTGATCCGCCCCGCTGGCCGGCAGCGGTCTGCTCGACATCGATTTCTCCCCGTCCGGCGCGGCTGGCCAGCGAGACCAGGTCGGAAACGAATCCGCTGGGTTCGCCGGCTGCCCGACGATCGGCCCGGCCGCTGCGAAACAGCATGATGCCGAACACGATCAGGGCGATACTGATGGCCAGGCTGACCAGTGATACCGCCAGCAGGATGATGCCGGCGCCGGCAAACAGCCAGTGCACCTTGCTTTCCAGTCCATCGGTGCGGCGCGCGTTTTCCGGATCGGCTGCCGAGTAACCGATCCGGACCTCCGAACCAATCTGCGGCCGCACGCTGGAACGCACCGGCGAATGCAGGCGATACTCTCGTCCGTCGACATCATAGGCATAGATCGGTCTGAAGCGGGTTTCGCCGTCATTGTTCCGGCTGGTTTCGACCTCGGCGATGCGTCCGGTCACCGCCACCTCGTCGTCAGGCGCATCCGGCGCCATGAAGCCGCCGATGACAATGAACACGATGCCGATGACCACACCGATCACGCCGCCCAGCAAGCCCCCGCGACCACGGCGGCCTCGTCCGCGTCCGCGCGACATGGCCCGACGGGCAATGCCGAACAGACCTTCGGCCACCAGCACCGCGCCGGCGGTCATCTTGGCCGCTCCGCGTGCGGCCGGA
>SKQS01000069.1 GCA_007118895.1 Wenzhouxiangella sp.
CCACAGGGAACTTGCCGCCTTCCAGATCGCCGAAATAGAAGCAGCAAATATTCAACCCGGGGAAGACGATATTCTTGCCGGTGAACGAAGCCGCCTCCAGCACGCTGAAGAAATGCTCACGATGCTCTCGGAAGCCTATGACCTTCTGTACGAAAGTGAGGGTTCGGCTCTCGGCAGCCTTTCCCAGGGTTCAAGAAAAATCGCGCGCGTGGCCGCCATTGACAGCCGGCTCGCCCATCTGCTTGAAACCCTCGAAGGCCTCCAGGCAGGAGTCGAGGATATTGCCTTCGCGTTGAGAAACGCGCGGGCGGACACCTTCACGTGGACCAGCACGTCGAGCAGTGACTGGACGGTGTCCGGAAATTGGGGCACAGGGGGCATCGGGCCGACCGGCGGCACGAGCACCTCCCGGTTGGAGGTGAGAGGAGGCAATACGCTGCACTACACCGCCACGCAAGGCACCACGGCCTACAATGGCGACAGCCGCGGACTGCTGCTCTACGACGGAACCAGCATGGAAATTCAGGGCGGCACCTTATCCACCGCGGGAAGCGACCAAGATATTGTGGGCGTCAATGGGACTACCGCAAAACGTATAAATAAAACCGGATATCATACAGACGGCCGGCGCGATATGGACTAGAGTGCGGATCCATTGACGAGGGACTGTCCGGGCAGTCCCCGCTGCATGCCGATGCAAAAGGAGTGTACAGCATGAGAAATCAAGTCTGGAAAGCTGCCGCCGTGTGGCGCGTTGCGCTGGAAACAACAACGAGGAGCCCCTGTCATCCAAAGGCCTTTCGCCGCGCCGCGCTCCTGCTCATGATCTCCGCTTGGATGACCATGGTGTCCATCGCGCAGGACGCCGGATCCCCGGAGACCGGCGTGGCTGGTGATCGCGTGCTTTGGTATACCGCGCCGGCCATGGTGTGGGAAAAACAGTGCCTGCCTATCGGCAACAGCCGGCTGGGCGCAATGATCTACGGAGGGACCACGCGCGAGCACATTCAGTTCAACGAAGAGAGCCTGTGGTTCGGCGACGAGGAAAGCACGGGGTCCTATCAGCCGTTCGGCGACCTCTATATCACACTCGGTCATGGATCGGTCACGGGCTACCGGCGCGAACTCGATCTGACCTGCGCCCTGCACCGGATCACCTACGAGAGCGACGGGGTCCAATACCGGCGCGAATACTTCTCGAGCCATCCGGCCCAGGTGATGGTGTTCCATCTTTCCGCCGACCAGCCCGGCGCGCACACCGGCCAGGTCGTGTTGGCGGATGCCCGCGACACGGAAACCATCGCCGAGGGCCAGCAGCTCACGGTGCGTGGATCGATGGAAGGGTTGACCTACGCGCGGGCCGGCGCCCACCAGAGGGGAACCTACCAAATCCATCTCCAATACGAAGCCCAGGTACGGGTCGTGCACGAGGGCGGCACGCTCAAGGCAGAGAACGGCGTGATCTCGTTCGATCAATGCGACAGCCTGACCTTCATCCTGGCGGCGGGCACCGATTACCTCAATCAACGCGCACAGGGGTGGAAAGGCCCCCATCCCCATGAGCGCCTTGTGAAGAAGATCGACGAGGCTTCGAAAAGAACCTACGCGCAGTTGAAGGATGAACATGTCAGTGACTACCGGCGCCTGTTCGACCGCTTCGCGATCGATTGGGGGCAGACGTCGGCGGAGATTCTCCAGCTTCCGACCGACGAGCGACTGAAGCGTTACCAGAGCGGCGCCCCCGACCCCGATCTCGAGGAGCTGGTGCTTGACTACGCACGCTACCTGATGATCAGCAGTTCCCGGCCGGGCTCACTGCCGGCCAACCTGCAGGGCCTGTGGAACAACCTGCATAATCCGATGTGGCACTCGGACTATCACACCAACGTCAACCTCCAGATGAACTACTGGTTTGTGGACCGCGTGAATCTATCGGAATGCTTCAAGCCCCTGGCCGAATGGATCGAGGCCAGCCGCGAGGTTTGGCGGGAGCGCACGCGGAGGACGTTCAATATCCGCGGCTGGGTGTTGAATCCATCCAACGGAATCTTCGGCGGGCGGACCACCTGGAAGTGGCAGTTCGGCGACTCCGCATGGCTGGCCCAGAGCCTCTACGACCATTATGCCCACACCCAGGACCAGGAGTTCCTCAAAACGCGCGCCTATCCCGTGATGAAGGAACTCTGCGAAACATGGGAGGACCGCCTGAAGGAACTGCCCGACGGCACCCTGGTTTCCCCGAACGGATTCTCGCCCGAACATGGCCCGACCGAAGACGGCGTGTCCTACGACCAACAGTTGATCTGGGATCTGTTCACCAACTTCATCGAAGTGTCGGAAATCCTCGGAAAGGATGAGGCGTTCCGGGCGAAGGTCGTCTCCCTGCGGGATCGGTTGCTGGGGCCGCGGATCGGCCGGTGGGGCCAGTTGCAGGAATGGATGGTGGATCGCGACAGGCCCAATGACGACCACCGCCACCTGTCCCACCTCATCGCTGTGCATCCCGGCCGCCAGATTTCCCCGGCCACGACTCCGGAACTTGCGGAGGCGGCGAGGACGTCGCTGAATGCGCGGGGCGATGGCGGCCCG
>SKQS01000093.1 GCA_007118895.1 Wenzhouxiangella sp.
CTCCCCTTCATGCCCCTTCACCTGTCCAACCTGCCTTGTGAAACCTTCTTCTGTTTCACTGGGTGAAATACTGCGTCAGCAGTCCAGCTTTGCTGGATTTCATCGGGATGCTCTTCATGGTGGATAATCATTACTCTTTCAATGTCAGACAGGAATTTCAGGAATCTTTTCTTTCGGCCTTTCAACTATCAATAATTACAGCATGTTATCCATAGCACAATTGTAGAACCTATGCGTATTGGCGGGCATGCACCCTTTTAGGCCATAATATGCAAGGGCTTCTCTAAAAAAGTTCTTGACATGTAGAACCTATATGATATGCTCTCTGCATGCCGCATCTATACAAAAAAATTGCCGGAGGTAGAACCTATTGGTATCTCCGCGAGACACAAAGGGTGCAGGGCAAGGTCAAACTCAAATGGCAGAAGTACCTGGGCACTCCTGAAACCATCATGGCCAAGCTCGAAGAGGCGGAGCGTGACCAAAAGCCGGTCAAACTCCGTACTGAAGCCTTCGGGGCTGTGTTCTTGGCTCATCTCCTTGAGCAGGAACTGGACACCATTTCGCTCATTGACAGCATAGTCCCCGGCAAGCCCAATGAAAAAGGACCTTCAATAGGGGAATACTTTTTCTATGCCTGGGCCAACCGGATGATCGCGCCTAAGAGCAAACGGGCTTTAGCGGACTGGTATCGAAAGACGGCTATCCAGCACGTGCGCCCCCTGGACCTGAAGGACCTCAGCTCTGAGCGCTATTGGGCAAAGTGGAGCCGGGTATCCAAAGAACATATTGAAGAAATATCTTCCAAATTCTTCTCCCGGATATGTGAAAAACTTGAATTGGGACCGGAAACCCTTCTCTTTGATACGACAAACTATTTTACCTACATGGCCACCAAGAACGAATCTGAATTATCCAAAAGGGGACATAACAAAGCCAGCAAGCATCATCTTCGTCAGGTCGGAGTAGGGGTCCTGCAGGACCGGGAGAGTTCGGTTCCCCTCTACTATACGGTCTATTCTGGGAATCTCCACGATTCCAAACTCTTTCATCAGGTCCTGGATGAAATCTTTGGAGTTGTCGCCGGATTCGCCGACAGCAACAAACAGGTGACAGTGGTCTTTGATAAGGGCATGAACTCAGCCGAGAACATATCCCATATCGACGGACATCAGCATATCCACTTTGTAACCACGTACTCTCCGTATCTTGCCGAGTACGAAGCCAGGAGGAATCAAAGCTCCTTTGATATTTTAGATATTCCCAAGAACAGGCAGCTTGTGACCCAGCAAAAAGAAGAAAACTGCCTCCGGGCTTACAGGACAAACATTGAACTTTGGGGCAGAAGCAGGACCTTGGTGGTCACCTTCAATCCCGTGACAAAACGTAAAAAAATTCACGACCTGAACAAAAAGATGGACCGTATTCGAGCTGAACTCCTGGAATACAGGCGCAAATTCAATGCACAAGCCCCCCAGTGGCGCAGCACAGAAGTGGTCAGAAACCGTTACCGCAAGCTCTGTGATGACCTGCATATCAGCACCAGGTTTTACGACCTGGAGTTTGAGAACAAGATAATGAGCTTTCGAAAGAACGCCCAGGAAGTAAATTCAGCCATAGCCTTGATGGGCAAAAACCTGATTGTGACCGACAACAGCCACTGGAGCACTGAAGATATTGTGCTGGCCTCCTTGGACAGATACAAGATAGAAAAACAATTCAGGGTCAGCAAGGATCCTTACCAGGTCCGGGTCAATCCAATGTTTCATTGGACTGACGACAAGATCCGCTGTCACCTGTTGACCTGCATGATTGCTCTGACTGCTTTGCGGCTTCTGGAACTCAAGCTGAATGACAAATACACATCCAAGGTGATCATGGAGGAGATGCACAGCCTGGACTGCGTGCTCTCCTGGCGCCAAGGAGCCAAAGAACCAGAACTCGGCCTGGAAACCCCCACCAAGCTCCAGGCTGAAATATTGAAGGGTATGGGCTATGTGATCCAAGACGCATGGGTTCTACAGCAACGGCAGTAAATATGTCAATATTTTCAAGCATTAAGGTTCTGCGCGCTCATTTATTCCTGAAACTTCTGTCAGACATGCCCCTTTTTATTCAAAATCCAGCGGCAGGGGATGGTTTCCAGCCCGCAGGGATAAATGTTCCAAAGGAAAACGCTTCATTCGACGGACCAACCCGTAAGATGCATTGGCCTCCGAAAGAACAGCGGTTTCAGTATTGATTCCGCATTGCCTGAAGAGATCAGCAAGTTCGTCCGTCCCTTGTTTTACCGCATCAATTTCATTTTTACGTTCTTCGGGCACAAGTGCCAGAAGGTTGATGCTGTAAACCTCCCCATCTTCCAGGTTCCTGTCAGGGTGAATGTCTACATGCAGACCAGAGGCATATGGTGAAATCATGGCGTGCTGTTTGCCGCGCTTTTTGGCAACAGACCGGACAAGGTTGTTGAAGTCATCCGGCAGGGCCGCACGTTGATAACGCTGAGCCAGCCATGCTGAAAGAGTCCTTATATCTTCTTTAAGCAGGAAACGATCCCTGTCCGGCTCTCTGC
>SKQS01000005.1 GCA_007118895.1 Wenzhouxiangella sp.
GTCGATGCTCGCATGATCTCATGCAAAGGCGCGAAGCCGCAAAGGCTCGGAGGCGGGGAATGCGTGCTGATCTTCGCGTCTTGGCGACTTCGCGTGATTTCTCCTCATGGCGTGGAGTTCGAGAAAGCGCGGCTGACGTTTCGATGGTATGCTGCTGGGCGACGACAACGCTTCGGGATGGCCGAGTCGTTGCCCGCCGCGAGAGAGCCAGAACCGAGTCGTGAACCGGAGCGGCCGGCGACGCGGGTTTTGATATCAGGCTCTATTGGCGGTGGCCCTGTTACGGCTGACGTTGAACTTAATCGCGATCATCCGGCAGGTCGGTCTTGGGTGGCGGGTTGAGTGTGGCTGGGGTGCCCGCACACTTGGCCTCTTTCTTGCGTCTGGACACGTCGCACGTGTCTCCCTTCTCTGGCGTTGACGGCCCGTGTCCCCTGGCCGGTCACCATGGTCCCGTTCGGCAAACGGCCGAAACGCCTGCCCACGGTGCTCAGCCGACAAGCAGTCGACGAGCTACTGCGATGTACCGAGAATCTCAAACACCGGACGTTCTTCTCGACCCTGTACGCTTGCGGGATGCGGATCTCCGAAGCGGCCCACTGGCAGATCTCCGACATCGACTCGGCCAGGATGCAGATCCGGATCGCCCGAGGCAAGGGAGCCAAAGAGCGTCGCGTGCCCCTCTCGCCGAGGCTGCTCGAGGAGCTATCCGAGTTGGCGTTGGCCAACCGGATGGAGATGGCGGATCTTCTGGTCACGGCGGCTTGGAAAAGTCTCCGCAAGACGACCCGCGAGCAGCAGGACGATTGATCCCGCGTCGATGATGGTGCTGCACACTTGGAACCAGCGACTCGAGCCCCACTGGCACGTCCATGCCTTGGTCCCCGGTGGCGGCCCGAGCAGCGGACCAAGACACGCTACTTCGGCGGTTGGTCGAACCAGAAACGGGCCGCGTACCTGGACCGGTGCCGGCAACTGCTGGGCGAACCCGACGCGGCGGGGATCGAGGATGTCCCCGCGCCGGATGAAGCGGGGCTCCGTGACGAGACATCCCCGGACGAGGCCCAGCCGCGATGCCCGCACTGCGAGGAACCGGCACTCCGGCTGCTGCACGAATCGGCGAAGCCTTCCTGGTCCGACTTACTGAATCACCACGACCCCCGTTGCCCGGAGTGGTACGCCGAACTCGATCTGGCCGAGCAGCGAGGCTACTTGCTGGAAGCGTACGGTATCGACTACGACGACTGGTACCGGGAAACGCAAGTCGAAAGTGCAATGGGTTCGTCCTTAGCGGCCCCGCCGATTCAGCTCTACCTGGCGGGGATGTGTCCGGCCCCCGACTTCCAGTTAGAATCGTTCTGACGGAGCGACCGGATCCGCTGTCCGTCCTCGCCGCCCCCCACCTCCAGCGGCGAGCGACAAAGTTCAACGCCCGATCGATACGTGCACGTCCCGTGCCCGAATAGATCGCATTTCGTTCGTCGACTTTTTCACGAAACGCTTTCACACCCGAAGGATTGGACTATGACGACCAGGCCCAGATTGCGATCCCTAATCGTCAGTGCATCGGCACTATTGATCGCGATGCAAGTAATGGCGGCCGAGCCGCAAACTGAAACATCGGCAACCAAGTTCTACGATTCTATCTCTGGCGAATGGATTGTGAAGTGGTGTGAACATCGTGATCGCAAAGTACCTTCCAGCGTCGTATCGTTAGTGGTGAATCCCGAGACAATTACGATGTTCGAAGCGAACGGCGGGACAAAGAAACTCAGGCACCAACTTTTCCATGGCACAGACGGGTGGGTAATCGACCTCTACGCAACGTATGGCGAAGCAAAGGGACGGCTCTATCCAAGCCGAATTGCTATCGAGCACGGAAAACTAAAACTCATGATGCCATTAAAAGCTGACGCAATACGTCGCCGGCCTGATTCGCTCGAGTCCAAAGCGAACCCCGAATGGGTCACCATGCACCTAATTCGATCGGATGCGGAAGCAAAGAGGGAAGCAACCGACGAATCATCGGATGCACGGGAGACCTCGGCGCACTCGATTCTAAATTCAAGCATTACTCCTCGGTCCCCGTGATCCGTGGCGTTCGCGACGGTAAGATGTAGAAGTGAATTCAATACAGAGGTACTGCCATGGCAATTGACTTGCCCTTGGACAACATGACGCTCGTTGAAAAATTAGAGGCGATGGAGGCTCTATGGGCGGATATCTCGCGGAAACCAGCCAATTTGCCGTCACCTAGTTGGCACAAGGACATCTTGGATGAACGACGGCAACTTGTCGCTGAGGGGAAACTGAAATTCCTCGATTGGGATACTGCCATAGCCGACCTACGAAAGGAACTGCGTGGACATTCGGCTACTTGAAACAGCGAAAGAGGATTTACGAAAGGGCTGGTACTTCTATGAACACAATGCCGTAGGGCTGGGCGACTATTTTCTTGACTGCATGCAGGCAGATGTACGATCCCTGAAAGTCTTCGCCGGCATCCACGAGATGGCTGACGGCTTTCATCGAATGCTGGCCAAACGATTTCCCTTCGCTGTGTACTA
>SKQS01000119.1 GCA_007118895.1 Wenzhouxiangella sp.
AGGCCTCGGAGCTTATTCGGCGAGTAAATTCATAACAATGGGTTCAACTCGGACGCCGGTAAGCTCAGCGGCGGCAAAGCCGGCTGAGCTTCTTGGCGGCGCCGGTTAACCCAAACGTTAGCACTTGAAAGTATATGAAACCAACTGAGTCCTGGATCAAAGACTGGAAATACGGCGTTGCCCCAGCGAAGGAACGTGAAATTTCGGCCGCGCTCCTGGAAATTTTCCAGCGGTTTTGGGATTGGGCTGAACTGGACCAGAAGTCAAAAACTACGCAACAGAGATACAGTAATTCACTTCACGCGCTTGGTGGCTGGGCGGTCGAAAAGGCCGCGGAGGATGATGCCAAACTTGAAGCACTTGAGATTCTTGTCCAGGCCACGTCCGCAGGAGATGGGCCATTGATCTATTGGGATCGAGAGGAGTGGCAAAAAGAACTGGACACGGTCTGTCGGAAACTGTACAAATTCCTGGCGTCACAGTGCTAACAAAGGGTTCAACCGGACGCGGGGTAACTTCCGGGCCGGCAAAGCCGGGCTGGTTATGTGGCCGCGCCGGTTAAGGCAAACGTTAGGCACTGACTCCATGACCCAAACCCACAAGACGCTGATCGTCCTTTTTTTGTTGCTCCTCATTTGGCCTGAATTCGGCCTTGGAGCGATGCCTTTCAAGAATTTGAACTTTGAGGAGCCTAGAGAGGAAAATGAACTCTTGCCAAGTGATTGGAGCATCATGGGCGATGGCTGCGAGGACTCAATGTACCTCGAAGAGGATCAAACAGACGGGTCTATCGCCTTACACATCAATGTTAACGACTCACACGATCCAAGCGCCGTGTGCGGAATTGTGCAGCGAGCTGCTGCTGAGAGCCTGAGAGGACATTGGCTTAGATTCTCTATAAAGATGGACACCTATGGCAGAGTCCCTGGAGAGGCCGGAATGTGGGTTCGGGTAGACCCTGAAGCTGGCGATTTCCTCGCTTTTCGGCGAGCGCTTGTGGATGGTGAAATGCAAACTGATCGCAGTCAAAAGCTATCTGCACAGGTTCCGATCTATTCAAATGCGAGCTCTATTGGATTCGGCTTTTATCTCCAAGAAGAAGGGAAAATATCTTTAAGCGATCTGCAGGTCACTCGAGAATCGTCAGCCGAGTCTGCTTCAGAAGATATCCAGTCCTATCTGTCGGAAATTCATGAGATCTTGCAGGACCATTCTATTAACAAGAATTCCATAGAGTGGGACACTTTTTGGGCAGATACCCTTGTTGATGCCCATGGCGCTCAGCATATAGAAGACCTTTATCAGGTAATCCCACAGATTCTCCGCCGGCTGGGTGATCGCCACAGTTCCTTTTCTCCCGCGCCTCAGAGAGCAAATAGAGAGCAACCATCTGAAAATGAGGAAAGGCCAGATATTGCTAGTCATCTATTAAGGAACAGAATCGGATATCTCTGGATGCCGGGAGTATCGGGGGAGAAGTCCCTGTCACAAGCCTATGCGGATTACCTTTTTCGAAAGGTACAGGAGTTGACAGATGACGGTGCAACTGGATGGGTTCTTGACCTTCGGGGCAACGGGGGCGGGAATATGTGGCCAATGCTCGCCGGCATCAGCCCAATCCTTGGATCCGGGGTGGTAGGCTACTTTATTGCGCCTGATGAAAGTAGTATGCAATGGGAGGTAGCCCACGGAGAAAGTCGATTGGATGGTGAAATTCGGTCAGCTGTAGCAGTCCCTAAACCTGACTTGAAACTCCAAGACCATCAGCCCGTTGCCATCCTTGCAGGGCCGACAACTGCCAGTTCTGGAGAAGCAGTAGTGATTGCATTTCGCTGCCGCGAGAGGGTAAAGCAGTTTGGCTCCAAGACCCGTGGCTTGACTACGGCAAACAATGGATTCGAGCTTTCCGATGGTAGCCTTATCGCTCTCACAGTATCCTCTTTTGCTGATGGGTGTGGGACCACTTATGGAGGCACACTAAACCAGGATTATGAAGTCGGGCAGAGTGAAGCCGCTGTACCATCCGTTGAGGATCCGGCGGTAGAAGCGGCCGTTGAATGGCTGAAAGAGGAGCTTGATAATCGTGGTAACTGAGATCATCAGTGCCTAACAAAAGCGTCAACTCGGACCGGCTTTTCCGCGGGCGCTCCAAAACCGGCCGGTTACGCTAAACGTTATAGCACTTGTGCCTTTCAGTAGCTGGCTTGTTGCCAAACATCGAGAAGGTGGTTCGTCTGGTTCTTTGCGGGCAGCAAGTTAGTGGCAGTTTCAAACGGCAAGATCCGGTGCCTATTCTAACCACGAGCCAGGGGCGGGCCGCTCCAGCTGTTTGCTCGGAGGCTTCGAATGGAAAGTTGGTTGCCAAACTGGCAGAATCGAGTCATGACCTTTGGTGGGGCGTCAGGATGTGGTGGTTTCAGTGGGCTGGCCCTTCGCCAAGCATCGTCAACGGTTTCGCTCTGGCCGGTGCCTTCGTTCAAGGCCGGTCCCTTCGCCAGACAACTGCGACGAATTCATGATCGGCGACTTCGGCCTCAAAAGAACGGCCAGGCCGAGGCTCTCTGGAA
>SKQS01000077.1 GCA_007118895.1 Wenzhouxiangella sp.
CGCACGATGGCGCCGGTGTGGGAGTCCAGCCGCTGGGCGTCTTCGCGGTCGTCGAAGCCGTCACCGAGCGTGATCAGCAGGCTGTTGTCGGGCAGAAACGCCATCCGGCCGGCGTAGTGGGAGGGCGAGCCGCGGGTCGGCTCGGCGGTGAAGATCACCTCGTTGTCGATCCACTCCAGCCCGGCCAGCCGCCCGCGCACTACCCGGGTGGTGTTGGCGCCGCGCTCGCCGTGGGCCAGCGACAGGTAGATCCAGCCATTGCGCTGGAATTCCGGATCCAGCGCCACCTCCATCAGCCCGCCCTGGCCGGCAACGTAGATTGGCGGCAGGCCGGCAACCGGCTCATCGATCAGCCGACCGTCGGCAATCACCCGCAGGCGACCGGCCCGTTCGGTTACCAGCATGCGACCGTCGGGCAGAAAGGCAATCGACCAGGGGTGGGCCAGCCCGTCGGCAACGGTCTCGATCTGGAACTCGGCGCGGGCGGGATCGGGCAGGGCCAGGGCGAGCAGTACGCAGGCAATGGCGGCAAGGTTCAGGATACGGGTAGCGCTTTGCATGACAGGCGGTCCGGTCGGTCAATGTCCTGGATTGTAACTTGCCGCTTCGGCGCCATCGCGTTGGGGTAGACTGCGGCCATGTTCCTGCTGCGTCTGTTGTTCGCCTGGCTGGCCGCTACCGCCGTGACCGCGGTGGCAGGCAGCATTGCCCAGACCCAGATCAATCTGGCCCGGATCGCCGGCCTGGGCCATTCGGTTGGCTGGCGGACGCGCCTTGAGACCACCTGGGCCGATCTGCTCGGATTCGCCCCCATCTACGCCCTGCTGGTGCTGGCGGCCTTCCTGTTCGCCTTCCTGGTTGCCGGCTGGCTGGCGCGTCGCCGACCGCACTGGCGAGGCGGCCTGTTCACCCTGGCCGGTGCCGTGGCGATTGCCGTGATGCTGTGGCTGATGTCTATGGCCCTGCCGGTCACCGTGATCGGTGCGGCGCGCTTTGTCCACGGTCAGCTACTGCTGATCGCCGCCGGCGCGCTCGGCGGCTGGGTGTATGCGCGGTTGACGCTGAGCCGCACGCCGCGTTGATCAGGGGCAACTGGTGTCGGTGAACAGGCGCGGGCCTGCTTCTGCCATCTCGAAAGCCGCCCGGCCTCAAGCATTTTCCAGTAACGGCGGGGTCTGCTGCCACAGGGCGGCGCGTACCTGTTCGCCCTGTTCACCCTCGATCTCGTCGAGCAATTGCTGGTTGTAGCGTGGCGACAGCAGCTGGATGAACGAGCGGTGGTAGCCCTTGAGCAGCATCTCGCGCGGGTAGCCCAGCCAGGTGATGACCTGGGGAAACAGCGTGCCGAGCTCGATCGCCACCAGGTCGGTATCCTGGTCGGGGTCGATGGCCATGCGGGCGATGATGCCCACGCCCAGGCCGGCGCGCACGTAGGTCTTGATGATGTTGGAGTCGCGGGCGGTAAAGGCGATCTGCGGCTTGAGACGCTCTGCGGCAAAGCTGCTCATGAACGAAGATGCCGGCCGCTCGCTGAACAGGTAGGTGACCAGCGGAAACTCCGCCAGGCGGGCCAGGGTGAGCGGCTTGTCTTCGCGCGCCAGCGGGTGGTCTTTTGGCACCAGCGCGATGCGCTCCCAGCGAAACAGCGGCAGGGTGATCAGCGACGGAAAGGCTGACGTGTCGCCGCTGGCAATGGCGAAATCCACGCGCCGGGCGTCCACCATGTCGGCAATCTGCTCGGATGTGCCCTGGTGCAGATCGAAGGTGATGTCGGGAAAGGCCCGGCGAAAGCGCTGGATGACCCGCGGCAGGACATACATCGCCTGGGTCTGGGTGGTGGCCAGGCTGAGCTGGCCGGAAGATTCGCCGCGCAGCTCTTCTGCCAGCGACTTGATCGCGGCGATCTCCTGCAAGGCCCGCTGGGCCCGCTCGACCACCTGCACGCCGGCCGGCGTCAGCGACTCGATGCGCTTTCCCTTGCGCACGAACAGCGGCATGCCAAGCTCTTCCTCCAGCAGCCGGATCTGCTTGCTGACCCCGGGCTGGGAGGTGTAAAGCGCCTCGGCGGCGTTGGTCATGTTGAGGCCGTTGTCGACCACGGCCAGCAGGAATCTCAGTTGTTGCAGCTTCATTTCCGGTTCAATGCCCTTGCGACGATATTGACCGAAGGGAACCGGCTTGGTGTATTTGCGGAAAGAAATCAACGGTTTGACGGCGACGAGGCCGACCTGTTTAGCTGAATTTCTAAAGGAGCCTCTGAACAACTCTGCGCGGAGCGCGTTTCAGTCTCAAAAGCCGCAGATCGTGCACGTGCTTGACGGCACTCCAGCGTGCCTTCTTGCCTGCGGCAAACCGGCACGCTTGCGTTGCCTGCGCTGCGACCCGAGTGACAGTAGCCATCGCTACGGCCGAGGGGCGCAACGTGCGAGATGCGGCTTTTGAGGCGAAACCCTGACGGGACGGGCCTTTGCGGGTCTCCCGCTGCGTTTCGACTCGCTCATTTGGAATGACCAAACCGCGCTCGCCGAAGCCGCACCGGGCGATCCCGCAAAGGCACCGTCGCGC
>SKQS01000033.1 GCA_007118895.1 Wenzhouxiangella sp.
GCCTGGATGGACAGCTACCAGCCGATGCGATTCGGCCAAAACCTGTGGATCTGCCCATGGCACTTGGCACCAGAACCGGACTGGCCGGTGGTGGTCCGGCTGGACCCGGGACTGGCTTTCGGCAGCGGCACTCACCCGACCACCGCACTGTGTCTGACCTGGATCGACCAGGCCGACCTGTCCGACGCCACCATAATCGACTTCGGCGCAGGCTCAGGGGTACTGGGCATTGCTGCCGCCCTGAAGGGCGCGCGGCGGGTGATTGCCACCGACCATGACCCGCAGGCACTGGCCGCGTGCCGGGACAATGCTCGACGCAATCGGGTCGATGACCGGTTCGAAGTCATCGACCCGGCGGCACTGGGCAACATCCAGGCCGATGTGGTGCTGGCCAATATCCTGGCCAGCACGCTGATCGAGCTGGCCCCTCGGCTGGCCGCGCTGACTCGCCCGAGCGGGCAGCTGGTGCTGTCGGGTATCCTGGACGAGCAGGCCGATGCCGTGACCGCCGCCTACCAACGGCACTTCGAGCAGCCCGACCAGACCCGTGGGGAAGACTGGGTATGCCTGGTGCTTCGCCGCAAGCAACCGAGGGCAACGCCGCCTTGACCTTCGACACGCTGACCTTCGTGCTTTTTCTGATCTCGGTACTGGCCGTGGTCGGCATCACCACCTCGTGGCGGGTGAAAAAGCGCGAGCTGCTGGTGGCCAGCTACCTGTTCTATGCCGCCTGGAACCCGGTCTTCGTCTCGCTTTTGATCATCTCGACGGTGGTCGACTGGTTTGCCGCTCGCGGCATGGCCCGGGCCACTGTGGAATCTGCACGCAAGCGGTGGCTGGTCGCCTCGCTGACGGTCAATCTGGGCATGCTGGGCTATTTCAAGTACGCCGACTTTTTGATCGACAACCTCAACCGGCTCGGGCTGTGGATGGGACTAGGCTCGCGTTTCGAGGTGCCGGCGCTGGACCTGATCCTGCCGATCGGCATTTCTTTCTATACCTTCCAGACCCTGTCCTACACCATTGATGTCTATCGCCGACGGGTGGTCCCGGGGCGGGACTTTCTCGACTACGCGCTGTTTGTCAGCTTCTTCCCGCAGCTGGTGGCCGGGCCGATCGTGCGCTACGAACAGTTCATCGGCCAGCTCAAGTCACCGCGCCGCGCCAGCTCGGCCGACTTCGAGATCGGAGCGGCCCTGATCGTGTTCGGCCTGGTGCTCAAGTCGGTGCTGGCCGACAGCCTGTTCGCCCCGGTCGTCGATGCCGGTTTCGCCGCCCATGCCGAGACCGGGCTGATCCAGGCCTGGACCGCGGTGCTCGGCTTCAGCGGTCAGATCTACTGTGACTTCGCCGGCTACTCGCTGTGTGCCATCGGTGCGGCGCGCCTGTTCGGCTTCCGGCTGCCGAAGAACTTTCACGCCCCCTACGCGGCAATCGGCTTTTCGGAGTTCTGGCAGCGCTGGCATATCTCGCTATCGAGCTGGATTCGCGACTACCTGTACATTCCACTGGGCGGCAATCGCTCAAGCACCGCGCGCACATTCCGCAACCTGGTGCTGACCATGGGCCTGGGCGGGCTGTGGCACGGCGCGGCGTGGACTTTCGTTCTGTGGGGCCTGCTGCACGGTATCTACCTGGTGGTCGAACACGGGCTGCGCCGGCTGCTGGGGACAGTGGACTGGCTGGCCAGTCGGCCGATGCTGCTGGTCTATGCCCTGCTTACCTTCACCGCCGTGTCGCTGGCCTGGGTACTGTTTCGTGCCGAACAGCTGGCACAGGCCATGGATTTGTACCAGGCGATGTTCGGCCTGACCGGTCGCGGTCAGCTGCCCAGCGTGGCCGAGGCCATGGTGCTGATCGCGATTGCCTTCATGCTGCTCTGGCATGGCCTGTTGCGACAACGCGAACTGGAAAACATCTACGCCGCCTGTGCGTGGCCTCTGCGCGCCATCATGCTGGGGCTTGGCCTGGCGCTGGTCCTGATG
Source organism: Wenzhouxiangella sp. (assembly GCA_007118895.1). Taxonomy (GTDB): domain Bacteria; phylum Pseudomonadota; class Gammaproteobacteria; order Xanthomonadales; family Wenzhouxiangellaceae; genus SKQS01. The sequence goes on from SKQS01000033.1 coordinate 1,986, forward strand.
AGTCCGGGAGAAGATCGTGCCTTCATCTACTTTCAGTTCTAGCCGCCTGCTGGCGGTTACGGTAGTGGCCGTGGCAATCGCCGCGTCCCTGATGCTGGTCTGGGAACAGCACTGGCATCAGGCCGATTACCCTCCGATGATCTACGACGACCGCAACCTTTGGTCGGTCGCCCGTGACCGGGCGGTTCGCCAGGACCAGGACCGGCTGCTCGCCATCAGCGGCGCCTCGCGCATTCAGGCAGCCTGGTCGCCGCGCGACTTTCGCCAGCTGCAGCCGGGCTGGGAAAGCGTTTCAGTTGCGATCAACGGCCACTACCCGATGGCGGTGATCCACGACCTGGCCGCCGATCAGCGCTTTGCCGGGTTGCTGCTGGTTACCGTCGATGCGCGTGGGCTGGCGCGCGAGAACTGGTCGGCATCCGAACCCTGGGTACGCCACTACCACCGTGATTTCGGCCCCCAGCGCAGAATCGAGCGCTGGCTGGCCACGCGAGTGCAGACCCGGCTGGTCAGTGCAGGGGCTGATTTCAACCTGATCCGGCGTATCGAAGGCTGGATTCGCGGCAGCCCGCCGCATCGACACAGTGTGCACACGCTGCGCGACCGCACCATGGAGGCAGACTTCCAGCGCGCCCACCTGCCCTCGCTGAGAAACTGGTTCGTCGAGCTGCTGGCCGAGGCCTACCGCGAGCAGCCGGCTCCACCGCCGGATCAGTGGCTTGCCGATCTCGATGCCCTGTTTGCCGCCGTTGAGCGCATCCGGGACCGGGGGGGACAGGTGGTTTTTCTGCGCATGCCGACCAGCGACGGTCACTGGGAGCTGGACCAGGCCAACTATCCTCGCGAGGACTACTGGGACCGGTTCGCAGCCAGGGTGCCGGCGCTGGCGATTCACTTCCAGGACGAGCCCGCGCTGGCTGAGCTGGAGACCCCCGACACCTCGCATATCGACTTTCGCGACCGTCCGCGGTTTACCGCCGCGGTGGTCGATATTCTCAGGCGCGAGGGGCTACTCCCCGAGCCCGGGGACTGAGCCCGGACTATTCATGACCCGACCTACTGCGACGACTCCAGGCCCCGCATCTGTGACGTTTCGCTCGGTCACGAATCCTCACCGTAGGGGTGGCTACGCTTCCGGTTCGCTCGGTCGCGAAACGTCCCATCTACGGGACCTGGAGCCGTCTCGCTACGTCCGGGTCATGAATAGTCCGGGCTGAGAATCAGCCTGCCTTGTCCTGCTCGAAACGCTCGATCGCGTCCATGATCTCCTTGCGGGCGGCGTCAGCGCCGTGCCAGCCCAGCACCTCGACCCACTTGCCGAATTCCAGGTCCTTGTAGTGGGCAAAGAAGTGGCGAATCTGGCGCCGGCTGAACTGGGCCAGGTGGTCCAGGCTGGTGATGTCCTTGTGCAGCGGCGAGACCTGCTCGATGGGAAGTGCCGCGATCTTGACGTCCCGCCCGGCCTCGTCCGACATTTCCAGAAATCCGATCGGGCGGCAGCGAATCACCGAGCCGGACAGCAGCGGCACCCGGATCAGCACCATGACATCGAGCGGATCACCGTCTTCGGCCAGGGTGTTGGGAACAAAGCCGTAGTTGCAGGGGTAGCGCATCGCCGTGGCCAGCAGCCGATTGACGAGGATGGAACCGGTGTCCTTGTCCACTTCGTACTTCACCGGCTGTCCGTCAAGGGGGATCTCGATGATGGCGTTGAAGTCATCAGGCGGATTGACGCCGGGGGAAATATGGTTGACGTTCATGGCTGGCCCTGTTCAGAAGAATCAGTATTGAGAAACTCAATTATAAGCTTGGCAAGCATGATTTGCCCTTCAGCTGTCAGGTCTCTACAATAGTGCGGTTTTGCGAGCGACTGTCTGCATCCGAAGCCGGCTCTCCGGCCGGTCACGGGGCGGTTCACCCAATACCAACAAGCTTAACTCCTGGAGAAAAAATGAACCAGTTGATGATACCCCCGGTGCTCGGGGTCGTCGGCCTGATCGTAGCCTTCATCCTGTTCCGCGTGGTCATGCGCTACCCGGTCATGCCGGGCAAGCCCGAGCAGATCGCCAAGCTGATCCAGCAGGGCGCCATGGCCTTCATGAAGCGCGAACTGATCCTGATTGCCATTTCGGTGGCGGTCATCTTCGTCGCCCTGGCGATGACCGATCTGGGAATCGAAACCGCCGTGTCGTTCCTGGTCGGCGCCGTCTGTTCGGCCGCAGCGGGCTTCTTCGGCATGATGGCGACCACTCGCGCCAACGTCCGTACCACCACGGCGGCGCATGATCACGGCCAGGACAAGGCCCTGACCATCTCGTTCTTCGGTGGCTCGGTCATGGGCCTGGTACTGGCCTCGCTCGGCCTGGTGGGCCTGGGCTCGCTGTACCTGATCTTCGGCACCGACCCACAGACCGCTCACAACATCCACGGCTTCGCCATGGGCGCCGGCGTGGTTGCGCTGTTCTACCGCGTCGGCGGCGGCATCTTCACCAAGTCCGCCGATGTTGGTGCTGATCTGGTCGGCAAGGTCGAGGCCGGCATTCCCGAGGACGACCCGCGCAACCCCGGCGTGATCGCCGACAACGTCGGTGACAACGTCGGAGACGTGGCCGGCATGGGCTCGGACCTGTTCGAATCCTACTGCGGCGCGATGATCGCCACCGTCGCCCTGGCTACCGTAATGGTGCTGCAGGCCGGCGGCGCCGGCCAGATGGTCAATCTGTCCGGACACATGGTGCCGGGCGAAAGTCTGATGAGCCTGCCGCTGCTGCTGTCCTCGCTGGGCCTGGTGTGCTCCATCATCGCCATCGGCATCGTCCGCCTGGTGTCGAACAAGTCACCGCAGGTCGCCCTGCGTATCGGCACCTTCTCGGCTTCGATCGGCTTTGTCATCCTGGCCTTTTTCCTGATGCAGGCCATCGGCGTCGGCGCCAACGTGTGGCTGGCCACCGTGGTCGGCTCGGTCGGCGGCGTCATCATCGGCCTGTCAACCGAGTACTACACCGCCGGCAAGCCGGTGCGTGACATTGCCAAGTCCGGCGAGACCGGCCCGGCGACGGTGATCATCGCCGGCCTGGCCACCGGCATGCAGTCGGTCGCCATCCCGATCCTGACCATCTGCGCGATGATCTTCATCGCCAACTCCCAGGCCGATCTTTACGGTGTCGGCATCGCCGCCGTCTCGATGCTGGCCACGGTTGGCTTCACCATGGCCATCGACGCCTACGGGCCGGTTGCCGACAACGCCGGCGGTATCGCCGAGATGTCGGGCCTGGGTGAGGAGACCCGCAAGATCACCGACGGACTGGACGTGCTGGGTAACACCACCGCAGCCATCGGCAAGGGCTTTGCCATCGGCGCCGCCGCGCTGGCCGCACTGACCCTGATCACCGCCTACATCGCCGAGGTCACTCACCGGATTCCGGATTTCGAGCTGAACATTTCCGACCCCAACGTGCTGATCGGCATGTTCATTGGCGGCCTGTTCCCGTTCCTGGTCGCCTCGATCACCATGACCGCGGTTGGCAATGCCGCCTTCGAGATGATCCAGGAGATCCGCCGTCAGTTCCGCGAGATCCCCGGCCTGCTCGAGGGCAAGGCCGAGCCGGACGCCGCGCGCTGCGTCGACATCGCCACCAGGTCGGCGGTCAAACGCATGCTGCTGCCGGCCGCCCTGGCCGTGCTGGGTCCGGTGGTAGTCGGCTTCGGCATGGGTGCCGAGGCCCTCGGCGGCATGCTCGGCGGCGGTCTGCTGGGGTGTGTGCTGCTGGCGCTGACCATGGCCAACGCCGGCGGCGCCTGGGACAACGCCAAGAAGCATGTCGAGGAAGGCCACTTCGGCGGCAAGGGTTCCGACACCCACAAGGCCAACGTGGTCGGTGACACCGTCGGTGACCCGCTGAAGGACACCTCGGGTCCGTCGATGAACATCCTGATCAACGTCATGGCCATCGTCAGCCTGGTGATCGCACCGCTGCTGTCGACCTGACGCATCAAGGGGCCGCCTGACGGCGGCCGATCAAGCGTGACCAAACGGCAGTTCGTGATCTACGAACTGCCGTTTTCTTTTGCCTCGCCGGCAGCCTGGTCGATCATCAGCGCAATCGCACCGTCGCCAGTCACATTGCAGGCGGTACCGAAGCTGTCCTGGGCCATGTAAAGGGCAATCATCAGGGCGATGGCGCTTTCACCGAAGCCCAGCATGGAAACCAGCAGGGCAACCGCCGACATCACAGCCCCACCCGGCACGCCGGGGGCGGCCAGCATCACCACGCCCAGCATGAAGATGAACGGCCAGATGGCGAGCAGTGAGGGCACCGACAGGGCATCGTGCAGCACCATTACCGCCACTGCGCAGGCAACGATGGTAATCGTCGAGCCGGCCAGGTGGGTAGTGGCGCACAGCGGTACGGTGAAACCGGCGATATCCTCGTCGACTTCGTTATTGCGCACTGACTGCAGGGTCACCGGAATGGTCGCCGCACTCGACATCGTCCCCAGCGCAGTGAAATAGGCCGGCAGCATGTTGCGGATCAGCTTCAGCGGCGAACGGCCGGCCAGCAGCCCGGCGATGACAAACAGCACCAGGATCCAGGCCCAGTGCAGCGAGATCGACAGCACCAGAATCACCCCGAAGGTCTTCAGAGTCTCGAACACGGTGCCGGCTGCGGCCAGCTCGGCGAACACCCCGGCGATGTAGAACGGCAGCAAGGGAATGATCACCACCACCAGCAGCTTTTCGATCACGTCCCGACCCTCATTGAACACAGCACCCAGCCGATCGGCACGGGTTGCCGCAATCCCCAGCCCGAAAATGAACGCAGCCGTCAACGCGCTCATGATGGTCATCAGCGGCGGGATGGCGATCTCGACAAATGGTGTCAAGGCATCGGTCTCATCGATTGTTGCCGCGGCATCGGCAGCCGACAGCAGCGGTACCACGGCAGCGGCGACCAGGAACGCCAGGGTGCCGGCGATCACCGTCGAAGCATAGGCCGTGCCCAGGGTGCGGCCCAGCAGGCGACCGGAGTTTCGCGGCAGACCGGCTATCCCGCTGGTAATGAAGAACAGGATCAGCAGCGGAATGGTGAAGAACAGCAGCTGGCCGAACATCACCTTGAAGGTCAGCAGCAGACGGATCACCGCATCGGGGAAAAACAACCCCACCACGATGCCGCCGAGTATGCCGGCGAGCAGCTTGAGTATCAGTTTCATTGTTGTAGCCTCAGCAAGTCCTGTTGTTTTCGGGCCCAGTTGTTTTTCAGCCCACGTTCTTCGGGCGACGATTATCCGGCGAGCCAGTCGGGCATGCGATACCAGGCCGACTTCAGCTCGGCGATCGCCTCCTTGTGGTTCGGATCCAGCTCGGCAAGCCGACGGTAAAACGCCGTGGAGTGATTCGGGTGCTCGAGGTGAACCAGTTCGTGGATCAGCACGTGGCGACAGGCCTGCTCGCTGACCAGCAACAGCCGGGCATTGAGCGACAGATTGCCGCGGCCGGAGCAGCTGCCCCAACGCGAGCGCTGGGTGCGAATGCTGATTCTCCCGGGGCGAAACCCGTAGAGCTCGGCCAGCTCGCCGACCAGCGGCACCAGGTGCCGGCGAGCCCGTTCGATCAGCCAGCGGCGTAGCAGCTCGGCAAGCTGCTGTTCATCAGGATCCGCGCCCCTGGCCTCGATCAGCAACCGCAGCGAGGCCCGATCTTCTTCAAACCGCACGCGCAGGCCACTGGCGCTGCCATAGACCACCTGCCAGCGCTCGCCCACCGCAGGCAATACGATGCGCTTCGGTTGCCGGCCGCACAGCGCCGGATCGAGCTGTTGTCGCCGCGAAGCCATGCGCGCTCTCGCCTCGGCAATCCACTGATGCCGCTCGGCCACCAGGCGCTCGACGACACACCGATCGAAGCCGGGCGGAACGGTCACAGCGACACTGCCGTCGCGGGCGATGCGCAGGCGCACATGGCGTGCTCGTGGATGGGTGCGGATACGATATTCAATGGCCATGCACGGTTGCCGGCTTTGCGATAATGCGCGATGTTAGCACCCTGTTTCCAATCCTGCCCCTTGATCAAGCTCACCGACATCACCCTGCGTCACGGACCCGAACCGCTGCTCGAAGGGGCCAGCGCCACCGTTTTCCCGGGCCACAAGGTCGGGCTGATCGGCGCCAACGGCAGCGGCAAGACCAGCCTGTTCGGACTGCTGCTCGGGAAAATGAGCGTGGATGCCGGCGAGGTTTCGCTACCGTCGGACTGGACCATCGCCCACATGGCCCAGGAAATCGAGGCGCTGGATCGCCCGGCGCTGGAGTTCGTGATCGACGGTGACCGCCGCCTGCGCTCGGCAGAGCAGGCGCTTCGCCAGGCCGAGACCGCCGACGATGGCGAGGCGATAGCCCGCGCCCATACGGCAGTCGATGATGCCGGCGGCTACAGCGCCAAAGCGCGCGCGGCCGGTCTGCTCGATGGACTGGGCTTTGCCGGCAGCGATCACCAGCGTCCGGTCGTCGACTTCTCCGGCGGCTGGCGAATCCGGCTCAGCCTGGCCCAAGCCCTGATGTGCCCTTCGGACCTGCTGCTGCTCGACGAGCCGACCAATCACCTGGACCTGGAGACGGTGATGTGGCTGGAGGACTGGCTGCGTCGCTACGCCGGCACGCTGATTCTCATCTCGCACGATCGCGACTTCATCGACAACGTGGTCGAATCGGTCATCCACATCGAGAACCACCGACTGGTCGAGTACAGCGGCGGCTACAGCGGCTTCGAGCGCCAGCGCGCCGAGCGACTGGCCCTGGAGCAGGCCGCGTTCGAAAAGCAGCAGCGCCAGATCGCCCACATGCGCAAGTTCATCGACCGCTTCCGCGCCAAGGCCAGCAAGGCGCGTGCCGCGCAGAGCCGGATCAAGGCGCTGGAGCGCATGGAAGCACTCAGTCCGGCGCACGCAGATTCTCCGTTCGACTTTGCCTTTCGACCGCCGCCACGCGCGGCCAACCCGCTGCTTGCCCTGCACGATGTCAGGCTCGGCTACGGTCCGGTCACGGTACTCGACGGCCTGCGCCTTGGCCTCGCGCCAGGCGATCGGATCGGACTGCTCGGTCTCAACGGCGCCGGCAAGTCGACCCTGGTGCGCGCGCTGGCCGGCGAGCTGGAGCCGCTGGCAGGCCGGATCGAGACCAGCCGCGGTTTGAGCATCGGCTATTTTGCCCAGCACCAGCTCGAGCAGCTGGATACCGAGTCCAGCCCGCTCGAGCATCTGCAGCGCCTGTCGCATGAAACCCCGGAGCAGCGCTTGCGCGATTTTCTCGGCGGTTTCGATTTCCGCGGCGACATGGCGACCGATCCAGTCGCCCCCTTGTCCGGCGGCGAAAAGGCACGGCTGGTGCTGGCCATGCTGGCCTGGCAGGCACCCAATCTGCTGTTGCTCGACGAGCCAACCAACCACCTGGACCTGGAGATGCGTCATGCCCTGACCGTGGCGCTTCAGGATTTCGAGGGCGCGGTGGTCACGGTGTCGCACGACCGCCACCTGCTGGTCAGCACGGTTGACGAATACTGGCTGGTAGCCGACGGCAGCGTCGCCCGATTCGATGGCGACCTGGCCGACTACCGGCGGCTTGTCCAGAGTGCACCGGCAGCAGCTTCGGAAAGCAACCGGCCAGGCCATCCGGGCCGCGCGCGACGCCGCCAGGAGGCTGCCCGACGCGCCCGCCTCAAACCGCTGCAAAATAGAGTTGACCGGCTGACCCGCGAGATCGACACCATCCACACCGAACTCAGGGAGGTCGAGCAGCAGCTGGCCGACCCTGGCCTGTATGAAGGCGATCAGGGCGATCGGCTGAAAGCCTTGCTACAGCGGCAGCAGCGCTTGAGCGAGCAGCACGATCACCTCGAGAACCAGTGGCTGGAGGCCGAACAGGCGCTGGAATCGATGCTCAATGCCGATTGAGGATCGGCCGGGTTCAGCCGACCGATGGTGGGATTGCCCCGCATGCTGAAGCCCAGCGCCTTGAGCCACTCGACCACGCGATGATTGGAGTTGTAGCTCAAGCTGTAGGGAATTGGGTCCTCGATTAGCTCCAGCTTGAGCCGATAGCTGAATTGCACGTAGTCTGCCTGCTCGAAATAACGGTCGATGGCCTCGACCAGGCGACTCGCCGCTTCCGAAGACGCACGGAACACCAGTGCGCGGCGAATCACCGACCCAACCTGTGGCTGCCAGCAGTTTGGATCGACCGGACCTTCAAGAATGCGCCGACCCAACGCCGCCGGGGACGGGCTCAGCAAGGCCCCAAGGGCGCGACCCGACCCGGTCTGGCCGTCGACATACCAGCGCCACTCACCATAGGCGTATCGAATTGCCCGGTTCGGTTCGGGCACGATGACCAGCGTGTTGTGACGGCCATGGTCCAGCACCACCACCGGCACCGGATCGACCGGGTCGGGTGGTGGCTTGAGGGTTGCCGCACAACCGGTGGTCAGGCAGATCATGGCTGCCAAAAGCACCGGCAGTCCCGCCCGCGCAACGAACCAGCTGCGCCACGGTCTGCGGTATCGGCTTGTCGACCAGGATGGCATCCTGTAATGTTGTCAAAAATCAGGCAGGATTGCTTGCACCCTCTATGACCACCTTGCTTGCCATAGGCGACATTCATCTCGGCCGCCCGCCGGCGGCGATTCCCGACCGGCTGCGTCGTTCTGAATTGGAGCTGGCCCCGGAGGCGGCCTGGCAGGCCTGCATTGACGCCGCCTGCCGGCACCAGGTGGATGCCGTGCTGCTGGCCGGCGACGTGGTCGACCGCGGCCGGGACTTCTTTGTTGCCTATGGCGAGCTTGAGCGCGGCGTGCGCGCACTGGCCGAGGCCGATATTCCGGTCATCGCGGTGGCCGGCAATCACGACACCCGCATCCTGCCCAGACTGGCCGACGAGATTCCTTCCCTGCACCTGCTGGGTGGCGGCGGAAAATGGGAGCGGCTTGAAGTGGCCGGTATCGATATCCTGGGCTGGTCCTTTCCACAACCGGTGGTCCGTGGCAATCCCCTGGATGAGCTTGACCTGCCGAGCGGAGATCGGCCAACGATCGGTCTGCTGCACTGTGACCTGGACCAGGCTGACAGCCCCTATGCCCCAGTGCCCCGCCAGGCGCTGGCCGAAACAGCGCTGCTGGCCTGGTTGCTTGGCCATATTCACCGCCCCGATCAGCTCGATCAGGTACCCGGAGACAATCAGCCTGTGGTCGGCTATCTGGGCTCGGTGACCGCGCTCAGAGCCTCGGAAACCGGTGATCGCGGACCCTGGCTGGTTACGGTCGATGAACGAAGCTTCTCGGCCCGGCAGCTGGTGCTGGCACCGCTTCGCTACGAGGTCATCGATATCGACTGTGCCGATCTTTCGGATGCTTCGCGCCTTTATGAGCTGGTCCTGGCCGAAGGTCGTGAACTGGCCACTGAATTGAGCCGGCGGGCTCTGCCGGTGCGCGCCGTCGGCCTGCGGCTGCGCCTGACCGGCGCCTGCCCGGCCAGCCCGGATCTGCCCGAAGCGGCCCGGCAGCTGGCCAGCGAGGCGCAGGTCTGGGAAGAACGCGGGATCTCGCTGTTCATCCAGAAGATCAGCGTGGAAACCACTCCGGCGCTGGACCTGGCCCGTCTGGCCGATCAGAATGATCCGGCCGGCCTGATGGCAAGGCGCATTCGCTGGCTGGAATCATCCGACTCACCCGAGCGGACTGCCCTGATCAACCGTGCCCGTCCGGCTCTGAAGGCCGTGCTGGCCAGCCGTGAGTTCCGGGATCTGGATTGCTCTCTGGATGAGGCCACCATTGCCGACTACCTGGCACGCGCGGGGCGCCTGGCGCTGACCCGCATGATGGCCGAGCGCGAATCCCGTCAATGAAACTGCTCAATCTGGAGATCCTGCATCTGCCGGGGATAGACCAGGGATTTTCGGTCGACTTCCACCCCTCGGCGGTCAACGTCGTCACCGGGCCCAACGGCTCCGGAAAGTCCAGCCTGGTGCGAGCGGTGCGGGCGCTGCTATATCCCGACGAGAAGGACGGTTATTGCCATGTCCGTGCGCGCTGGCTGCGCGACGGTGACGATGGCGAGCTGGTTGTCGAGCGACAGGACCAGATCATCAGCTGGCGGGTCGACGACCATAGCGTGCCGCCACCACGGCTGCCGGGCCCGGAAAACGTGGGCGCGTTCCTGATCAGCTCCGAAGATCTGGCCGCACCCGGCCGCACCGAGTCGCATATTGGAACCCAGATCAAGACCCTGCTGGCCGGTGGATACGATCTCGAAGGACTGCTGAGCGCCCCACCGCTGGCGACGCCACCGCGCCCACGCAAGCTGGCCGACGAGCTGGCGGCCGTCGACCAGAAAATCAGCGCGCGTGAGGCCGAGCACACCCGTCTGCACGAAGAACTTCAGCACATCGACCACCTGCGCCAGCAGCTGACCGCGGCGATCGAGGCCGAGTCCCGACTCAGAGCCATCAACGATGCGCTTGCCCTGGCCGGGGCACGCGCCGACCTGCGGGCCACAGAGCATACGCTGGCCGCCGAATTCAGCGATGACATGGCACGGCTGACCGGAGATGAAGGCGATCGGGTCGCCGAGTTTGATCGACAGATCGGCGAGCTGACCGAGGAGCTTGCGCGCCAGCGCCGCGCTCTGGAAGAAGCACAGGATGCGCTAGCTGCAGCCAGCTACGGCGATGTTCAGTCGCTGGAAGTCCTGCAGGCTGAAATCGGTGAGCAGCGTGAGCAGCACCGACTGGTCGAGAGCCGAATTGATCAGCTCGAACAGGCGCTGGCCGGTCATCGCAATGACGTCGAGCAGTACCGTCAGCGCCTCGGGGCCACTGATCCGGTGCCGGCAGCGGAACTGGACCAGGCCGCCATCGAACGGATGGAGCAGCTGGTCGAGCGCGCCCAGGGGCTGCGCGAGAAGATTCGCAGCCTAGCCGCCGAGCTGGAGCGCTGCCGCAACCTGCGCCAGGCACCTGCCGAATCGCGGGACAGCCTGATCGAGGCTCGGAGCTGTCTGCGTCGCTGGCTGGAGCTGTCATCCGACTCCGGCCTGGAAGGCCTGCTGTGGGGGACACTTACCGGCGCGGCCTCCATCGCCGGCTGGCGCGTGCTGACCGGCACGGAAGACGGAATGCAGGCCGAGCTGCTGTTTCTGGTCCTGATCGCCGTCGGCGTGCCGGCCAGCCTGCTAGGCCGCTTCCTGATGCGCTATCGGGCCATGCGCGAAGCGGAACAGGGCTTTCTCGACACCGGACTGGCCTTGCCGCTGGGCTGGACGGTCTCCGAGGTCGAAACCCGTCTGGAACGGCTGGAAAGCGAGATCGAGGCCGCCACCCAGGCCGAGATCAGCCAGGCCCGGGCGGCTGATCTGCGCGAACTGCTGAATGCCCACCGCCAGCACCTCGACAGCGTTCGGCAGCGGCTTGAAGCGCACGCCGACTCGCTCGATCTGGGAGTCAAGCCGCGGCTGGAAGGCAGCTTCCTGACCTGGTGTCTCAACCTGCGCGACTGGCAGCAGGCGGCCCGCCAGATGGAACAGGCGCGGCGCCAGCTAGAGCAGGCACAAGGCGAACTCAAGCACATCTCCGAGCATACCTGTCAGGTACTGGAAAAACACGGTCAGCCTGCGCCAGAACCGCTCAGCGCCCGTCAGCTTTCAGCCCTGTTGCATCGGCTGGATCCAAAACTGCGCCGTGCATCAGGCCTGCATGACCGGATCGGCGCCCAGCAGCGGCGCATTGAAGAGCTGACCGGCGATATCAACCGACTGCGACGCCAGCGATCAGAGCTGTGCGAACGCATCGGCATTGATCCCGACCAGGTCGAGATTCTCCACCGTCGACTGGAACAGCTGGCCCATTGGCGCGAGCTGGATCAGCACCGGCGTCAGCTGCGGACCGAGGTCGAGCGCCTTAGACAGCGCCTGATCGGCGAACAGGAGTTACTCGACCTGGCCAGCTCAGGCCAGCTCGATACCCTGGAGCGTGCCGGCAACGAGTGGCAGGAGCAAGCCGGCAGGCGCGACGAGCTCAATCGCCGGATTGTCGAGCTGGAAACCCGCCATGCCCAGATTCTCGAGCAGCGCGAACTCCAGGCGCTGAACCTGGAGCGCGAACAGGCCCGACTGGCGCTGGAAGAGGAGCTGGACAGTCATCTGCTCTCACGCGCCGCCGGCACCCTGGTCTCGGAGGTCATGGCCAGCCATCGCAATGACAACGAGCCAGTCGCCCTGCGACGCGCCGATGAATGGTTTGGCCGCTTCACCTCCCATCGCTATCGGCTGCGCCTCGAAGGCACCCGTTTCAGTGCCGTCGATACCCGGCTCGACCACTCGCGCCCGCTTCAGGAGCTGTCCACCGGAACCCGCATGCAATTGTTGCTGGCCACCCGCCTGGCCTGGATAGAGCAGGCCGAGCAGGGCTGTGAAAGCCTGCCGGTATTCATGGACGAGGTGCTGACCACTTCCGATCCCGACCGTTACCACGCCGTCGTGCGGGCGGTCCAGGAGCTGGCTGTCGATCACCGGCAGGCCATTTACCTGACCGCCCAACCCGACGACGCACGCGCCTGGACCGAGTGGGCCGGTGATGGCCCGGGACCGCATGTCATCGACATGGCGCGGGTCCGCGCCGGGCAGGTGGCGCCGCTGCAGCTTGAACTGCCGCGCGCAGACAGCACTCGCGGCGAAATCCCGGATCCGGACGCCATGGCGCCCGAACAATGGGCTGCCGAAGTCGGAGCGGGCCCCATTGACCCCTGGTCGGATGCTGGCGCCATCCACGTTTTCCACCTGTTGCGCGACGATCTGACGCTGGCTGCGCGCCTGCTGCGACTGGATTTGAACGACCTGGGCGCAGTGGAGGGTTTCCTGACCAGCGATTCGGCCGAGCGCCTGCTTGACGCCAGCCGGATCGATCGCCTGGCACTTCGCATCCAGGCAACCCGACTGGCGCTGGCCCACTGGCGAGGCGGTCGTTATTGTCCGCTGTCGGCAGCGGCACTGGCCGACTCGGGGCTGATCACCGACACCTTCATGGAGCGCGTGCAGAAGCTGCGAGAAACTGTCTCCGGGCACCCGGGCATGCTGATCAAGGGCCTGCGCGAGGGCAAGGTCAGGCGCTTTCGCAGCGATGTAATGGACCAGCTTGAGCAGTGGCTGAGCGAGGCCGGTTATCTACCGGACGAGCCGCCTACGGACCACTCGCCGACGGCCGAGATCTGCGCCCAGACCGGGCTGGAACCGGCACAGACTGCGGCGCTGTGGGACTGGCTGTCCAGCGCCATCAGCGATCCTTTTGGCAAGTCCGCTCAGTCTGACTGAATCGGACCCCACAGCAGCCGGTCCAGCACCTGGCCCGGACCGTAGTGGTCAAGATCCACGCTCCCATCGACGAACAGCACGCCCTCTGATTCCAGCAGATCACGCTGCTTCCGATACGGCCGGGAACCGCGCTTGAAGCTGATCCGGCCCTGGGCATTGATGACTCGGTGCCAGGGCAGGTCCATCCGGACCGGCGCCCTGCCCAGGGCCTGCCCGACCATTCGCGCCCGACCCGGCAGGCCGGCCAGCCGCGCCACCTCACCGTAACTGAGTACACAGCCCTCGGGAATTTCAGCCACCACCTGCCAGATTCGCTGATAGCGCTCATCGCGCGGAGTGTCGGTCATTCTTCAGGCCGCGACCTGGTCGACTTGACCACCGCCGACAGGATGCCGTTGAGGATATTGAGCTCGTTCTCGTCCGGACGCGCACGCAGGAACAACCGTCGCAGGCGCTGCATCAGTCGCCGCGGCTGATCGGGATTCAGAAATTCGATATCGAGCAGGGTCTGCTCCAGGCGCTGGAAAAAGATTTCAAGGCGCTCCGGCGGCTCTGGCTGCCAGTCCGGCGGCTCGATCAGGCCCTTTCGCTCACCCAGCATGGCCAGCCGAATTTCGTAGGCCAGCACCTGCACCGCCTGGGCCAGGTTGAGCGACTGGTAGGTGTCGCTGGTAGGAACATGCACCAGGTAGTTGCAGCGCTGCATTTCCTCGTTGTTGAGACCGCTCTTTTCCCGCCCGAACACGACGGCGACCGGGTGCTGATCGGATTCGGCCACGGCGGTACCGGCGGCGGTGGCCGGATCCAGTTGCGGCAGCGGCAGCGAGCGCAGCCGTGCCGAGGTACCAAGGACCAGGCCGCAACCGGCAATCGCCTGCTCGAAGGTCTGGCAGACCACGGCACTTGCCAGCAGATCGTCGGCGCTGGAGGCCATGGCCGTTGCCTCGCTGCTGGGAAACACCGCCGGGTCGACCAGGTAGAGACTCTCGAGACCCATGACCTTCATCGCGCGCGCAGCAGCGCCGATATTGCCCGGATGGGTGGTGCCCACCAGAACGATGCGAATGGCCGAAAGCTTGCTCATGTTGATTTTCTCGTTTTCTGTTTCAACCCACGCCTGGCACAGGCCCCGGCGGTGATTCTGGTAGCATAGCGGCCTTGCCATCGCTTGCGAGTTCGAATCACTCGTGACCAGCCCGATTGTCAATGTCGCCGTGGAGGCTGCGCGCCAGGCAGCCAACGTGCTGCTGAAATATCGTGACCGGCTGCAGTCGATTCCGGTCGAGCGCAAAGCCCGGGCCGATTACGTCAGCGATGTCGACCGCGCCTGCGAGCAGGTCATCCGCGAGTATATTTCCCGGCGCCACAGAGACCATGCCTTTCTCGGCGAGGAGTCCGGCCTGACCGGACAAGGCGATCACCTGTGGATCATCGACCCGCTCGATGGCACGACCAACTACCTGCGCGCCATTCCCCACTACGCGATCTCGATTGCTCTGGCCGTGCGCGGTCGAATCGAGCACGGCGTGGTATACGATCCGCTGCGCGACGAGATGTTTACCGCCAGCCGCGGCGAAGGCGCGTTTCTGAACAGCCAGCGGATTCGCGTATCGGGTCGACGCGAACTCAAGGGCGCCGTGCTCGGCACCGCCTTCCCGTTTCGCAAGCGGCGCCTGCTTGAAGCCTATCGCGGCATGTTCGACGCCGTGTTCGACCAGGTCGAGGATATTCGTCGGGCCGGCACTGCCTCGCTGGACCTGGCCTACACCGCCTGCGGTCGACTCGACGGCTACTGGGAGCTGGGGCTGAAACCCTGGGACGTGGCCGCCGGCGCACTGCTGGTGCAGGAAGCTGGTGGCGTGGTGATGGATATTGCCGGCGGTGACCGCTGGCTCCAGACCGGCCACCTGATGTCCGCTCCGTTCAAGCTGGTCACCCCGATGCGACACGCCTTCGATCCCCACGTGACTTCAGCACTGAAGGTCGAGAAGTACGCCCTGAGCAGCGACTGAGACCTTGAACCCACCTTACTCACCAGCCTGCCTACTGCGGCACCTGACGGCGCATCGCGACGGAAGGATGATGAACAAGGTGGGTTGAAGGTTGTCAGTCCCGGCTTGCTAGCCGGGCGTGCAGGAAGGCCCGCGCCCGCTCCCACTGACGCCACACCGAACGCTCGGAAATCTCCAGCAGCTCAGCGATCTCGGGCGCGGAGAATCCGCCGAAGAATTTCAGCTCCACGACCCTGGCCTGGTCCGGGTTCATCTGTTCCAGCTCGTTCATGGCCTGGTCCAGATCGAGCAGCTGACGCGGCTGCTCGAGCACCGCGATGTTGTCGTGCAGGGTCACCTGCGGCAGGTCATTGCCCCGCTTCTGGGCACCGGATGCTCGCAGGCTGTCGACCAGGATATGGCGCATGGCTTTGGCCGCACAGCAGAAGAAGTGACGGCGGCTTTCCAGCTCGAGATGTTCGGCTCGTATCAGTTTCAGATAGGCCTCATTGACCAGCGAGGTCGGGGTCAGGGTCTGGCCTGGCGCGAGCTGGGCGAGCCTGGCCACGGCGATGCTGCGCAGCTCGGGGTAGAGCTGGTTGAAAACTGCATCAAGATCCGGCGGGTCGCCATCATTGTGCAGCAGTTGCGTGATCTCACCCATGACTGTTCCTTCGAAACTTCCAGCGCCGCCAGGCGACACCGTATCCGAACTTTATCACGAGGCACCTTGAGCCAGCAGTCGCCGCGGTCGCAGCCGGCCCGCAGGGCTGATCTCCCCAATCCCGATGAAACGGTCATTGTCGTACAGCCGGACCAGGCCGGAACCTGTCACCGCATTCCCGTCGACGGTGATTTCCTGGCCGTGTCCGATGCGCCGGGCTTCGATCGCGTCCAGCCGGACTGCCGGCAGTTGCATCAGCGCGCTGTCGATCGGCAACAGGCGGGCGCGCGCCTCATCGACATTCAATCCCTCCAGATCATCGAGGGTGATGGCGTCTGCCAGCCGGTAGGGTGCACTGGCGGTGCGCCTGAGTGCGGTCAGGTGGGCACCACAGCCCAGCGCCTGGCCGATGTCGCGCACCAGCGAACGGATATAGGTGCCCTTGGAGCAGCGTATGAACAGCGCCAACCGATCATCCTGCAGTTCGTCAAGGCACAATTCATGGATGATGACGGGGCGGGCCGGTCGATCGACCTTCTGGCCGGCTCGGGCGAGCTCATACAACCGCCTGCCCTTGTGCTTGAGGGCCGAATACATCGGTGGCACCTGATCGATCGAGCCGCGAAAGTCAGCCAGCACCCCCTCCAGCCGGTGCTTGTCCAGCATTGGCACCGGAGCCGTGGCCACCACCTGCCCTTCGCTGTCGTCGGTATCGGTCGTTGCACCCAGACGGCACTCGGCGCGGTAAGCCTTGTCAGCATCGAGCAGAAACCCCGACACCTTGGTCGCCTCACCGAAGCACAGGATCAGCAGTCCGGAGGCCAGTGGATCGAGGGTGCCGGTGTGGCCTGCCTTGCGCATGCCAATGATGCGCCTGGCACGCCCCAGGGCGGCGTTGGATGTCAGCCCGACCGGCTTGTCCAGCAGCAGGATTCCGTCGACAGACATTGCACAAGAGGATCGATCAGTCGCGCGGCCTGCGAGCGGCAGCCAGCAGCTGCTCAATGCGCTGGCCGGACTCCGACGAGGTATCGTGAAGGAACTTCAGGCTCGGGACCAGGCGCAGCCGCACCCGCCCGGCCAGCTCGTGTCGGACCCGCCCGACATGCTCGTTGAGGAAAGCGATGATCTCCGGCGCCTGCTCGATCTCGAGTACCGCCATGAACACCCGGGCATGGGAAAGATCACGCGAGACCTCGACATCGGTAACGCTGACCAGGCCGCGTGGAATCTCGTATTCGAACTCGTGCTGGAGAATGGCGGCCAATTCGCGGCGCAACAGGCCGGCAACCCGTTCGGCCCGCTCATGGCTCATGAGTCCTCCAGGGTGCGCTGCACTTCGATGCGCTCGAAACACTCGATCTGGTCGCCGGGCTTGATATCGTTGTATTGCTTGACCCCGATTCCGCACTCGGTGCCGGCCTGAACCTCGCCGACATCGTCCTTGAACCGCCGCAGCGACTCCAGCTCA
The DNA here is from genome assembly GCA_007118895.1 of Wenzhouxiangella sp. Taxonomy (GTDB): domain Bacteria; phylum Pseudomonadota; class Gammaproteobacteria; order Xanthomonadales; family Wenzhouxiangellaceae; genus SKQS01. Next base: position 19,464 of record SKQS01000033.1, read on the forward strand.
CCTTCGAAAATGACCACGTTGTCGCGCAGTACGCGGATCGGGTTGGTCCGGCGAACCACGCCTTCGACCACCAGGCAGCCGGCCACGGCGCCGAACTTGGACGACCGGAACACATCCTTGACCTCGGCCAGACCGATGATCTGCTCACGCGTTTCGGTACCGAGCAGGCCCGAGATCGCATTCTTGACATCATCGATGGCGTTGTAGATCACGCTGTAGTAGTTGAGATCGAGATCGGCCTCCTGGATGATCCGTCGGGCCGAAGCATCGGCGCGCACGTTGAAGCCGATGATGACTGCACCAGAAGCCTGCGCCAGGCTGGCGTCTGACTCGGTGATGCCGCCGACACCGGCCGAGATCACGTTGACCTTGATTTCTTCACTGGACAGGCGAGTCAGCGCATCACGCAGTGCCTCTACCGAGCCCTGAACATCTGCCTTGATCACCAGGTTGAGCGACTGCGAATCAGCGCCGCCCTCACCCATCTGGTCGAACAGGCTCTGCAGCTTGGCGGCCTGGCGCTCGGCCAGACGTCCCTCGCGCGCGGCCCGCTTTCGCTGATCGGCCGCCTCGCGCGCCTTGCGCTCATCGGCCACCACCAGCACGTCATCGCCGGCATTGGGCACGCCGGACAAGCCGAGCACCTCGGCCGGAATCGACGGACCGGCCTCGTCAATGCTCTGACCACTCTCATCGAACATCGCCCGCACTCGCCCGAACTCCTCTCCGGCCAGCAGCATGTCGCCGCGCCTGAGCGTGCCATCCAGTACCAGTACCGTGGCGACCGGGCCGCGCCCCTTGTCCAGCGAGGACTCGACCACCACACCACGACAGCGACGTGAGGGCACAGCCTCCAGTTCCAGCACCTCGGCCTGGAGCAGAATCGCCTCTAGCAGCTGGTCGACCCCCTGACCGGTGACTGCGGAGACGGGCACGAAAATTTCTTCACCACCCCAGTCTTCGGCGACTACTTCCTCGGCTGACAGCTCCGACTTGACCCGATCGGGATCGGCCTCGGGCTTGTCCATCTTGTTGATCGCCACGATCAGCGGCACCCCGGCAGCACGAGCATGCTGAATGGCCTCCTTGGTCTGGGGCATCACCCCGTCGTCGGCCGCAACCACCAGGATCACGATATCGGTGGCCTGGGCGCCGCGCGCGCGCATCGCGGTAAACGCTGCATGACCCGGAGTATCGAGAAAGGTCACCACGCCGTTTTCGGTTTCGACATGGTAGGCACCGATGTGCTGGGTGATGCCGCCTTCCTCGCCGGCAGCAACCTTGGCGCGACGGATGTAGTCCAGAAGCGAGGTCTTGCCGTGGTCGACATGGCCCATGACCGTGACCACCGGCGGCCGGGTTGCTTTCTCGCCGCTTTCCTCATCGCCAAGTTCGGCCAGCTCCTGTTCAACATCGCGGGTCTGGGCAACCGTCGCCTCATGACCAAGTTCCTCGACAACCAGCATGGCGGTGTCCTGGTCGAGCGACTGGTTGATGGTCACCATCGAGCCCATGTTCATCAGGGTCTTGATCAGCTCCCCTGCCTTGACCGCAAGCAACTTGGCCAGTTCGCCAACAGTAATCGTCTCGGGGATCTCGACCAGGCGCTTGACCGGCTCGGTCGGCTTCTGGAATCCATGCTCGCCGCCGACAGAAGTCATCTTGCCCTTGCGCTTGGGCTTGCGACGTTTGCCGCGACTGGCCACGTGCAGTTCCTCGCGACCGTAACGGGTCCCGGTTTCCTCTCGACCACCCGTTTTGGCGCCGCTGCCGCGCCGGCGCTGGCGTTCGGCTTCCTTGGCTGCCGCCTCACGGGCAACCTTGGCCTCTATCTTGGCCTGCGCTTCGGCCAGGGCGCGTTCGCGATCGGCTTCTTCCTGCGCCAGACGCTCGGCCTCCTCGCGCTGCTTGCGCTCGGCCTCCTCGGCCTCGCGCGCCTGCTCGGCCTCGCGCTGCCTGCGTTCGGCTTCCTCGCGCTCGGCCTGTTCGGCCTCCTCGCGCTCGCGTCGGGCCGCCTCCAGCGCCTGACGGGCCGCTTCACGCTCGGCCTCTTCCTGTTCCTTCTGGGTAATTGCGCCGCGCTTGACGTAGGTACGGCGCTTGCGCACCTCCACGTTGACCGTGCGCGACGGGGCGGCCCCACGCCCGCGGCTGCGCCCGGCGCCACCTGCAGGAACCTTCAGCTCGCTGATCGTCTTGCGCTTGAGCGTGACCTTGCGGGGGCCGGCCTCGGCGTCAACCTGATCCGACTTTCCGTGACTGCTGCGCAGATAGGCCAGCAGCTTCTTCTTGTCCTCGTTGGTCACCGTCGACTCGGCGCCATCGACCGTGATGCCGGCCTCGTTGAGCTGCACGAGCAGGCGTTCGGTGTCAACACCGAGTACTTCAGCCAGTTGGTTAACCGTGACCTGAGACATAGGGAATCCTCGATACTTACTCTTCCGTGAACCAGTGTTCGCGGGCTTTCATGATCAGTGCAGCCGCCGCTTCCGGATCCAGGTCCGGAACGTCCTCGAGCTCATCGACCGCACACTCGGCCAGCTCCTCCCGGGTGCGAATGCCGCGCTCGGCCAGGCGGAAGGCCAGGGTGTCGTTCATGCCGTCCAGCGTCAGCAGATCTTCCTCGGGACGATTGTCCTCGAGTTCCTCTTCCGATGCGATCATCTGGGTCAGCAGGGCATCGCGGGCGCGTCGACGAAGTTCGGTGACGATGCCTTCGTCAAACTCCTCGATCGCCAGCAACTCCGACTCTGGCACGTAGGCCACTTCCTCGACGTTGGTGAAGCCTTCCTGGACCAGGATGCCGGCCAGTTCCTCGTCAACGTCAAGCTTTTCCTTGAACATCTCCAGCACGTTGCGCGCTTCGGAGTCGCTTTTCTCCTCGGCCTCCTCGACGGTCATGACATTCAGCGACCAACCGGTCAGGTCGGCGGCCAAACGCACGTTCTGTCCGCCGCGACCAATGGCCTGCGACAGGTTGTCTTCCTCGACCGCGATATCCATGCTGTTGGAGTCTTCATCGACGATGATCGAGTGCACCTCGGCCGGCGCCATGGCGTTGATCACGAACTGGGCGGGATTTTCATCCCACAGGATGATGTCGATTCGCTCGCCGGCCAGCTCGTTGGAGACCGCCTGAACCCGCGAGCCGCGCATGCCGACGCAGGCCCCGATCGGGTCGGTACGATCATCAAGTGCGTGAACGGCGATCTTGGCGCGGCGACCCGGGTCGCGCGAAGCACCCTGGATTTCGATCAGGTTCTGACCAAATTCCGGCACTTCGAGCTTGAACAGCTCGACCAGGAACTCCGGCATGGTGCGGCTGACGAACAGCTGCGGTCCACGCTGCTCCGCGCGCACCTCGTAGAGAAATCCGCGCAGGCGATCGCCGGCGCGCGGTGTCTCGCCGGGAACGGTATGGCGCGAGGGAATGAAAGCCTCGGCTCCTTCGCCCAGATCAAGATAGATACCACCACGCTCCATGCGCTTGACCACGCCGCTGACCAGCTGGCCAACACGGTCGGCATAGGCCTCGACCACCTGCTCACGCTCGGCCTGACGCACCCGCTGGACAATCACCTGCTTGGCGGCCTGGGCGGCAATGCGCCCGAACTCCGGCGGCTCCATCGGCTCCTCGATGAAGTCTCCGACCTCGAGATCGGCATCGTGCTCGCGGGCCTCGCTCAGGCGAATCTGGCGATCTTCCGATTCCAGCTCGAACTCCTCCGGGTCGTCGCCAAGCACCTCCCAGCGCCGGAAAGCCTCGTATTCGCCATTCTTGCGATCAATTGCCACTCGAACGTCGATATCGAGCTCGTGACGACGCCTGGCTGCCGAAGCCAGCGCGGCCTCGATGGCCTCGAATATGATCTCGCGGTCCAGGCCCTTCTCGTTGGAAACGACCTCGGCGACCTGGAGAATCTCCTTGCCCTTGCTGGCCGGTGTCTTGACCGGTTCGGTTTTCTTCACTGCTTTTCTAGCCACTATTCCTTACGCTCCTTCGGCGAACAGCGCATCCAGATCCGGAGCCAGGTGGGCACGACGCACATCCGCCATGTCCAGCTCCCATTGCTTGCCTTCCACATCCAGCACGACCGTGCTGCCTTCACCGGCAACGATCCGGCCCTTGAGCTTGCGACGACCATCGATCGGCACATGCAGAAACACCACCGCATCCTCGCCTGCAAAGCGCGCAAACTGCCCGGCGTTGAACAGCGGACGCTCCACCCCGGGCGATGAAACCTCAAGAGTGTAGTGCCCGGCGATGGCATCCTCGACATCGAGGATGGCCGAGACCTCACGGCTGACTGCCGCGCAATCATCGACGTCGATTCCGTTTTCGGCATGATCGACGTAAACCCGGACCAGTCGATTTTTCGGATTGGCCTGGTACTCGATGCCGAGCAGCTCATAGCCCAGATCCTCGACTACCGGTCGCAACAACTCGTCCAGATTGTCGACCTTGGCCATCGCATGCTCCTTCATAAAGCCCCACAGCCCGGCAAACCTGCCAGTCAGGCCAGCTGCCGGTGCGGGGCCATTTCCATTTTTTCAAACGAAAAAGGCCCCTGAACCAGGGGCCTTTTTCTCGGTACTTAAACCTGGTAGCGGGGGCAGGATTCGAACCTGCGACCTTCGGGTTATGAGCCCGACGAGCTGCCAGACTGCTCCACCCCGCAATCGAGCTCCGCATTATAAACAAGCCTCCAATTATTGGCAAGGGCACATTTGCATTTTGGGCGGATAGCGGCATGTTTCCCGCGCTGCCGGTTACGTTATCCTTGAGGTGACTTGATGATTCGGGAAACTTGAATGCACGCAAGACCGCTGAACGCCTGGGCCCTGACGCCGATCCTGATCCTGATCCTGATCCTGATCCTGGGCCTTGGCAGCACCGCTACCGGCGCGCAGTCCGACTCCGGCATCGACCTGCGCCAGATCATGGCCGACCCGGACTGGATCGGGCAGCCGGTCCAGGCCGTGTGGTGGCAACTTGACGGCAGTGGCGCAAATTTCCTGACCCTGCGCCAGGGCAGCGAGGTCGACGACTGGTACCGGATCGAACTCGACAGTGGCGATCAGCAGCGAATCGAACACCAACAGCGGGCAAGCAGCGACGGGCCGAACCCCGTGTTCGACGTCAACGGCGAGCGAGCGCTGTTCATTCGTGACGGCAACCTTTTTCTCCATGAGCCTGGCCGCAGTCAGGCCCGCCAGGTCAGCCGCGGTCTGCCGGTCCGGCAAGCGCTGTTTGGCGCCGACGGCGAACAGGTGTACTTCCGTGCCGACAACGCCTGGTGGGCAGTGCAGCTGGAAAGCGGTCTGAGCTGGCCGGTGGCCGACCTGCGCTTTGAAGCCGACCCCGACGAAGACCCCGAAGACGAGCTGGCCATCATGCAACTCAGGCTGTTCAGCACCCTGGCCCGGGAGCGCGAACGTGAACAGGAACAGCGCAGGGAAAGCATCAAGGCGGCGCGGCTCGATGCCACCCGCAGTGCGCCACCCTGGTATCTCGGAGAGAACCTGCAGGCGGCCGCCTCCAGTCTGTCACCGGACGGTCGCTGGCTGCTGCTGGCAATTGAAAGCAGTCGCCATGAGCAGGGCCGGCAGGGCAAGATGCCGCACTATGTCACTGTCGACGGCTATGTCGATATCGAGCAGGTCAGAACCCGCGCCGGTCGCAACCAGCCGGCCGCCCATCAGCTGTGGTTGCTGGACCTGGTCGACCGCAGAAAGACCAGGATCGAGCTCGACGGCCTGCCGGCCATTGGCGACGATCCGCTGGCCGAACTGCGCCAGGCAGCCGGGACGCCGGCGCTGGAAGAAGGCAGCCTGAGACCGGTGCGCATTACCGGCATGCGATGGCATCCGGAGGGTCGGGTTGCCGCGGTGCAGTTCCGGGCCATCGACAACAAGGATCGCTGGCTGGCCACACTCACCGCCGAGGAGGCAGAGCTTGTTGCGCGTCACCGGCTCAACGATCCGGCCTGGATCAACTGGGCATTCAATGACTTCGGCTGGATCCCGAACAGCGACGATCTGTGGCTGCTGTCGGAGCAGTCCGGTTACGCCCACCTGTATCGCATCGATCTGGCCGATGATCGGACCCAGGCGCTGACCCGCGGCGAGTTCGAGATCCATGCCCCCTGGTTCGACCCCGACGGACGCCGGGTATTGATGATCAGCAATGCGAGCCACCCGACCGAATTCGACCTGTACCAGCTGGACCTCAGCAACCCGGCACTGACACGTCTGACCGAGCAGCTGGGCATCGAGAGTTTCAGCGCCCTTCCCGGCGATGACCGGGTACTGGTCCGGGCCTCGGAAAGCTACCTGCCGCCCCAGGCGGCCATGGTCGACAGCAGCACCGGCCAGTGGCGGTGGCTGACCGATACGCGCAGCGAGGATTACCAGACGATGGACTGGCAACCGCCGCAGATTGTCGGCATACCCTCCAGCCATGATGCCGGCCAACCGATCTGGTCGAAGTTCTATCCGGCCCGGGATGATGCGCCAGCATCAGTGCGCCGCCCGGCCGTGCTGTTCGTTCACGGCGCCGGCTACCTGCAGAACACGCTGCATCGCTGGCCGCAGTACTTTCGCGAGCAGATGTTTCACAACCTGCTGACCGAGCGCGGCTACCTGGTGCTGGACATGGATTTCAGGGCCAGCGCCGGCTATGGTCGTGACTGGCGGACCGCGATCTACCGCAATATGGGCACCCCGGAACTCGAGGACCTGATCGACGGCGTAAGGTGGCTGGTCGATGAGCACGGCGCCGATCCCGGGCGGATCGGCATCTACGGCGGCTCCTACGGCGGCTTCATGGCCTTCATGGCGATGTTCAAGGCACCCGATGTGTTCGCTGCAGGCGCTGCGCTGCGCCCGGTCACCGACTGGGTGCACTACAACCATCCCTATACTTCTAACATTCTGAACACCCCCGATATCGACCCGGAGGCCTATGCCCGCAGCTCGCCGATCGAGTTCGCTGAAGGCCTCGAAGGGCATCTGCTGATCACCCACGGCATGCTGGACGACAACGTGTTCTACCAGGATGTTGTCCGGCTGTCGCAGCGCCTGATCGAGCTGGAGAAGGAGAACTGGGAACTGGCGTCCTATCCGCTGGAGCGCCATGGATTCCGTCATCCCGAAAGCTGGCTGGATCAGTACCGCAGAATCCTGCGCCTGTTCGAAACCACGATAGGAGGCAATCGACCATGAACGTTCTGATTACCGGCAACAGCAGCGGACTGGGGCTTGGACTGACCGAAGAGCTGCTGGCCACTCAGGCCACCGTATGGGGCCTGTCGCGCCGTGGCTGCCCGCTCAGCGACGAAGCCCTCAGGGACCGCCGCTGTGATCTGGCCGATCTCAACGCGGTGCCGGAGGCGCTGGATCGACTGCTGTCGGACTGCCTGCGGCTGGACCTGGTGGTGCTCAATGCCGGCATCCTCGGCCGCATCCAGCCGTTGCACCAGACCGATGTGCACGATCTGGAGCACCTGATGCGCATCAACCTGTGGGGCAGCAAGCTGATCCTTGACTGGCTGATCGAGCGTCAGCTGCCGGTTGCCCAGGTACTGGCCATTTCCTCCGGAGCGGCAGTCAGCATGAGCTACGGCTGGGGAGGTTACTCCTTGTCGAAGGCGGCACTGAACAACCTGGTGCGCCTGTATGCCCACGAGATGCCCGATACCCATCTGGTCAGCCTGGCGCCGGGGTTGGTCGATACCGCGATGCAGGACTACCTGTGCGAGGAAGTCGACCACCAGGAATATCCGTCGGTCCAAAAGCTTCGGCAGGCCCGCGGGACTGACGACATGCCCGACTCTCGCCAGGCGGCCGCACGGATCCTGAAACTTCTGCCACAGTTTTCGCGTGACCATGACTCGGGCGCTTTCGTCGACATTCGCGAGTTGTAGCCTGCTGCTGGCAGCCTGTGCCAGCGTCCCGATCGGGCCTGCACACGGTCTCGATCCGGGCCGAACCGGGCCGTATCTCGAGTCCCTTGCCGCCGAGGGCTTCGCCGGCCAGCTGACCATCGTTCACGGCGTGCAAGTCCTCAAGATCGCCGGCTACGGGGTCATCACCCCTGACAGCGATCAGCCCGTGGATGAGTATTCAGTCATGCCCCTGGCCTCGATCACCAAGGCCTTTGCTGCCAGCGCCATCCTCGCCCTGGCCGCCGAGGGGCGTCTCGGCCTTGAAGAGCCGGTCGGCCGGTTTCTGCCCGATCTGGCTCCGCCGATTGGCGACCTGTCGCTGCACGCCCTGATGACCCACACCGCCGGATTGCCTGCCGAGATCGTCAATCGCGCCTGGTCCGGCGAACCGCGCTTCGAGCCGGTCAGCCTGGAGGAGTTCCTGTCGCGCATCCAGCAATTCGAGCCTGACTCGGCGCCCGGTGCGAACTTCAGCTACTCCAATCTCGGCTACAACCTGCTGGCCGCGGTTGTCGAGTCAGTAGCCGAAGAGCCCTGGGAGTCCTACCTTACCGGTACCCTGCTGCGTCC